>JAKSMP010000009.1 GCA_024400505.1 Bacteroidales bacterium | reverse complement strand
GAAAAGAGCATTGGCCGCTCGTTCAAAGACACAGAATTGAAACCTTACGGCTTTTTTGATGATTGGAAAGTGAAGCCATACTTCAACCTGTGTGATGTGGAAAACGAGCGCGACAAGGCAGGCCGATTCTGCGAGTTTATGAGCGACAAATGCCCGGAACGCATATTGGTGTGCGCCCATGCTACATTGCGCAATGGTATGAAACAGATAGATGACAACCAGTTTGACAACTGTCTGCTGGCCATAGATGAGTTTCACCATACGAGTGCCGATGAGGCGAGTGGATTGGGTGACATAGTGCGCAGGGTGATGAACAACTCTACTGGCCATATTGTGGCTATGACGGGGTCGTATTTCCGCGGTGATGGTGTGCCGGTGTTACGTGCCGAAGACGAGTCAAGATTTACCCCAGTGACCTACAACTATTATCAGCAGTTGAACGGATACAAATATATGAAGAAATTGGTGCTGGGGTATCATTTCTATTCGGGCTCGTATCTCGACCACATAGGCGATGTGTTGGACACTACCAAGAAAACCATTATCCATATACCCAACGTGAACAGCCGTGCCAGCACGGGGTCGAAATATCAAGAAGTGGCCGACATCATGAGCTATATTGGAACCGAGGTGAGCAACGACAATGGCATCTATCAGCTGCGCACCCCCGACGGGCGGCTGCTGAAAGTGGCTGACTTGGTGGAAGATTCGGCCGAAGTGCGAAATCATGTGTATGGCTATCTGCAGAATATGACCCGAGCTGAAGACATGGACATCATCATTGCCCTGGGCACAGCCAAAGAAGGATTTGACTGGACATGGTGCGAGATGTGTCTGACGGTAGGGGTGAGAGGGTCGCTGACCGAGGTGGTGCAGATAATAGGTCGTTGCACACGCGACTGCGAAGGCAAGACCACGGCCCGCTT
The DNA here is from genome assembly GCA_024400505.1 of Bacteroidales bacterium. Classification (GTDB taxonomy): domain Bacteria; phylum Bacteroidota; class Bacteroidia; order Bacteroidales; family P3; genus Colimorpha. The sequence goes on along the minus strand of JAKSMP010000009.1, from coordinate 52,186 downwards.
TGCCAACATGATTGCTATGCCCGATGCCGAACAGGCCGATGTGAAAGTGGCGGTGAACGATTTTCTGAAAGCCATCACAGCCTCGCTGCTGATGGAACAGGTGATGGCTCCGCGGTGGAATTTCAAGACCTCACTGGAAGATATTGAGGCACACGAAGGAATGGCAGGCGTGGGCACTGTGGTGGTAGAGGGTTTGAAACCCTTGGGTAGCGTGAAGGCCAAGCAGATTGTGGACGAACAACTGGATGACTTGATGGCCACTATATTGCAGAATGTGCAAGTGCAGAAAGCCATAAGCGGCAACACTACTGCCGAGACAATCACCAAGGTGTTGATACCTAAGATAGTGCGCGAAACCTATCCAGAGTTATCGGCCGATGATGTGGAAGCTGTGTCGCACAGGGCAATGCTGAGCATATTGTTTAAAGGCAACGAGGTGGTGGATAAAGAGGGCAATGCCATAGATGTGAGTATGCTTGATGATGGTGAGCAAGAGAGTGAAGGCAACCGATTCTTGAAACTGAGCAATCGGCTGATAGATTTGAACAAGTTGAGCATCAATCTGATTGAGTCCATCAACCCATTCCAGCGAGCATACGAGATATTGTCGAAGAATGTGGATGCCGAGGTGCTAAGGGTGATACAAGACACGCTGGCTGAGATGAAAATTGATATGAGTTTGGAGCAGGCAATAGTGCTGTTTCAGGGTCCTTACAAACGATATGTGGCAGAGCATGACGGCAAGCGACCATCGTCGGACGACCCCGACCCCAAGGTGCGAGAATTGGCAGCTGCATATCAGAAGCTGAAGAATTTGAAGATAAGAAAAATGATGGGATTGGACTATAATGAAGAATGATTATGGATTGGCCTCAAGAACTATTAGACATATTTGCCGACCCGCTGCTGGCCGATGTGAAACCCAAGCCCCAACCACTGACTGCCAATGACCACAAGGTGCAAAAGTTGCAGGTTGTGGCAGAATGGATGGCAGAGAATGGTAGGGAACCACAAAGCGATGGCAGTTTGGCAGAAATGATATTGTGCAGAGCCTTGGCAGCATTGCGCAAAGAAAAAGAATTGTTGGAACCTTACGACACAAATCATATATTGTAGCACATGGATATTGACGATATTTTGAATGATCCTTTGTTGGAAATTGACGAGACACAAGCTGCCTTGTTTGATTTTCCGGATGACATGCAAAAGGTGATGAAAGGGAAGAAAAAAGCCGACTATGTGGCGCACAAGAAACATTGTGAGAACTTTGAGGACTATGAGCCTTTGTTTGCCCAAGTGCGACAAGAACTGAAAGAGGGCAAACGGCTGCTGCTGAAGTCGGGCAAAGCAGCGAATTTCAGCGAAGGCAATTTCTATGTGGTGGATGGTGTTGTTGTTTATTTGGAAAGCATCGGCAAGTATTCAAAAGGTTCCAACGGTATGCAGAATGCAAGAACTCGCTGTATTTATGAAAATGGAACTGAGCAGGACGAATATTTATCGACATTGAGAAAGAATGTGTCGCTGAATGGCTACATAATCACCAACACCGTGGAAGAACAGAATGCATCACTTGCAAAGAATGCTGATCTGACCAAGGACGACCAGGTTACGGGGTTCATCTATGTTCTTCGTTCATTGTCTCAAGTGGCAGCTATAGCCAGTCAGAAAGACTTGTTCAAGATAGGATTCACAACCAATACGGTGGAGGAAAGAATTGCTAACGCAGCGCAAGATCCTACATATCTGATGGCCGAGGTGGAAGTTGTGGCAAGTTACAAGGTGGTGAATATGAACTCACAGATGTTTGAAGGATTGGTTCATCAAGTGCTTGAAGCGGCTCGGTTTCATGTAAAGGTGAAGGATTTGAAAGGTCAACTGCACGAACCGAAAGAATGGTATGTGGCACCATTGGCTGTGGTGGATGCAATAATGAAAAAAATAGTGGATAGAAGCATTGTGAACTATAGGTACAATGCCGAGATGCAATGTTTGGAGCGTGTGGTGAGAGTGGAAAGATCGCGCTATGATTTGACTGGGCTAAGAGTGCTGACATTGCCCATAGAGAGACGCTATTTTGATGAAATAATGAGTGGCGAGAAAACTGTTGAATACAGGCAATTGAAACAAACTACAATCAGTAGGTACACTTATCTTGACCCGACTGACGGAAAGCGTTACTTGCGCCCCTACGATGTGTTGAGGCTTGGCGTGGGCTATGCCACCGATAGGGAGACAGCGCTGATTCAGATAACAGATATAGTGTTTGATGAAGAGAATAAAGTGGTGGAATATCATCTGGGCAGAATATTGGAGCATCTTAACGATAAAAGAAAGGTGAGTGATGATGGTGCTCTGTAGCGGCTGCTATGTGCCGTTGCTTTCGATTAAACCGATTGATGCTTTGGGTTTGGTCTAACCTATGCTTACGCTTTGGCTTGGTCGTAAGTTACGACTGCGGTTTGTCTTAAGTTAAGGCTTAGCTCTGCCTTAAGTTAAGACTCGGGTTGGTCTTAAGTTGGGGTTGCATTGCATGCTTTCTCGATCCGCCTAAAGGGCATTGGAAAAAATGTGGAGAAAAAGCATCGGAATAGTGAAAAAAAGTGTACCTTTGCAAAATGATAAGGGCAGGAGTTGGGGAGGGCTACACACCTAACATACTGCTGCAGGAGGTATTAATTAAAAAACTGCTATAAGATGACTAAGGAATTTGAAGAGGCTAAAAAGGATAAATCGAGGAATGAGTTTTTGGATTTTATTATTTCCATGCTGAGACCTTTGGTCACGGTTGGCTGCATTATTGCTGCGGTTGCTGCGCTAGTGTTTGTGTTTTGGAAATACGCATTTTGAGTTCCTACCCACTTCGGTATTGTGAATCCTCTCTTGGGGAGGCAAAAATGTTTGCCTTATATAATATAAAAGCGTTTTTTGCGTTTATGCAGTAAAAAAAGTAATGTAATATGAATATTCTTGTAACTGGTGGAGCTGGATTTATTGGCTCTCATACTTTGATTGAGCTGTACGCAGCTGGCCATACTGCTGTGGTGGTTGATAATCTGTCCAATTCTAATCCCGAGTCGCTCCGTCGTGTGGCTCAGATTATTGGTATTGACGCTATTCCTTTCTATGAGATGGATATCCGCGACCGTGAGGCTCTCAGCAAATTGATGAGCGAACATCGTTTTGATGCTTGCATCCATTTTGCTGGATTGAAAGCTGTAGGCGAGAGTGTGGCAAAACCTTGGGAATATTATGAGAATAATATCTCGGGTACTTTGGTTTTGGTGGATGTGATGCGTCAGCATGGCTGCAAGAATATTATCTTCTCTTCGTCGGCCACGGTATATGGCGACCCGGTGGAGATTCCTATCAGTGAAAACTGCACCAAGGGACAGTGCACCAACCCTTATGGTTGGACCAAGAGTATGCTTGAGCAGGTGCTGATGGATATGCAGAAGGCTGACCCCGAATGGAATGTGGTGCTCTTGCGCTATTTCAATCCTGTGGGTGCTCATCCAAGTGGCCGCATTGGCGAGAATCCCAATGGCATACCCAATAACCTCATGCCTTATATCACTCAGGTGGCAGTAGGAAAGCGTAAGGAGTTGGGCGTTTTTGGCAACGACTATGACACCCCTGATGGCACAGGTGTGCGCGACTATATCCATGTGGTTGACCTTGCCAAGGGCCATGTGTGTGCTCTGCAAGCCATTGAGCGTAAGTGTGGTTTGGATATTTTCAATCTGGGCACAGGCCATGGCTACAGTGTGCTTGACATGGTGAATGCTTTCATTCGTGTGAATGGCGTGGATGTTCCATACAGCATTCAGCCTCGCCGTGCTGGCGATATTGCCACTTGCTATAGCAATCCGGCCAAGGCCGAAAAGGAATTGGGTTGGAAGGCTCAATATGGCATTGATGAAATGGTTCGCGACAGCTGGAATTGGCAAAAGCAGAATCCTGAAGGGTTCTAGTGCAGGATTCTGATGAAAGAAAGAATACTTTTTATCATAAAGCTGCTATTTATCATGATGGGACTCTTCGCTCTGCAGAAGGGTCTCTTCATGTTTATTAACCACTCCTACGGTGGAACCTTTATGGTTGCAGATCTAGTGGATGTAGTATGGCATGGTTTGCGGTTGGATTTGGTGATGACCTCTTATCTGTTGGTCGTGCCGTTGGTTGTGTTGTTGGTTTCTTCCTTCTTTAAACGATTTCCTCTGCGCAAAGTGTTGGGGTGGTGGTATCTGATAGTGGCGTTGCTCATGACATTGGTGGCTTTGGCCGACTCGATATTGTATTATTATTGGGGAGCAAAGCTTGATGCAGCCGACTTGATATACGTGAAAAGCCCCAAAGATATGCTGGCCAGCCTTTCATGGTGGGTGGTGGCAGTAGTGGTGGTGGCCATAGGCGTGCTTACTTATTTGCAGTATAAGTTATTGCGTAGGATCACACCGGAGATGGTGGAATCACCAAAGAATCGTTGGGTATCGCCCTTGGTTGCCTTATTGCTGTTGGCTTTGTCTTGTGTGGGTATGCGCGGGGGGGTGAGTGAATCTACGGCCAACCCCAGTTATGCTTATTACTCGCAAACACCTTATCTCAATCATGCCGCGCTAAATCCTATGTTCAATTTCATTCATTCGCTTTCAAAAAGCGAGGATTTGGCACATGAGATGCAGTTCTTCAGCCAGGATAAGGTGCAGCAACTGACTGATAATGTTTTCAAGAGTTCGGCCGATATCTTGGATACCCTGCTCACCGATGGCCGACCCAATATTATTTTGCTGGTTTGGGAGGGTGGAGGCTCTTTGATGAGCGAAAACGAACAGGTGGCACCCAATTTTGTGCAACTGAAGAAAGAAGGTGTGTTTTTCTCAAGCCTGTATGCCAACAATTTCCGAACTGATCGGGGATTGGTGTCATTATTGAATGGCATACCCGGATTGCCTACTACCTCGCTGATGAAAATGAGTGGAAGATGTGGCAATCTTCCTTCGTTGGCCAAATCACTCAAGGCAGAGGGATATATGTCTGGCTTTTTCTATGGTGGCGATATCAATTTTACCAATATGCGAGGCTATCTTTTTGAAACAGGATACACTCAAGTGTTGGGTATGAATGATTTCAACAGCCCTGTTACAAGCAAGTGGGGGATAGACGACCAGTATATTCTCTCTATCGACCATTTTGCACATTTGGAGCAACCTTTTTTTGCCACATTCCTCACACTCAGCAGCCACGAACCTTGGGAAGTGCCGTATTCCAAATTGGAAGATCAGCAGGCCAATTCTTTTGCTTATGCTGATTCGTGCATAGCTCAATTTGTGCAGCAGTTGAAGCATTCTGCATTATGGTCAAATTTGTTGTTGATTATTGTGCCCGACCATGGTGTTGCCTGCCAAGGACATATCCCACAAGATGTTGATGTGGCAAGGATTCCGATGCTCTGGCTAGGGGGTGCTGTCAAAAGTCCTAAGCAGATTAGTGTCATGATGAATCAAAGTGATATTGCTGCTACGCTGTTGGCCCAGCTGAGATTGGATGCATCGCAATTCAGCTTCAGTAGAAATGTGTTGAGCAGTAGTTATGCGCCCACTGTGGTGATGCATGCATATAAGAATGGCCTCAATATCATTGATTCTTTGGGCTCTAGCCGATTTGATGTTGTCAATGGTCAGCTAGTGCCGGTGTTCACTCCCCATAGAAGTGATGCTGAAACGCTCACGCAAGCATTGCTGCAAAGAGTTTACAGCAATGCCGCTAAGTTGTGAATTGGTTTGCGCATTTATTGATTCAAGAATGAATCAACTTGATCAAGCTGTATGGCTTGATTGATTGTATGTTCGCCCACTTGTTCGCGACGTAGTTTGGAGAGAAATGCACCGCTTTCGAGTGAAAGACCTAAATCTCTTGCGATGCTTCGAATATAAGTACCTTTTCCGCATCGGATACGAAAGTCCAACTGTGGCAAATGGGTAGGAACAGTGCCGAGAGGATGCTCGTAGAGATGGTGAGTAGGGGTGTTGTCAGCAATAATGTTGTTTTCTAGTGGTTCAGAGGGGGCTGTTGTGCCAGGGCGAAAGTCTGTTATTTCAAATGAGGCAATATGGATTTTCTTTGGGGTAGGGGAGGGTATCTCTTCTCCCTCTTTGGCCTCTCTGGCATAAGAATAGGCTCGCTGGCCGCCAATTTTGACTGCCGAGAAGATGGGTGGCACCTGATCGACATCACCTAAGAACTGGGGGAGTACCGATTGGATTGCGTCCATGGTGATATGTTCATAGGGATAGTAGTGATCAATGGGTCGCTCTAGGTCGAAACAAGGTGTTGTGGCACCTAGCACCATGGTGCCCGTATATACTTTCTCTCCAGCTTGGAGTTCATCAATACGTTTGGTGGCTTTGCCCACACACACTAATAGTACACCAGTGGCTAAGGGGTCGAGGGTGCCAGCATGACCTATCTTGAATTTTTTGAGGTCGTAGCGATGCCGAATGGCTGATTTTATCTTGTTAACGGCTTGAAAGGACGTCCACTGATAGGGTTTGTCAATCACCAAGACTTGTCCTTGTAGTAGTTCTTCTTGTGTCATAGAGGTATAATAAAAGGCATCTAGGGTAGGTAGATGCCTTTGGATAATTCGTGATTATTGATTAGCACATGGGCATTACGATGGCCAAAATGCCTACGATAGCACAGTAGAGAGCAAACCAGATGAGTTTGCCACGTTTGACGATGTTGATCATCCATTTGCAAGCCAAGCAACCACTGATGAAGGCGGCCAGGAAACCGATGATAAGAGAGGTGGTGGGGAGACCCGACATGGCGGTGCTAACGCCCACTTCCACCATATCTTTGGCATCTAAGAGTGCTTCGCCTAAGATGGGAGGGATGACCATGAGGAAAGAGAATTGGGCAAGACGTTCTTTCTTATTGCCGAGCAGCAAACCTGTGGCTATAGTGCTGCCAGAACGGGAAAGACCGGGCAGCACGGCTACGGCTTGAGCTATACCGATGATGAATGCATGGAGCGGCGATATGCTCTCACGCTGACGGGGTTTGGCCCAATAGCTGAAAGCCAAAAGTGTGGCGGTAATGAGCAGGCAGATGCCTACGATAGTAAGTCCGCTGCCGAAGATTTCCTCTACTTTGTCCTTGAAGCAGAAACCTACTATTGCCACGGGAATCATAGAAATGAGGATGTTGACAATGTAACGTGTGCCCTCGTTCCACTTGAATTTAAAGAAGTCTTGGAAAAGCCATACGATTTCTTTCCAAAGAATAACGATGGTGCTGAGTACTGTGGCCACATGAACGGCAACGGTGAATGCAAGATTCTCTTCACCATTGAGCCCAAAGAGGTTGGCACCGATGGTGAGGTGTCCGCTACTACTAACCGGTAGATACTCAGTAAGTCCTTGAATAAGGCCTAGTAACAATGCTTGTAACCAATCCATGATATGATTTGTTTGGTGCTATTTTTTGCTTTTGTACATGATGGCCACAATCTCTGCCACGAGACCGAGCACGATAAGGATAGGTGCAACCACGAGACGGCGAGTGTTGAACATGGCGGGGTTGAAAACGTTGGGGTCGTCGCTACCGCCGCCGCAAAGGAGCAAGTAGCCAAGGGCGAGCAGTAAAAGGCCCGCAATCATAATGATATAGTTAATTTTGCCGAAGACAAAGGAGAATTTCTTTTCTCCCTCTTCCTTGATGGTGGATTCTTTAGCCATAATATGAGTGAATTTATGTTCTTAAATAATTTATCTGCTGTTGCGGAGATGTCTGTTGATAGCGAATAGGGTGGAGAGGTAGGAGAGAACGATGCCTATGACGATAACGGCCAAGGCAAGGCCTGCATACCAGAGGTTGTGGTCTTGTGAGAGGATGTTGATGTCGCTGAAAGTTTGATTGATTCCTCCCAAGGTAATGGCCAATATGGCAATGGCAATGAGGGCACCCAGTAGGCCGTACCAAATGCTGCGAGACACAAAGGGGCGGGCGATGAAATGGCGTTTGGCTCCAACCAATTGCATGGTTTGAATTGTGTCGCGCTGAGCAAAGAGAGAGATACGGATGGTGCTGCTTATCATAAGAATGCTGGTGATGAAAAGCAATGCCATGAAGATGACGAGAAACCAAGTGATTTTGTAGAAAACATTGTTGAGCTCGCTGACCACGGTCTTTTGATAGGCTACTCCGGTGACATGCTCAAATTTGTTCACCTCATTGGTGAAATGGTCAATCATCTCGTTGCGACTGGTTTGGTGCATCTCGGGGAGATAGTCAACTTTGAGGTTGACCATAAAGCTGGGGTAGAGAGGATTGTATCCGATAAACTTGACAAAATCGTCGTTTAGGTCTTCGGCGAAAATCTCTGCCGCCTTATCGCGTGAGATATAGTCAACATGCTTGACCTGAGGGAGCGCTTCAATTTTGGTTTTGAGTATTAGCGCCACCTCATCTGAGGTTTCGGGCTCAAGGTCCACCTTATAGGTGATGCGCTCCTGCATGTCATGTGAGAGGCGGTAGGAATGATATTCCACCAGCATGCACATTCCCAGCAAGAACAGCACCAGCGTGATGCCCAAAACCGTTGAGGAATGGTTTTCCCAAAGATTGATTTTTCGTTTCATGCTTCTTTATTGGGTGAGATTAGTTGCCAAGCATTACAGGCATGACCAGCATGAGGATGTCTTCGGGGGTGTCGGGTTCATCGATGACGGGGGTGATGATGCCGGCACGGCTGGGGTGAGACATCTCAATCATGATGTGCTCGGTGCCAAGATTTTGAACCATCTCGGTGAGGAATTTGGCGTTGAATCCAATTTCCATAGGTTCGCCATCGAAAGAGCAGGGGAGTTTTTCGCTTGCGTCGTTGGAAAATTCAAGGTCCTCGGCGCTTACTTCCAGTTCATGGGCCTGCATTGAAAGGCGGATTTGGTGGGATGCCTGGTTGGCAAAGAGACCTACGCGGCGCAAAGTGCTGTGGAAAGAGCTGCGCTCGATGGTCAGTTTGTTGGGGTTCTCTTTCGGTATGGCTGCGTCGTAGTTGGGGTATTTGCCATCCACGAGGCGGCAGATGATGTAAGCGTTGTCGAAAGAGAAGAATGCGTTAACGTGGTTGTATTCTACGGTCACTTCTACGTCTTCTTTGTAGCCAGCCAAGATAGATTTGAGCATGCTGACAGGCTTGCGGGGAAGAATGAAGCTGACAGGCTGATCGGATTTGATGTCGTGGCGACGATAACGGACGAGTTTGTGGGCGTCGGTGGCAACAAAAGTGGTGGACTCTTCGTTGATCTCGCAGAAGATACCGCACATTTGAGGGCGCATCTCATCGGTGGATGCTGCAAAGGTGGTCATGCTGATGGCGTTTACCAACACGCTGCTGGGCATGATAATGGTTGAAGTCTCGCGAGCCTCGGGCATGGAGGGGAAGGTTTCGGCGTTTTTGCCTGCCATGCTGTATTTGCCTTCGCCAGAAGAAATGGTGATGCTGAAATTGGAGTCGTCCACTGAGAAAGTGAGGGGCACGTCATCAAGATTCTTGATGATGTCGAGCAGCAACTTGGCGGGTACGGCGATGTCGGTGAGTCCTGACAAGGCGCCAGTTTCCACCTCTATTTTGGTGACGAGCGTGGTCTCAAGGTCGGTGGCACGAATGGTGAGGAGCCCTTCATCCAGATGGAAGTGAAAGCAGTTGACAATGGGTACAGTATTGTTGTTGGACACCACGCCGCTGATAGCGGAGATCTGTTTGGAGAACAGGAGGCTGTTGATGATGAATTTCATATAGTTGTGTTTTTATTTCATTGAATAATTTGAATTAATTACAAAATGCAAAAATAATAACTATTTTTGATTTTTTGTCTGTCTGTCAAAGCTTTTTTTCAACAGACGTGTGTTTAGAGTCTTTGCAGCATGGTGTGTGATGCAAATGGAGCGCGTTGAAGAAGTTGTAAATTAGTCGAGTGTGTAGCAGACACCTTCGGGCAGACCCAGGTTGAAATGATAATTGCAATAAGCTCGGGAATAATCGTCGTCCAAATACATGGTGCCGCTTATTTCATCGCCTTCGTGGCAGCGTTGCCTGGTGCGATAGATGACAACACAGTGGTCGTACTTGGTGCCATTTTCGTTGGTGTAGGCATTACCCACCGAATCAGGTATGGTCAAGGCCACCACATAGCCAAAGTCAATCTCTGAAATTGTGGCAGTGGACATGGTGCAGTTGACATATCCCACCACCTTGCCTTTGAATGGGAAAGTGTCCATGTTTTTCCTGCATCCCACAGTCAATAAAAGAAGGCAAAAAGATAAGAGTAAAAAGCTTTTTTTCATAATATTATCAATTTCCAATTCCGTATTCGCGCAAGGCGTTGTTGAGTGATGTTTTCTTGTCGGTGCTCTCGCTTCGGCGACCAATGATGAGGGCGCAACTCACTTGATAGTCGCCAGCAGGATAATGGCGAGTGTAGCTGCCAGGGATGACAATGCTGCGGGCTGGCACGCGACCTTTGTAGGTGATGGGTTCGGGACCTGTCACGTCGATGATGTGGGTGCTGGCGGTGATTACCGTGTTGGCCCCAATTACAGCCTCTTCTTCTACAATGGCACCTTCAACGATGATGCATCGGCTGCCGATGAAGCAATGATCCTCGATGATGACGGGTGCTGCTTGCACGGGTTCCAACACACCACCAATGCCCACGCCACCGCTGAGATGCACATTCTTGCCAATCTGTGCGCAACTGCCCACGGTGGCCCACGTGTCCACCATGGTGCCGCTATCCACGTATGCTCCAATGTTTACATACGATGGCATCATCACAACGCCAGGGGCAAGGTAGGCACCATGTCGGGCAATGGCATGGGGCACCACTCGCACTTGCTGCTCGGCATAATTGTGTTTCAATGCAATTTTATCGTGGAATTCGAATGGGCCACACTCGGTGGTTTCCATCTGGTTGATGGGGAAATAGAGTATCACGGCTTTTTTCAGCCACTCGTTTACATGCCACAATCCATCCACTTTTTCTGCTATTCTCAGTTCGCCACGATCCAACTGATCCACCACTTGGCGAATTGCCTGCTGGGTTTCGCTTGCTTTGAGCATCTCTCGGTTGTCCCAGGCTTGCTCAATTATAGTTTGTACATTTTTATTCATATTGTTTTGCTTAACGAGAAAATCTGCTGCTTATTGTGCCAGCCGAAGAAAAAAGGGCCCCAGCAAGTGGATGTAAATATTGTGTAAGCTCTATCACTGGCAATGCTCCCACCATAGAAATGCTATACAACCACTATACAGCCACTATAGAACTGCTGTATTGCATCCGTATTACCATAAGCTGGTGGTTGGGGCTTGCCGAAGGGGTGGTGGGCCAAGCGTGAATTGCTAAATATTTTAGCATATTGAATAATAAAAGATAAAAATAGTCGTTAATTTCTTTTAAAAATACTAGTATGCGGAAGTTTCTATCCATAGTTGTCGCTATATTTGTTTTGAGCACCAGTTCTTTGGCTCAAGATAAAGCCCTGATGTCTGACTATCAATCGCAGTTATTGGCGTTATTCGAAGACGTGTATAATGCCCCCACCGACAATCAGCGCTACCATGCCAATGAGGCTGCTGTCCATCTTTTCCATGAGGCACTCAACCACCCAAATTCTATCAAGTTTCAATGGAACTTTGGCAACAAAGTGTCTGTGTTGACTGCTCCTGACAAAAAATTCCGCATCATCACCTGGCCCGTGGTTAATGATATGGGAGAATATGAATGTTTTGGATTCGTGCAATCTCTCAACGAAAAAACCGACGAGTATGATGTGTACGAGCTAAATGATATGTCGGAAGAAATTGTCAACCGACAAGAAGACCTTCTCACCTTCGACAATTGGTTCGGTGCTGTTTATCAGGAATTGATCACTACGTCTCACGACGGCAAAACATTCTACACCCTGCTGGGGTGGAGCGGTGTTGACAACCTCACCCAGCGCAAAGTGATTGAACCTATTTGCTTCAAGTCAAGCAGTAGTGCTCCCCAGTTTGGACAGAACTTGTTCAAGAAAGAACGCAACTTGCGCCGCGTGGTGCTTGAATATACCCACAATGCTATGGTGAATCTTTGGTATGAAGAGCAGTATGTTCGCACAGTGGAGCGCGTCCGTGCCAAGCGTAAAGGGGGCGGGCGTGCTGTGGCCCCGGCTCAACCCAAGTACAAGCCTGGCAAGAAAGGAAAGAAAGGAAAAAAGAATACCAAGCGAGTGAGTCGAGTGAAAGTGACAGCGGCTCGGACCTCTGCCGCTGTGAACGAACGCGTCACCTCAGGCCCCAGCACCAAAACTACCGACGAGAAGTTGAAGATGATCATCTTTGATGAGGTAGGCCCCCAAGTGAATGGCATGGAAGGCTTGTTTCAATACTATGTGCCCACGGGAGTAGAATTGGCATACGTGTTTGTGGATGGAAAATGGGTTATGCGTGAGGGTGCCCAAGGCCGCGACAAGAACAAGAAACTCAACAAAGACTTCGACAAGCCCATTGAGAAATCGGCCCCCGGATACAAGGTGACCAACTAAGGCTTGTAAGTTCATGCCACTATACTAACTTTACACTTTACCGCTACTATCAAATCATGTCAGGAGAATTACTTAGCACAATCAATAACGTTGAAGACTTGCGCAAATTGAATTGCGAGCAGTTGAAAACGCTGGCAACAGAATTGCGACAATATATCATAGACACTCTTTCTCAGCACCCAGGCCATCTGGCCTCTAGTTTGGGTACAGTGGAGTTGACTTTGGCGCTTCACTATGTTTTCAACACACCCGATGACAAACTGGTGTGGGATGTGGGGCATCAGGCTTACGGACACAAAATCATCACTGGCCGACGCGACCAGTTCCATACCATTCGCACCTATGGCGGCTTGAGCGGATTTCCCAAAATGGAAGAATCCGTATTCGATGCTTTTGGCACCGGGCATAGCTCCACCTCTATCAGTGCCGCCTTGGGCATGGCCACAGCTTCTACGCTCCAGGGCAACCACAGTAGGCAGCATATAGCAGTGATTGGTGACGGCTCGATGACGGGTGGCGAAGCCTTTGAAGCCCTGAACAATGCGGGCGTGTCGAAAGCCAATATGCTAGTTGTGCTCAACGACAACGGCATTAGCATCGACAAGGCTGTGGGTGGATTGAGCAAGTATCTGGTGCGCATCACTTCGTCGCGCGAATATAACCAGTTAAAGGATAAAATCTGGAATCGTTTAGGCGGCAACTCTGACTCTCCCGACCGAAGGAAGCAAAAGCAAATCAATTTCTTCCAACGAGCTACGTTTGTGGCCAAAACAGCGGCATTGGGTGCTCCAAATCTGTTTGAGTCGTTGGGGTTCCGCTATTTCGGTCCTATCGATGGCCACGACATCGACCATCTCGTAGAGGTGCTCTCAAAGCTCAAGACCATCAATGGCCCCAAACTGTTGCATGTGGTGACCAAGAAAGGCAAGGGCCTTCGTTCTGCCGAGAAAAATCCAGTAACATACCATGCCCCAGGCAAGTTTGATGCCGAAACGGGCAATCAGATAACGAAAAGCACCAACGGGGAACCCTTGAAATATCAAGACGTGTTTGGGCGCACCATCATAGAACTGGCCGAGAAGAATCCCAAGATAGTGGGTATCACACCCGCTATGCCCACAGGGTGCTCGCTCAACCTAATGATGCAAAAGATGCCCTCTCGTGCGTTTGATGTGGGTATTGCCGAGCAGCATGCAGTCACCTTTTCGGCCGGTTTGGCCGCACAAGGAATGGTCCCATTCTGCAACATATACTCGTCTTTCATGCAGCGTGCTTTCGACCAAATAATCCACGATGTGGCATTGCAGCATTTGCCTGTGGTGATTTGTTTGGATCGTGCTGGTTTGGTGGGTGATGATGGACCCACCCATCATGGAGCATTTGATATGGCTTGTCTGCGCCCCATCCCAGGGCTGACCATTTGTGCTCCTATGGATGAACATGAATTGCGAAACATGATGTACACCGCCCAGTTGCCCGACCAAGGTGCCGTGGTGATACGTTATCCGCGTGGGTTGAGTGTGCACCCCGATTGGCAAAACAAACCTGAGAAACTGCCGGTTGGCCGAGGCCGATGTGTGCGCGAAGGAAGCGATGTTGCCATCATTTCCATTGGCCATATTGGTAATTCTGCGCTCATGGCTGCCGAGCAATTGGCAGGGGAGGGGATTTCTGCCGCTGTGTATGATATGCGTTATCTCAAGCCTATTGATACCGACCTGCTGGACGCCATTGCCAAACAAGGCTTCCGTCGCATAGTAACGGTGGAAGATGGCGTGAAAAAAGGCGGATTGGGAAGTGCTGTTTTGGAACATTATGCCGAGCGTGGTATATCCCTGCCCGTCACCATTTTGGGATTGCCCGATAGCTATGTTACACATGGCCCCATACCTCAGTTGCAGAAAGACTGTGGTATAGATGTGGATTCCATCGTTTCAGCATGCATGAATCGGCTTTGATTCCCACTACTTTGCTCTATTGAAAATACCATATAAACAGCAGTTGAAAGGTGAGATTTTCAGCTGAATTGTATTGTGTGGTAAAATAATTTTTTTCAAATCAATTATTCTTTGTATCTTTGTATTTTCAGTGCATATTATCTATGCGCTGTAAAACAATGTTTTAATGAAAAAATAAACAATTAATTAATTTATAAATATTAAAATTTATTATTATGACCCCTTCACACATTGAACACATCGGTATCGCTGTGACCAATCTTGACGAAGCTATCCGTTATTGGGAAGACGTCATGGGTCTCAAGTGCTATGCAATTGAAGAAGTAACTGACCAGAAAGTAAAAACCGCTTTCCTGAAATGCGGCGAAGTAAAGATTGAGCTCCTTGAGCCCACTTGCCCCGAGAGCACCATCGCTGGCTTCATCGAGAAAAACGGCGGTAAGGGTGGTATGCACCACATCGCTTTCTGTGTAGAGAACACCGACCAGGCTTTGAAGGATGCTGCTGACAAGGGCGTTCGCCTCATCGATCAGCAGAGCCGTAATGGCGCTGAAGGTCTCCACATCGGTTTCCTCCATCCCAAGAGCACCATGGGTGTACTCACCGAACTTTGCTGCAAATAATCAACAGCAATTCACAATCATGAATTATCTGGGGATAGGCCATGGCCGCTAAGACCTTGGGCAATTCCCCAAATTACTAACCATCAAACACATTTTTTAAAATGGCATTTGAAGATAAGATAAAAGAACTTCTTGATAAAAGAAGTGAAGCCAAAATGGGCGGTGGCCAAAAGCGCATCGACAAACAGCACGAGCAGGGAAAACTGACCGCTCGTGAGCGTATCGCCCTTCTCCTCGATGAAGGTTCATTCGAAGAGTTCGATATGTTCCTTACCCATCGTTGCACCAATTTCGACCAGCAGAAGACTGTTTTCTTGGGCGATGGTGTGGTGACTGGTTATGGTACCATCGATGGCCGTCCTGTCTATGTATTCGCACAGGATTTCACCGTTTTTGCAGGTAGCTTGAGCGAGACCATGTCTCTCAAGATCTGCAAAATCATGGATCAGGCTATGAAGACCGGCGCTCCCGTTATCGGTCTTAACGACTCCGGCGGAGCTCGTATTCAGGAAGGTTGCAACGCATTGGCTGGCTACGCCGAGATTTTCGAGCGTAACATCCTCGCCTCTGGTGTTGTTCCTCAGATCAGCGCTATTTTCGGACCTTGTGCAGGTGGTGCAGTTTATAGCCCCGCTCTCACCGACTTTATCCTCATGTCCAAGCAGAACAGCTACATGTTCCTCACTGGTCCTAAGGTGGTGAAGACCGTTACCGGTGAAGACGTTACCGTTGACAAGCTCGGTGGCGCTCAGGTTCATGCTAGCAAGAGCGGTGTTGCTCACTTCGTTGGCGAGACCGAGGAAGATACCATCGCCCTCATCCGCGACCTCGTTAGCTACATGCCCTCCAACAACTTCGAAGAGGCTCCTTATGTTCCCACCCAGGATCCTATCGACCGTCTTGAGGACAGCCTCAACAGCATCATCCCCGAAAATCCCAACGCTCCTTACGATATGAAGGAAATCATCAACGCTATCGTTGATGACGGCAAGTTCCTCGAAGTTCACGAGAAATTCGCTCCCAACCTGATCGTTGGTTTCGCTCGCTTCGGCGGTGTCAGCGTAGGTATTGTTGCCAACCAGCCCAAGGCTATGGCCGGTGTGCTCGACTGCAACGCTTCCCGTAAGGGTGGTCGTTTCGTTCGTTTCTGCGACGCCTTCAACATTCCTCTGGTCACCCTCGTTGACGTTCCCGGCTTCCTCCCCGGCACTGGTCAGGAGTATCAGGGCGTTATCGCTCATGGTGCAAAGATGCTCTTCGCTTATGGTGAGGCAACTGTGCCCAAGATCACTGTCACCCTCCGCAAGTCCTACGGTGGTGCTCACATCGTGATGAGCTGCAAACAGCTCCGCAGCGATATCAACTACGCTTGGCCCACTGCTCAGATCGCAGTTATGGGTGCTAGCGGTGCTACCGAGGTTCTCTACGGCCGCCAGCTCAAAGAACTCACCGATCCCGAGGAGAAGGCTAAGTTCGTTGCTGAGAAGGAACAAGAGTACAACAACCAGTTCGCTAACCCCTACAATGCAGCCAAATACGGCTACATCGACGATGTTATCGAGCCCCGCAATACTCGTTTCCGCGTGATCCGTGCTCTCCAGGTGCTCGCCACCAAGAAGGACAGCCTGCCCATGAAGAAACACTGCAACATCCCCCTGTAGTATTCTGTCATCATCACGTCTATTATATTACACGTCTATTATATTAATAGTATTCATTAAATAAAAAATAAATAGGGTTAATCCCCAAGAAATAACAATATCATGAAAAAAGTATTTTTGACCGCTTTTGTAGCAGCTGCTTTTGCTTTTGGTATGACTGCTTGCAACAACAATAACGCTAATGAAGAGGTTATCGACTCTGCATGTGAGACCGAGTGCTGCGAGCACCACTGCGACCACCAGTGCGCACACGAGTGCACCTGCGAAGATACCACTTGCGCTGCCAATAATTGTGAGACTTGCGTGAACAAAGGCACCGAGAACTGCTGCAAGGCTAAGGCCGGCGAGCAGCCCTGCTGCGCTCACCAGCACGAAGGTTGCTGCGAGCATCAGCACGAAGGTTGCGAGCACGCTTGCCAGCACCACGCTGAATAAGCGATATGCTTATTCCAAAAATAGTTTTTGTTTCTAATTTTTTGAATAACAAAATGAATAAAATAGCTAAACAATTAGTTGCAATATTCGTTGGCCTTTTCATGATGGCTGGCAGTGTTGTGGCTCAGCCTGCTGCCACTGAAGGTGCTCCCGACGGTGCGGCTTCTGCTTGCGCACATCATTGCATGGCCCCCATGGATTTCCATGCCAACCCTGTTTGCTACGTGCCCGGCTATGATGCATTTGTTGTTGTTGACAGCATCGACTGCGCCATCGACTTCCTTGTTCGTGGCGAGGACAACACTCTGCAGCGTACCGGCCGCTTTACTACCGATGTGTATCAGGGTCGCCACGACCTCAAGAACATCCTTCGTCCCCAGTCCGTTAGTGTGATGGGCGAATATGTGCTTGCACTCGTTAGTTCTCAGACCGACTCCAGCTATCTGGTAGTTCTTCAGCTCATGTATTGCGATGATACCCTTAAAATGTACGAGAAGCCTGTGGCTGAGTACGGTTTTTCCTGCACTCACTATGCTTTCCAGGTCAATCCCATGTCCAAGGAAATCATCCTCGTGGGCAAGACTCCTGTAGGCTACAACATCAACTCTCTCAGCTTTGCCCAGGGTTGCAATGCGATGACTCCTCTCACCACCTTCCATTATCATGTGCCCAAGCAAGCTGAGCGCATCAAAGAGGCCGACCCCTATGGTGGCGGATTGGCTTTGGTGGCTATCTGCGTAGTGTTCATCGCTCTCGTTTGCATCTGCTTCATCATGCTTGGCTATGGTGCTATCATCCGCAAGGTGACCGAGAAGAATGAGAACAAAGGCAAAGAGGCCAAGGGCAACGCTCCTAAGGCCGTATCCGAAGGCAGCAAAGCCGTTGATGGCGAAGTTTATGCTGCCATCGCAGCTGCCATCTATGCTTATGAGCAAGACCTCCACGATGAGGAAGACACCGTCATCACCATCCAGAAGGTTGAGCGTGCATGGACTCCTTGGAATGCTAAGTTCTACAACATGAACCAGTATTTCTCCAACAAAAAATAATGGCTTTTAATAGAAATACCTATTAAATAAGAACAAGACACAATGAAAGAATATAAGTTCAAAATCAATGGCTCTGAGTACAAAGTTAACATCAACGAAGTCGAAGGCCAAGAAATGAAAATGGAAGTCAACGGCACTGCTTACACCGTTACTGTTGACAAAGAGATGCGCGCCCAGAAACCGCGTACCACTATCGTTACCCCCAAGCCCGCTCCCCGCGTGGCTGCTGCTGCTGGCGAAGTTCAGCGTTCCACTCCCGCACCCGCCGCTGGTGGTGCTGGCAACAAGCTCAACTCACCTCTTCCCGGCACCATCCTCGACGTTTTCGTCAATGTTGGCGACACCGTCAAGGCCGGCCAGAGCGTAGTGCTGCTTGAGGCTATGAAGATGGAGAACAACATCGAAGCTGATGTTGATGGCACCGTTACCGCTGTCAACGTTCGCAAAGGCGACGCTGTCCTCGAAGGTCAGAACCTTATCGTTATTGGTTAGTTAATTAGGAGTTTAAGAGCCTAGAGCATTGCCATTCACCCAATCGTGTCTCATGCTCATCCGCTCTTAATCTAAAATTTTAAATCTTAATTACAAATGTTTAGTTTATTAGCAACTGGTGGTTTCGCCGACTTTCTGTCAACCCAGCTTGTGCAGTTCCTTATGTACACTGGTTTTGCCAATGTCACCTGGGGCCACCTTATCATGATCCTCTTCGGCCTGACGTTCATCTTCTTGGGCATCAGGTTCGAATTCGAACCTCTGCTTCTCGTTCCTATCGGATTTGGTATGCTTGTGGGTAACATTCCCTTCTATCCCGGATTGAAGATAGGCATCTATGAAGCCAATTCAGTATTGAATATCCTCTACCATGGTGTGCAGAATGGTTGGTATCCGCCCCTTATCTTCCTAGGTATCGGTGCCATGACCGACTTCTCGGCCCTGCTGTCCAACCCCAAGCTTTTCCTCATCGGTGCTGCTGCCCAGTGCGGTATTTTCGCAGCCTATGCAGGTGCTTTGGCTCTTGGCTTTGCACCCAATGAGGCCGGTGCTATCGGCATCATTGGTGGTGCCGACGGCCCCACCGCCATCTTCCTCTCCAGCCAGTTGGCTCCCGATCTGATGGGTGCTATTGCAGTTTCTGCTTATTCCTACATGGCACTTGTGCCTGTGATCCAGCCCCCCATCATGCGCCTCCTCACCACCGATAAGGAGCGCAAGATCCGCATGAAGACCCCCCGTCAGGTTTCCAAACTCGAGAAGATCACCTTCCCCATCGTTGGTTTCCTCTTCTGTGCCTTCATCGTTCCTTCGGGTCTGCCCCTGCTCGGCATGCTCTTCTTCGGTAACCTTTTGAAAGAGTCTGGCGTCACCAAGCGTTTGAGCGATGTTGCTTCCAACGCAGTGGTCAACGTCTGCACCCTTCTCATCGGTATCACCGTTGGCGCATCCACTCAGGCCACCTCTTTCCTCACCGGCCGTTCCGTGCTGATCTTCTGCCTCGGTGCCTTCTCATTCGTCATCGCCACCTTCTGCGGTGTTCTGTTTGTTAAGTTCTTCAACCTCTTCCTCAAGGAAGGCAACAAGATCAACCCCCTCATCGGCAACTCTGGCGTTTCCGCTGTGCCCGATGCAGCCCGTGTGTCCAACAACGTAGGTCTTGAGTACGACCGCACCAACTACCTCCTCCAGCATGCAATGGGTCCCAATGTGGCTGGCGTTGTAGGTTCTGCTGTGGCAGCAGGTATCCTGCTTGCTTTCTTGCACTAATCCTCGCTGATTAGAATCACTACATAATAAAGAGGGTGTCCGTCATCGGACGCCCTCTTTTTCATTCTTCAATCATCCCTCCTCTGCAAAAAAAAATGTTGATGTTTGACCATTTTTTTGTATCTTTGCAAATTATATGTTTTGGCTGAAGATGAAATTCAGGAATCTGATATTGCTGTTGTTGTCGCTGCTGTTGCTGGCATCATGCCGCCATAGGGGAGGTGTGCCCAATCCCGCCCCAGGGGTCTATTATTGGAAAACCACCTTCGAGCTCACCCCACCTCAGCGTCAGTGGCTTCGCCATCAGCATATCCAAAAACTCTATCTCCGCCTTTTCGATATCGTCCCATCGCAGCAAGGCCCCATCCCCAACGCCACCATCACCTTCGCCGACACCATCCCCGCCTCGCTCACCGTCATTCCCACCATCTTCATCGACTTCACCCTCTTCCGTTCCCCGGTCGATGTCAGGGTTATGGCAGCCAACACCTTGCAGCGCATCTCCAAGATGGCCCGCACCCATGGCTTCCATTATACCGAAGTGCAGTTCGACTGCGATTGGACTCCCTCCACCCAGCAGCAATACTTCGACTTCCTCCAGGCGGCCCATCAAATCGACACCTCGCTCATCCTCAGCTCCACCATCCGCCTGCATCAGCTCTCTTTGCCCGCTCCCCCTTGCACCTATGGTGTGCTCATGCTTTACAACACCGGCAATTTCCGCCAGCCCCACCTTCAGCGAAATCCCATCCTCGATGCCGAAGATGTGAAACCCTACCTCCAGCATCTCTCCACCTATCGGCTTCCCCTTTGTGCTGCCTATCCCAATTTCGATTGGAAAATCCTTTTCCACCACAATCAGTTCCGCGGTATTCTCTATAACGAAAACCTCTCCGACCCCCATAGCTATCTGCCCATCAACGCCACCACCTATCGTGTCATCGCGCCTCACGATGTCCCCGTTGCCAAGGGCAGCCCCTATATCCATCTCGCTCCCGGCGATGTGGTGCGCCATTGGCAGAGCGACCCCACCCAAATCCGGCAGGTGCAAAAAATGCTCTCCACCCATAGCCGCACCATCCACCAGCAAACAGTCATCTATCACCTTTCAGCCATTGATTCATTATGAAAAGAATATCCTTCCTGCTTATCCTTCTAGCCCTGGCCTCAGTTCGTGCCTGGGCTTGCGGCCCCGAAGTGCCCAACTACGATGCGCACGTGTTCCGCCTTTGCCCCAACCCCCAGCACTATGCGCGCAACAACGATATGCGGTTGGCCGAAGCCTGGAGCCAGTTGCTGGGTGTCAAAGTCACCGTGGCCCAGAGTCGCCAGCTGGCCGATGTCACCCTGGCCGAGCTCGACACGCTCTCTATCCCCCTTGTCCGCCAGGCTCGCAAATCCAAGGAGGTGAACGACTATCTCCACACCCTTGTCGCCTATCTGCAGGCCACCTCCATCTTCTCCAATCCGTGGGACTATCCCTCGCCCGAAGAAGTTGACGCCTATCGTCAGCAGCTCAATTCCTTGCTCTCCACAGCCAGCCAATATCGTGGCCAACAGCTGGCCGAGCGTTATGCCCTCCTGCGCCTGCGCATCCTCTTCCGCCAGCAGGCTTATTCCGCCATCATCACCCAATGGGAGCAACATCCGCTCACCTCGGGCAGCGTTTTTGCCGATATGGCTCGCGACCTCTATGCTGGTGCCCTCTATCATTCCGGCCGTGTAGAGGATGCCGCCGTCCAATACGCCATCAGTGGCAATATGTTCGATGCCCACCTCTGCATGCGGGGCCTGAGAGGAGCCTCCTGTATGAGCCGCATCATAGCCGCCAACCCCAACTCGCCCGTCCTCCCTTACATGGTAGAGGAAATGGTCAACGGCTTTGCCGAGTCCATCAACTATTATCGTGCCCTCTCCATTCTCCATCCCATCTTCCAGCGTGGAGCCTGTTTCCCTTTCGAGCAGATGCCTTCAGTCCGCATCCCCATGGACTGCTACGACCTCTGTTCCCCCGACTCCTACGACTCCCTCCACATCGCCCATCTCCCCACGCCCGACGAGTGGTTCAGCGAAGTGCGCCCCTTCCAAGTCACCGAGCAAGAAATCCTCCACTTCCAATCCATCATCGAAAAACAGCTGGCCAACAGCCAAGTGCAGGATCGCTGCATGTGGCTTAGCGCCAAAGCCTATATGCAGTATCTGCAAAAAAACTACGATGTCGCTTGGGCGCTCATCGGCCAAGCCGTCAAAGCCCCCGGCACCCCCCAGTCTCAGCAAAACGCCCTCTACCTCCGCCTCCTCTGCGCCACCCGCCATTCCTCCCTCAAAACCATGGAGTCCACCCTCGTCCAAGGCCTCAATCAGCTCCACCACCTCTCTCCATCCAGCTTCTACGATTGGGCACCCGACACCTCCGCCGACGGCAGCTATCAGTATTATAGCGGTTCCACCCCCGTCACCGACTTCGAGTGCCTAGCCCACCTGGTCAGCCGCGGCATCGTCGATCGCTATCTCCGCGAAGGCGATTCCGTCATGGCCACTCTGGCTTGGTCGCTTCTCTGCCGGCAGTATTATTCCCCCGACGAAAACCTTCATTTCCACCTCCCCACCTTCGGCAACGAGCACTACCATACCCTCTGCAACCTCAGCCATGCCGGCCAGCTCTCCATCCTCCACATGGTGCAGCACCCTGGCAAAGTAAAGAATCCTTTGGCCCAATACATCCTTTCTCGCAACATCTTTTCTGCCGCCGACTATCTCGATGTCATTGGCACCAACCTCATTCGCGATGGTCGCTTCGAACAAGCCATCCCCTATCTCCAGCAAGTGCCCCTCTCGTTCCTCAGTCAGCAGAATATTGCCCCCTATGCCGCTGTGCGCAATGTCCATCAGACCCCCTGGGAGTGTGTCCCCGTCAATCAGTATGACGATACCACCTATCAGCTCACCACCAATGCCAAGCTCGACTACTGCCGCTTGGTGCTCCAAGTCCAGCGTCAGTTCCAGTCCGCCACCGGCGAGTCTCGCTATCAAGCCGCCTACGATCTGGGCTTGCTCTACCATCAGGCCAGCGTCCAGGGCCATTGCTGGTGGTTGGCCTATTACGGCGTCTCCACATTGCTCGACTTCAACCTCGACCTCCAGCGTGGCCATTTCAATTTCCTCGACCAGTCGCGCCAGCTGCTCTCCCTCGCCATGGGCAGCAGCAACCCCTCCCTCCGCTTTCAAGCCGCCTACCTCGCCCTCTTCCAGGGCCTCCCCGACTATCTCTACCGCGAGTGGGACTTCCACACCGACACCTACCGCTTCACGCTCAACACCCATTCGGCCTATTATCCTTTGCTCCTCCAGTACAAGTCGCAGCTCCACGGCCGCCCCGATGCGCCCCAATACATCACCCACTGCGACCTCCTCACCCATACCCTTTCGCTCTTGTGACCAATAACGTCCTATCTCCGAACCCCGAACAGCAACGTCCCACCCCCCCGATCACCGAACCCCGAAAACAATGAAAACCCTCGTCAATATCTTCGACCCCCAAGAGCCGCTGGCCGCCTACCTCTTTCTCAAGCAGTACTATCAGCCCGGCGACCACCTCGTCTTCATCTCCACCCACGGCCACCAAGCCTCCGTGCGGCCCTATGCCTCCCTTTTCCACATCCCCGACGACCACATCTCCATCATCGCCTTCCAGCGCGACGAGGATAGCTACATCTACGAGCGCATCTGCCGCCGCCTCCGTTCCGCCCTCTCTCCCCATGTCCAGTATTGGGTCAACCTCGCCGGCGGCACCCGTTATTCCGCCTTGGCGGTCCAGCATGTCTTCGCCCAATTCCAAGCCAAGTTCTTCTACGTCCAAACCCACGAAAACCTCATCGTATCCTCCTTCTTCGACAACAACATCCTCGACGACGACGACACCATCGACCCCATCACCTATCGCATGTCGCTCGCCGAATACTTCGAGCTCCACAACCTCCAGCACGACCTCCACTCCCGCCGCCACACCCCCATCCGCTCCTTCGACGATGCGCTGCGCATCTTCCGCCTCTTCCAGAGCCGCCAGCTCACCGTCTCAGCCTTCCGTGCCCTCGAGCAGCTGCGCACCTACTATCGCGGCACCAAAAACTCCCTCAGCCTCCAAGCCCTGCGTCGCGGCTCCGTCGTCCATGCCCAGGGCATCGCTGGCCTCGACGCCCTCCTGCGCGAATTTGGCTTTGTGCCCGCAGTGCCCGACAGCCTCCAGCCCCACGAAATCGACTACCTCACTGGCGGCTGGTTCGAGGAGTACGTCTTCTACATCCTCCGCCAAGCCCTTTCTCCCCACGAGATCGCCATCGGAGTGCGCATCTCGCGCCCCGGCAGCCAGCACAACAACGAACTCGACGTAGTCTTCATCAAGGCCAACACCCTCTTCGTGGTCGAGTGCAAGACCGGCGTGGCCACCGACCACATGTTCAACGAGATAGTCTATAAAGCCTGCGCCCTCAAAGAGTCCTTCCTCGGCATGAAGAGCTATTCCTACATCTTCACCCTCAAAAACGACCACGACCACCACCTCACCCAGGTGGCCGACATGATGGGCATCACCCTCTGCCCCAAATCCGTCCTCACCTCGCCCAAACTCCTTGCCGCCGTCCAAGGCCGCATGCTCCAGCAAGCACACGAATTTTAATCAATCATAAAAACATCACTCCTCCATTCGCAATTCATCAATCACAAAAAAATCAGCAATCATGCACCGCTTAATCCTTATCCTTCTTATGGGCGTCCTTTTTGCTTCGTGCCAGCCCCGTCCCCAATCCCTTTCCCAAGTCAAATCGCGCTATGCCACCGACGACGACCTCCGCATCCACTACAAAACCGTCGGCCGCGGTTCGCAAGCCCTGGTATTCGTCCACGGCCTGGGGTGCGACCTCCACACCTGGGAGTCGCAGTATGCCGCCTTCGCCCAACAGAGAGGGCTCAAACTCATCTTCATCGATCTTCCCGGCTTCGGCCTTTCCTCCAAGCCCGCCGCCGACTACACCCTTTCCTTCTTTGCCGAAGCCATCGAAGAAGTGCTCGACCAAGAACACGTCCGCCACGCCATCCTCGTGGGTCACAGCCTAGGCACCCCCGTCTGTCGTCAGTACTGTTTCGAGCATCCCCGCCAAGTCGATGCCCTATGCGACGTCGATGGAGTCTATGTGCTCATGCCTGCCGACACCGCCGCAGCCGTGCAGTATCAGCAGGCCATGCAAGCCTTTGCCTCCGGCTTCTGCCAGCCCGATGTCCAGTCCTATTTCACCGGCTTTGTCAGCTCCCTTGCAGGCCCCCACACCCCCCAGCACATCACCTCCTACGCCCTCAGCACCATGCCCCACACCCCCGGCTATGTGGCCTGCAGCACCATGCGCAACCTCATTGACCTCCGCCATTGGACCGGTGCCCCCATCACCGTGCCCACCCTTGTCGTCTGCACCCAAAACAGCGGTCTTGAGCCCGACAACCAAGCCCGCATGCAAGCCCTCTATCCCAGCCTCACCTATATCCAACTCTCCACCTGCGGCCACTTCATCCACATGGAGCAGCCCCAGCTCTTCAACCAAGCCCTCTCCCAGCTCGTCAGCAGCGTCCGCCGCTAGCGGCCTGCCCCCTTCAGCCTTGGCGCCAGATTGTTTCTGCCCCTACTGCTTTTCCCTCCGCCCTTGAGCGCGTCAGCCCCTGTGCCGCCCGCACACACCTCTTGGCCCACCTCCCCAGTCGGCTCATCGTATATAAACTCTTCGTTCTATAGCAGGGCGTAGGTAGGATGTAGTAGGGCGTAGGTAGGTGGGCAGCAGGTGGGTGGGGACCGTCGATTCACATTTCACTATTCACAATTCGCTACTACCTACGCCTGAAGAATCAAAGGAATAGGGCGAAGCCGAATTCGTGGCAGCGGGAGGCACCTGGGATGACGAGATAGGAGGGGAGGAGGCTGTAGAAGAACTGCACACCGTGGATGAGCCCTAGCATATTGGTTTCGGCACCCAACTGGAGCTCTATGCGCCAGGGGTTGGCCTCGATGCTTTGGCCGTTGCCGCCGCCGCTGGTGGCGGAGAGCTGATAGGTGTTGGATAGGGTGGCGGGGGCAAGGTGATGGCTGATCAACAAGCCGGCGGTGAGCCCCAACGCCTGACGGTTGCGCCGGAGGGGATGATAGGTGATGGACAGGGGCACGCC
Source organism: Bacteroidales bacterium (assembly GCA_024400505.1). Classification (GTDB taxonomy): domain Bacteria; phylum Bacteroidota; class Bacteroidia; order Bacteroidales; family P3; genus Colimorpha. The sequence continues at coordinate 25,901 of JAKSMP010000009.1, read as the reverse complement.
AAGGAAATGCTGGTCGATGGTGGATTTGGCATTGAAATAGTTGGGGTCTATTTCGTTTTGGTTGAGATCGTGGCTGGGGATGGGGTGCTTGAAGAGGGTGGTGGTGAACCAGTTGTATTGCAGTCCGACACGAGCCTCCCAGCGGCGGTCGATTTTGTACTTGAGGTAGAGCGGCACGAAAAAGTCGTTTTTCTTGCTGGCATAGTAATCGAATTGGGAATTATAGACCTCGTTTTCGCAAATATTGTGGAGCAGGCGGAATCCCAGCCCGATGTGCAGCGTGATGTGCTCGTAGAAGCGTACATCGGCGGGTTCGTCCCAAAGGTCGGTCATACGATAGACTGATCCGTTGTAGGACGACAGGGAGTACTGGTTGCTGTCGGGCTTTTGGCCGATAGGCGAAGGGGTGGAGCCCAGTCTATGGCCATGGTTTTGGTCGATGAGGGTTTGGATGGACTCTTGGTGGCGGCAGGAGAAGTGGCAGCTGTCGCCGTAATAGCCAAATATGAGCGAGGCTGATGCCAGTGTGTCGGCCACGAGACGGCTCTGGCTCCACTGGGCAAGGACGAGGTCGCCATAGCCCTCGAATCGGCCGGGGATTGAGAGCTGGGCGTGGGGCTTGAGCTCGATGCGACCCACGCGGCGAGCGGTGTGTATGACCACCCGTGTGCCAAGGGGCAGGTGCTTGTTTTCTTTGATGCGCAGGTTGCCCTCCATAAGGCGGAAGATATGCGATGGATTGACACTGCCGGGGTATTCTACCGTGAGGTAGTTGAGCGTGTCGGTAAGGCCATTGACAATGAGGTCGCTCACATCGTTGGGCGAACCGGATTGGACGAGCACGGCATCCCAGCCTTGCTCGACGATGATTCTGTCGAAGTCGCGGCTGAGGATGAAACGGTGTTGCTTGGTTTGAGCCGAGAGGGACAACACGGCAAGCAGCAGTAGAGCGAGGATGATGATTCTTTTCATAGCAGCAAAGATATTGTAATGAACCTAAATGATCTGTAAGGAAAGGGTGGTGCCATCCATGTGGGAGTCGGCCGAATGATGTAGCCAACTGCGGATTTTGCCGTCGGGATGAGAAACGAATTGGCGCGGGGTGAGGGTGTGGGGAGCGGGATCGATGCGCTCGTGAGATGTCTGCTCGGCAGGGATGGATGCGTCGGCCAGCAGGGTGGCTTCGTCAAGCGGCAAAGTGGCGGGCAGCGACTGGGGCAGGGGCTCTAGTAGCTCGGCGATGGGTGATGGGGGCAGCTGAGGATCGAGTGGGGTGGGCGAAGCCAGGCTATCTGGCGGCTGAGGGGTGATATGGCTGCCGGCAAGGGTGGCGGAATGTTGACGGGCGGTGTTGGGCAGCGGCTGGGGCACGGAGGCAGGAGTCACGTTGGCAGGTGGCACAGTGGCTTGGGCCACTACTTGAGCGGGCTGAATAGCAGGGACTGAGGGGGATGGGCTAGGCCAAAGGCCCCTGAGCACCACGGCGGCCACTACCAGGGTGACGGCAGAGCCTGCAATAAAGCCATTGCGGCGGCGACGGGCGGTTTCGAGGGCACCGATGCGGCTGAGGATGGCTTGTTGACGGCGAAGGTCTTCGGGATTGGGTTTCATGGCTAAAAGGGGTGTGGAGGATGGCTAGAATTGGAAGTTGATGCCCAACTGCGCTTGAGGGATGGAGCTCCATGTGTAGTGATCGGGGGTGAACACCTGGCGGGCGCAGTACTGGCGCCAACCAAACTCGCCAAAGAGGGTCCAATGGGAGCTGAGCGCATAGCTGAGGCCCAAGTTGAATTCGCCACAGAAATAGAACATCTGCGTCTGCAGGTGGACAATCTGATTGGATTCGATGTAGTCGAACTGGCGATTGAGGTTGAAGACCGTTCCGGCACGGAGGTTGAAGTAGAGGTCGAACCGATTGTGGGCTGGCCACCGGGCTGCCAAGGGATGGATGTTGAGGCTGGCGCCCAAAGCAAACAATGGGTGGTTGACGAAGCTAAGGACGTGGGGCGTGGACAGTGTGCTTTGGGAATAGTCGGCAGCCGTCCACTGCCAGTAGGAGGCAAAAGCGCCGAGGTCGATGTAGCGGTTGATCTTGCGGTCGTATTCGAAAGTGTACTTGAGCTGTGTGGCAAAAGTAAAACCGCCTTCGTTGCCATGGCTGATGGCCAGTTTGAAACTGTTGCGAGCTGTATCGGCAAAAAGGTCGGAAGAATGTTGGAATTGGCGCGGCTGAAGCTGACCAAAGGCGGCCGAGGTGAATGTGAGACCCAGCAGGGTGATGAGAATTTTTAGTTTGTTGTTCATACGAAAAGATTTAGGAGAGACAAGTTGGTCTCTGAGATTTGCAATAATACGGTTCAAACGCACGCGCACGTTGCCCTGGCTGATGTGCATGTGTTGGCCAATTTGGCTGCTGCTGAGCCCCTGCCAATAACGCAGCTTGAGGAGCTCTTGCTGGGCCGGGGGAAGAAGGGCAATGCGCTGCTGCAGCTGTTGGAAGAGTTGGTCGTCGATGGGATCGCTGTCGGACGGCTGTGCGTCGGGCGGCTGGGGGCAGGAGTCGAGTGGCTGCATAACGATGCGGCGGGAGCGGAGCAGGTCGATGCATTTGAACTGCGTCATGCGGATGCAGTAGCCTTGCAGGTTATCGACCTGGGAGAGGTGCTTGCGCTGCTGCCAGAGTTCGACGAAAAGGTCTTGCACCATGTCTTCGGCCTCTTGGGGCGAGCCCAGCAGGTGCTCGGCCATGCGTTGCATGGCGGGCTGGAGGATGGGGACCCATTGCTTGAATTCGTCGGTTTTCATCTGTTGCGTTGTTTTGTGCAGCGGTGAGGTGCGTTTACATTATTGTCGTAAAAAAACTAAAAACGTTACAAAAAAAGTTCTTTTTTTTAATGAGATTATTGGAATTAAGGTGAATAGGGGTGCCGCCGCCGAAAAAAAAAAGTGAGTGTCCCATGATGAGGACGACTCACTTTTGAGGGAGGGTGATCGGTGGAAGAGGGTTATTTCTTCTTGGCGATCACTTCTTTGTACTCTTTGTTGAGGCCTTCTACGATCTCGTCGGTGATGTCCATACCGGGATTCATGTAGAGCGAGGGAGAGTCGGTGAAGGTTTTGCGGAGGATGATGTCGAACTGCTGGTTGGCGGCATTGTACTCGCGCACGAAAGCAAAGATGCGGTTGAGCAACTCGATGTTGCTGTTCATCTGTTTTTCGATCACCTTGCTGGCAAGCTCTTCTTGGAGGGTGCTGAGGCGCTCGGCACGCTGTTTGAGCTCGGACTCTTTGGCCTGCTGCTGGGAGAGGGTGAGGTTTTCGCCGGTTTTGATGAAGTTTTGGTAGTCGTTTTGGAACTTGGTCATCTGTTCGGCGTAGGATTTCTCCTGGGTTTCCTTGTATTTGTTGAGCTGCTCTTGGAGGTCGATGGCATACTGGTATTTGGCCAGCAGGGTGTCGCTATCGACATAGGCAATCTTCAGCACGCCGTCTTCGGCAATAACGGGTTCGGAAGCGGCGGGGTTGAACTTGGAGGGGGTGCCTTTGCCGGTGAAATGGAGCACATACAGCACCACGAGGCCCACGAGCATGACGAGGTTGAGGGCCAAGAGGCAGATGTTGGTATTGCATTTTTTCTTGGGCTGCTGGGGCTGAGGAGCGCAGCTGGGGCAGTTGCATGAAGCGTGCTCCTGAATGGTGGGATTTTCCTGGATAGGATTTTCCTGGATGGGAGTTTCGTTTTCCATTGTATTTTTTTTGTTGTTAAGGATTTGATACTGATGATTGTTTTACGCTTCTACTTCGCCAATGACATCGATGGCACGTTGAACGCGGGCGATGGTTTCGTCCTTGCCGATGGTCATAACCAGGGTGAGCATATCGGGACCCACGGTGGTGCCTACCACAGCCAGGCGGAGCGAATTCATGATTTGGCCCATGTTAAGTTCGTTGCCTTTGATGTAGTCTTCGAGGAGTGCTTTGTGGATGGCGTCGTATTCGAAGGGTACGGTGTTGAGGATGTCGATGACTTTGGCCATGTGGGTGGTCATGCCGGGTTTCCAGCGTTTGGATACGGCTTTGGGGTCGTACTCGGTGGGAGCTTGGAAGAAGTAGTGGGTTTGATCCCACAGCTCGGCGGGGAAGGAGATGCGCTCTTTCATCATGCCGCACACTTTCACCACATAGTCGAGGGGGGCGTTGATGCCGTGCTCCTGGAGCTGGGGGGCGAACATCTGGGCCAGACGCTCGTCGGAGCAGAGCTGGAGATACTCGTGGTTGAACCACTTGGCTTTCTCTACATTGAACTTGGCACCGCTCTTGCTGATGTGCTCAATGCTGAAGAGGCGGATGAGGTCGTCCATGGAGAGCATCTCTTGGTCGTTGCCGGGGTTCCAGCCCAGGAGGGCAAGCATGTTGACCACTGCCTCGGGGAGATAGCCTTTCTCGCGGTAGCCGCTAGAGATTTCGCCGGTGGCGGGGTTGTGCCAGTCGAGGGGGAAGACGGGGAAACCGAGGCGGTCGCCGTCGCGCTTGGAGAGTTTGCCGTTGCCGTCGGGCTTGAGCAGCAGAGGCAGATGGGCGAACTGGGGCATGGTATCTTCCCAGCCGAAGGCTTTGTAGAGCATCACATGCAGGGGGGCGGAGGGAAGCCACTCTTCGCCGCGGATGACGTGGGACACCTCCATCAGGTGGTCGTCAACGATGTTGGCCAGATGATAGGTGGGCATGCCGTCGGATTTGAAGAGGACTTTGTCGTCGAGCAGTCGTGAGTTCATGGTGACATCGCCACGGATGAGGTCGTGGACGGTGATGTCGATGTTGTCGGGAAATTTGAAGCGCATGACGTAGGGCTCGCCAGCATCGAGGCGACGCTGCACCTCGTCGGCGGAGAGGGAGAGGCTGTTCTCCATCTGAGAGCGGGTGTTGCAGTCGTATTGGAAGGTTTTCTTCTCGGCCTCGTATTCTTTGCGTTTGGCATCGAGGGCTTCGGGTTTGTCGAATGCAAGGTAAGCCCAGCCGTCGCGCAAGAGCTGGTCGGCATATTGGCGATACATGGGCTTGCGGTCGCTCTGACGGTAGGGGCCATAGTTGCCACCCAGATGCACACCCTCGTCGAACTTGATGCCGAGCCATTCGAGGGCCTCAATGATATAGGCCTCGGCGCCGGGGACGAAGCGGGTTTGGTCGGTGTCCTCGATGCGGAGGATCATGTCGCCGCCATGCTGACGGGCGAAGAGATAGTTGTAGAGGGCTGTGCGGACACCTCCGATGTGGAGAGGACCGGTGGGACTGGGTGCGAAACGAACGCGTACTTTACTCATAGTATTATTGTATTATTTATTATATGCTAATTGAATGAGGGGAGGTCGGAGAATTTTTTCTTGCCTCGGAGATAGTAGGGCAGCAGGATGAGCCCAGGATAGGTGCAGTTGAGCTGCTTGGGGTGGGGAAGAAGGACCCGTTTGGCCTTGAGCGATGATAGCTGACCATAGAAGGCGCGATGTGCTTTGGCCACGGCGGCGAACTCCTGCGGTTTGCCCTGCAGGAGGAACATGAAGGCCGACACATAGTCGAGCACTATGCGAGCGGCCAGCACCCAGAAGAGGTGCCGCTGGGGGAGATTCTTATAGAGCATGCAAAGGTTGTTGCGGAAGTTGAGGAAGGTCTTGCGGGGGTTGGACTTGGGCAGGGTGCCGCCACCCACATGATAGATGGCTGATTGGGGGCAGTAGGAAACCTGATAGCCTTGGTTTTTGGCGCGCCAGCAGAAGTCAATTTCTTCCATGTGGGCGAAGAAGTCGCCATCCAGTCCGCCCAGTTGTTTCCACACTTCGGCTCTCACGCACATGGCTGCTCCTGTGGCCCAAAAGATGGGGCGGGGGTCGTTGTATTGGCCGTGGTCTTTCTCCACGTCGTTGAAGAGTCGGCCGCGGCAGAAGGGATAGCCGTAGCGGTCGATATACCCACCAGCACCGCCAGCATATTCAAAGGTGTCGCGCTGGTGGTACATGAGCAGCTTGGGCTGGCAAATGGCCACGGAGGGATGCTCGGCCATGTACTGCGCTATGGGGTTGAGCCAGTTAGGGGTTACCTCAATATCGTCGTTGAGCAGCACATAAATGTCGGCATCCACTTGCGCCAGCGCACGATTGTAGCCTTCGGCAAAACCATAGTTTTGGTCGAGTTGGATGATGCGGAGCGAGGGGTAGCGGGTGCGGAGGAAGTGGATGGAGTCGTCGGTGGAGCCATTGTCGGCAATGATCACTTCGGCATCGCCAGTGGTGTGGGCTGTGACCGAAGGAAGGAATTGCTCAAGCATGTGCTTGCCGTTCCAGTTGAGGATAACTACTGCTATGTGCATTGTTGGGGGGTTATTGTATTTGTTGGTGTGATGATTGGGAGTGTTCTTGCCAGTGGGTGTCGTCGGGCCAGGCGGGATAGAGGGGCACATCCTGGGGGCGGGTGCGTTTCCATCGTTTGTGCGACCAAAGCCAATATTGCGGGGCACGGCTGATGGTGGTGCTGAGCAGCTGGGCATAGCGACCCACGATGGCATATTGCGGCAGCTGCAAAGGTGCGTCGCAGAGGAGGCTGAACCGCACTTGGTAGTGGCCGCGGCTGACTTTGTCCACTTCGTAGTAAATGACGGGTAGGTCGTATTTGCGCGCAAAGTATTCGGGGCCATAGAGGAAAGGGGTCTCCTGATGCAAGAAAGTGGTCCAATACGATTTGCTGGGGTTGGACGGTGCTTGGTCGGCAAGCATCATATAGGCCACGGGCACATGGTGGCGCTGGTAGTAGTCGAAGGTTTGGCGGACATTGGTTTGATCCACAATCTCGGTGCCGAAACGAGAACGGCGGCGAGTGATGAATTTGGCCGTGAGGTGGTTGTTGAGCGGTTTGCCCACTCCTATGCCCAAGTGGAAGAGCTGGAAGTTGAGCGAGGTGATCATGTACTCCCAGTTGTTGTAGTGGGAGGAGAGGAGTATGACGCTTCGGCCTTGCTCGTAATAATGATTCACCAGTTCGCGGTTGACCACTTGATAGCGGCGCAAGATGCTCTTGGGGCGGCAGAAGAGGTTGTGGACGGCCTCAACAAAGATGTCGCACAGATGGTGGTAATAGGCTTTCTCGATGCGCAACCGCTCAGCCTCATCTTTCTGGGGGAAGGCATGGGCCAAGTTGGTGCGAGTCACCTTGCGGCGATATCGCACCAGATGATAAATGATGGGGTAGAGTATGGAAGCGATGAGGTGCACTTGTGCTGAGGAGTGGATTAATAGCCGCGTTCAAATTGTTCGCCCACTTCGCCTATCATGCCCTCGGGCAGCTGTTGCTGAGAGAGCATACGCTCCCAGCCAGCGGTTTGCACCTCGCCGCGAGCGTTGGAGTTGAGGAGGCGATAGTTGCCGCCGCGCATCTGATCCCAGAAGAGGAATACGCGGTAGTTGTAGTCGTCGGGCAGCTTGTTGTAGCGCCAAAGCTGGTAGGGGAGGTAGTGGATGGTGCCCAGTCCGTCGGAGAAAGATTCCTGGCCGTCGTAGCTGGTTTGGTCGGGGGTGATGCCATTCATCTCGCTATTCACGCCGGGGGTGGCGCTCAGGAGGCTGAATGCGCCCACGAAGTTCTTCTCGTCACGCACAAAGTCGGGAGGACCATATTGGAGATAAACGCGACCGCGGTCGGTCATGTAGCCGGGAGTCATGGGATAGGAGTAGTGGGCATCAACAAAGTCGAGGCGGGCTTTGTATTTCAGCCATTCGTCGTTGGGGGTGAGTGGGCTGCGGGTCTCCCAGAAATAATAGAAGAAGGTCTGCTTGGCCACCAGTGAAGTGTCGTTCATCACGTCGTAGGAAATGGCCAGCTCTTCGGGGCCGCAGATGGGATAAAGCGCACGGATGTAGTAGTTGAGTTTTTCCTTGTCTTTGATGAGGCCTGCAAATGAGGTGGCCACAACATCTTCGGACAAGGCATTGTTGATCAAGTTGGGGTTGGAGCGGAAGAAGAAGATGGATTTTTTGACCAAGGTGTTGCCATTCTCGTCGCGGGCTTCGGCCACCAAATTATAGTTGCCAGAGGGTAGCTGGGAGATGTCCATGGTGGCATAGTAGGCATCGAAAGCTTTGGCGGCAGGGCGACGGATCACCTGGGAGAAAGCAGGAAGCTGGTAGCCTGTCTCTTTCTTTTCGATGTTCAGCACGATATCGTAGGGTTTGTTGCCCAGCTCTTGCTGCAGGTAGTAAAATTCAAAGTAGGGGTGGAGCTGGGTGATAGAAGCGGGAATGAAGTCGCTGATGTAAGGCACCATGTCGTAGCCATTGCGAGAGAGCATATTCTCTACCGAGGTGGGCTGAGCCGAAGACATGAGCTGGATGTTGGACATGGAAGGTTTGTCGGTGGGGTAATAAACCACCAGTTTGTCGTTATAGACGAAGGGATCGTCGTTGGAAGCCTTGTCGTGGAGAATCATCTGCAAATCGTAGATGCCATTTTGCAGCGAGAAACGACGCAAGTCGGAGAAAGTGAAATTGGTAGCATCCTCGGCATTGGTGCGAGGGCTGAGGAGGTCGTATTTCTTGAGGTAGGCTATCGTGTCGTTGTGGCGAACAACCAGGGTGATTTCCACGGTGGCACGAAAACTGCCTTCTTCATCCTTGACAAAATTGAGCGACCAAGCGCTAAAGTCGAGGTAGGTCTCAACATAGGCCTGCTTGGTGCTGGGCGAATAGAATGAAGAATAGCCGAAAAGGGCGGAGAGATGTTTGTCCTGTGCCCACACAGCGGTGGCCAACAGGATGAGGGTTAGAAGGAATGATATCTTCTTCATATATTATGTATTAGTTTTTTGTTGTTTTATTAACGATTGTGTGGTGTCAATATTGTGCGGGGCTAGCTCTCTTGGTCGTAATAAACTTTGTAGTATTTGCCGCGTTCGTCTTCGCCTTGCTCTATCAGTTCGCGGTCGCCGTGGACATAGATATGGAAATTCTTGTCCAGTTTGATCACGCTCTTATAGGCGCGGGCTTGCTTTTTCACGGCACTTTCGCTGATGTCGTATGTCTCGGGCATCTCAAGGTTGTTCTCCTCTTGATATTGTTGGCGAAACTCTTGGAAGCTGTCAATCACTTCGGGCTGGGCGATCACCTCCTCGGTGAAGGTTTGGAGGTCGAAGTTGTCGTTTTGCTTGAAATAGTTGCTGCAGCGGTTCAGCATGTCGGCTTGGTCGGCGCGACTCACACCCTCAAACTGGTTGGGCAGTTCATCGGTGATGAACTTTTTGTAGGCTTGCATCTCCACATTGGTGTTGTAGTATTCATCCTCGCGCTGGCGGATGGCCAGGAACGAATCTTTCCAATAGAGGGCATCGGTTGTGCGGTTGGTGGCATCCACCACGCTCACCACAAAGCCTTTCTCTGCCTCGGAGTTGAATATCAAGGCTCCTTTGTCCAACTTGTTGGGATTGATGCCATGGTGCACTTCAAGGCAATAGTGCGCTTTGGCGGAGGGGTCGTTGGCTTGGGTGCTCCATTGTTCGGCATCGTGCTGCACTTTGAGGAACGACTCTTTGTTCTCCGATTTGAACAGTCCCACGGCATCCATCGTCTCGCCGTTCAATTGGCAGTCTTTGAAATAAACCACAAAGAAGTCGCCGCCTTTGATATTGGCATGGGTGGATGCGTTGTAGAGGTGGCGGGCCAGTTCGGTGGATTCTTCGAGCAGACTCTCGGGGTTGGCAAAAATGTTGGCACAGGCATGATAGACTTCGTTCATCTCCAGGTCTTGCTCATGAAAAAGATGGTAGTATTCTTCCACTTTGAAAGGGGAGATGAAGTATTTTACCAAGATGTCTTGCAGCTGCTCGGTCAGTTGGAGGGGTTGGTCGGAGATAATATAGCCCTCTTCGGTGGCTTTGTTGCCCACGCGGTGGAGTGCTACGGTGTGTATGGATTGGGAGTCAAATATTGGCATAATGAATGAAGTGGGGGTGAGTTTTATTTGTCGCCATATTTGGTGATGCGGAACACCCAGGCGGGGCGGGTTTTCTCGATATCGTCAAAATCCAGGTTGTTGAGTCTGATGTAGAGGTTGCCAGCCAGGTAGTAGTAGGTGATGAATTTGTCGCACCCCAGGAGCTTTATTTGCGACAGAATATTGGGGCGGGGCATATTGTGCAGCACCAGGGTGTTGCCGTCCAATCGGGTGGCTATGGCGTAGAGGTTGCCACCGGCGCGGGTGAAGAAGGTGGTGCTGTCCTTGTCGCACATCTTGACGTAGGGGCGGGAGGCATAAATGGCCTCGCCGTTCACTTTCAACCATCTGCCCAGATCCATCAAACGTTCCTGCTGCAAGGCAGGGATGGTGCCGTCGGCTTCAGGCCCCACATTCAGGGTCATGCCGCCGCCTGCAGCCACCAGTTTTACGAAGTGGCGAATCAGCGAGTCGGAGGTGAGGTAGTTGCTCAACGGCTCATTGCGATTGTAGGCAAACGACTTGCCAATGCCGCGACATTCGGCCCAGGGGCGGGTGGTGTCGTTGATGGCACCTTTGTATTCGGGGGTCTTGAATCCGTGTTGTGCTCCGGCACCCCAACGGTCGTTTACGATGGCTTCGGGGCCAACGGTGTTGTAGTACCACGAAATCAGTTCGGTGGCGTGAAATTGCTCAGCAGTGTTCTGCCATTCGCCGTCGGTGAACACCAGTTCGGGCTTGTATTTTGATATCAATTCCTTGAATTGCGGTATCATGTAGCTTTCGACATACTCGTCGATGCAGCTGTCGGGGTCTTGCATCCACACGTGCAGTCGGTTTGTCCACTCGGGGAGGGAGTAGTAGAAACCCATTTTCAGCCCTTTCTCTCTTACGCTGCGGGTGAGGGAGTCCACGATATTCATGTGGGGGCCTGTCACCACGCTATTCCAATTAGGCTGGTAGCGGCTGTTCCAAAGGCAATAGCCGTCGTGGTGCTTGGTCACCAGCACCACATATTTGGCGCCACTCTCGGCAAAAAGGTCGGCCCATTGGTTGGGGTTCCAATGTTCGGCAAACCACGACTGGGCGTAAAGTGTGTAGAGGTCGGTGGGTTTGGGGTTGGATTTCACGTTGTCGCTGTTGCTCAGTCGGCCGCTCCATTGGTCGCCCAGCATAAAGCCCCAATGGCGGTTGAACTGCCGCATCTCGTTGGTGCGAATGGTGTCGCCCAGCATCAGCCCTCTGTAGAACCATTCGCCATAGCCGTCGGGAGTGGAATAGGCGGGCACAGAGTAGAGGCCCCAATGGATAAAAATGCCCAACTTGGCATCGCCAAACCATTGGGGGTAGCCACGTTGGTTGATTGATTCCCAGTTGGGCTGCACCTCTTGGGCATGGCAAGGCATGGCAAAGAAAATAACAGCGATAATTGAAAATATAATATAATTTATTTTATGCATAATAATAACGTTTTCAGATAATAAGACATACCTCGGCATTTTGTGCCATTGTGCAAAGGTACGAAACTTTTCCGAATTATCAGGATTTGGGGTGCTGAATTATCATTCCACCACCCCAAAATGTCTCAGCGCATGGTATATTCCCTCTTCGTCCACCGAGGTGGTCACATAGTCGGCATGGGATTTCACCTCATCGTTGGCATTGCCCATGGCCACCCCTATACCGCAGTATTCCAGCATCTCTATATCGTTGGCTCCGTCGCCAAAACAGATGCACTCTTGGCGATGAATACCTAGTTGGGAGATGATGCTCTCGATGCCCACAGCTTTGCTGTTGAATCGGTTGATAAGGTCGGTGAAATGGGGGTGCCAGCGAGGCAGGCGGCAGTGGGGGAGCAGCTCGGTAACTAAGGCATCCATCTCGGGCTCCATCACGGCAATGAATTGATATGCTTTCATCCCCATCATTTGCTCAATGGGGATGCATGGGGGAAAATCGAATTTGATTTCCTCCTTGATGGCCAGAGCCACGGGGTCATCCACGCGGTTGATGAACATCTCCTTGTCGGAAAACAACATGGTGCAGATGTTGTGCTCTTGGGCAAATCGAAGCCATCCATCCACTTGATCTTGCGGTATGGGGTTGTTGTGCAAAACTTTGTCGCCCATGAAACAATAGCCACCGTTCATGGTGATGTACCCTTCAAATGAGAGCGGCAGTTGCGGCGCCAGCGAGTAGGGCCGACCGGTGGAGAGAAATGTGCTGATGCCTTGCTTGTGCAGTTCGTCAAAAGCTTTGACAGTACCCTCCGAAACTTGGTGAGTCTTGAAGCTTAGGAGGGTGCCGTCGATATCGAAGAAAGCGGCTTTTATCATAGTGCCGACACAATCTTCTCAAATAGGGTAGTCATTCTTTCGGCAGCTTTGTTGGCTTCGCGAACCACATCGTCACCATCGTTCAAGCAAGAGTCGCTCAAGTCGTTAGACTGGTTGGTGATGATGCTCATACCGAATATCTCCAATCCGCTATGGCGAGCCACAATTACTTCGGGAATGGTGGACATGCCAGCCACGTCGCCGCCAATGGCTTTGTAGAATTTATACTCGGCTGGAGTTTCGTAGGTGGGGCCTGTGCCACCCACATAGATGCCCTGCTGCAACTGAATGCCCATCTGCTGAGCTTGGTCCAGTGCTAGCTGCCTGATGCGGCGGCTATAGACGGTGGTCATATCGGGGAAACGAGTGCCGAATTCATCCATGTTGGGGCCAATGAGAGGATTGGGGAGCAAGTTGATATGATCGGTGATAACCATCATGTCGCCCACTCTGTATGTGGGGTTCACAGCACCGGCTGCATTGGACACAAACAGCACCTTCACACCCAGACGAGCCATCACGCGAACAGGGAAAGTGACCTCTTGCATCGTGTAACCTTCATAGTAATGGAAACGACCTTGCATGGCCATTACATCTTTGCCGCCCAGTGTACCGAAAATGAGGTTGCCTTTGTGGCCTACAGCGGTAGAGCGCTTGAAATTGGGTATCTCGCTATATGGCAGCACTAGTGGATTCTCGATGCGGTCGGCCATCAGACCAAGACCGCTGCCCAGGATGATTGCAATTTGAGGGATGGGACGGTTGCCAAGTTGTTGGCGGATATACTGTGTGGTTTCGTCTATCAGTTTTATCATAGCATTAAGTATGTTTTAGGTTATTCGTTGATGTCGTCAATAGTGTCGTCGTTGATGTCGCGAATAGCATTGATACGATTCATGATTTCGGCTGCTTGCTCATAGTCTTCGGCTTCCTCGCATTGGCGCAATTGTTCCTCCAGCATCCGGATTGCCTCATCAGCAAAGTCGCTGTCGGAGTGTTCGGGCAGGTTGTCCTCCAGTGCGCCGGGCTCCATAGAGGTTTCTTCCAGCACCTGCATACTCATCAGGATTTCGCAATGCTGCAAAATCGAAAGCACAACAGCATCGGAGGTGCGGCTATCGATGTGCCGTTCGCTGAAACCATCGTCAATCAGCAGCGATGAGTAAAATATTCCCTCGTCAAATCGATCGATTGACACTTGTTTTAGCCCCAGCTGGTATTCTTTCATGATGTTGCATATCAAGTTGTGGGTCAGCGGACGGCTTGTTTTGTGCTGTTCAATGGCCAGCACAATGGCCTGGGCCTCGCTTTCGCCTATCAGCACTGGCACATGTTTGCCCATCTCGGGGGCGTCCAGCACTAGGATATACGAGTCGCTGTCCGACATCGTCTGCTTTATCTGCACAGGATAAACTGGGGTGTATCTCATATTTCAATATTATTTATTTGTCGAACACGCTTTCAAATACTCGACCAATTGGGCAATGGCACGGCCACGGTGGCTAATTTGGTTTTTCACCTCCAAGGGCATTTCAGCAAAGCTCACGGCAAAGCGGTCGGGCATGAAGATAGGGTCGTAGCCGAACCCTTGCTCGCCATATCGCTCGGTGAGGATGGTGCCATCCACTCTGCCCTCGAAATAACGGGGCTCGCCATTCTCTATAAGGCACACCACGGTGCGGAAATCGGCCTTGCGGTTGGTCTTGCCCTCCATCTCGGAAAGCATTTTATTCACATTGTCGTCAAATGAGCAATGCTCACCCGCATAGCGTGCGCTGTAAACTCCAGGAGCTCCGCCCAAAGCATCTACTTCCAGTCCGGTGTCATCGGCAAAACAGTCCATCTGGGTGCGTTCCCACACCCATTGAGCTTTCTGCAAAGCGTTGCCTTGGAGGGTGTCGGCTGTCTCTGGTATATCTCCAGCCAGCCCCATCTCCTCAAGTGATTTGATTTCCACTACACCTTTTAGCATTTCGCTGACTTCGTGTAGTTTGTGTTTATTATTGGTGGCAAAAACTAAAGTTCTCATACGTGCAAAGATACACTTTTTTTTCGATACCGATAATTCTTGTTGCAAACTTTTTTTTCTGTCTGTCATATTTTTTTCGTACCTTTGCATTTCCAAAAGTTTATTAAGCAACAATTAAAAACACCCTAAATACACCCTTATCACTATGAAATCTTTCGTTATCATGCTATCCCTTCTCTCGGTTGTTTTTTCTGCATTGGCGCAAACCGAGGTCTTTCCCAAACTCGAAAAAGTCACAGTATATCCTTCTTCTGCATTGGTGGAGAAATCCATCACCGTCTATCTCAAGCGAGGCGAGAACCAGTTTGTCATCCGTGGCAATGCCAATTTGGCCATCGACGACCGCATTCATTTCTCTTCCTCGGAGGATTGGTTTTTGAGTTCTCTCAACACCATCCAACGCACCCTTACACCCAAAGAATTTTATAGTACCCAGTTGTCCGGTGCAGCCTTCACCCAGTATCTCAGCCTTAAAAATCAGCAAGACGAAGTGGAGCTCAAAATCAACAACACCCAACTGCTCATCTCCACCCTCGATGCCCAGCAAGCAGCACTCCAAAATCTCAAAGCCATCCGCAACACCGTTGCCTTCGACTCCATCGACAAAATCAAGGCACAGTTTGACTATCAGCGCCGCGAAACCCAGTCCATCGCCACAGCCCGCCACAAAGCCGCTACCGAACTTGCCGACCTCCAAGTAAAGAGCCGTCAGCTTGCCAATGAAATCAATCGTCTCCTTGATCAGAACCTGGGCACCCACAGTCCTAGCTTGGGGCAAAAAGATATTCACCTTACTATCTATTCCAACAAGAATATCAACAACGCCAAGATTGATTACTCCTATATGGTCACAGGTGTCAGCTGCCAATATTCTTATGATGCACTGTTCGACGAGCAGCGCAGCCAAGCCATATTTGCCCTCAAAGCCACTGTGTCGCAAAACACTGGTGAGCATTGGCATGGATGCCAGCTTGCCTTCTCCACCTCCGAAGCTGGCTATGCCGGATTCGACTCCGAGCTGCCTGTCTATTACCTCATCAGCCACACACCTGCAGCCTATCGCACCAAAGCTGCAATGAACTCAACCCTGCAGGAACGCAACATGATCATGGCCGAGGTGTCCAACACTTACTCTGATCCAGCAAGGAAAGCCAAGTCCATCACTGCTTCCACCAGCAGCAATCTCACCCTCTCACGCGAATATTTGCTCAACACACCCCAGTCTGTATATTCCTTGGGAAAGCCCCAAACGCTCCCTCTCCAGCGCGACACCGCTTCGGCCATCTTCGCACGTTTCGCCACCCCAAAGAACGAAGAAAAGGTACATTTCACCGCCTTGCTTCCCCAGTGGGAACAACTAGGCCTGCTTGAGGTAGGATGCAATGTTTATCTCAACAACCGCTTTGTATCCACCTCCGATGTGGTCACCGCTGGCTCTGGCGACACACTCCGATTCTCTGTGGGCCAAGACCCCAATGTGCTGGTCAAGCGCAAACACACCCTCTCTACCCCCGACAAAGGGCTCCTATCCAAGGAAGTGACTCGTGTTGTCACCGTTTCCATCACCATCAAAAATACCAAGAACGAACCCATCGTCTTGCGCCTCAAAGACCAAGTGCCCATCTCCTCCGATCTGGAAATCAAAGTGCAAGATATCAACCCCGCTGGCGGTACCCTTAACAAAGACACCGGCACCATTCGCTGGATAGTGCCCATGCAGCCTCTGGAACAGCGCACCATTACCTTCTCCTACACTGTCAAATACCCCAAGGAGAAAGACGGCACCCTCGTGCTGCAATAGAGCAACTCGATTCCCCTCTTAACAATTATCGACTCACCTAAAATGAAAATAACAATCATCACCATCTCGTCATGCGAGCGGTGTCGTGGGGTGAGTAAGAAAACTAGCAAGTGACTGCCTCTCCACACCGATAGTATCCTCCTTGTTCTCATACCCCATTCTCTACCGTGCAATACCCAGTATTGCAGTATTGTTTTGCATCTTTTTATAAAAAAATCTAGCAATACTCTATTTTTTCGCAAAAAAAATAGTAATTTTGCAGTTTAAAATTATTATTATGGACGAAGAGCAAAATATACCTGAAGAGTTTGACGAAAATGTGGGTAACATAAATGATGATGAGACCATTGCCCATGCCACAACTCCGCAAAGTGTGGAGCCTGCTGGCGAGGGAACAACCATCTCTCTCAATGGCATGTTTCGTGATTATTGGATAGATTATGCCTCCGATGTGATACTCGACCGCTCGGTGCCCGACATCGACGACGGTCTCAAACCTGTCCAACGCCGCATTCTCCACGCCATGAAGGAGACCGACGATGGCCGATACACCAAGGTGGCCAACATCGTGGGCACCACCATGCTCTATCATCCCCATGGCGACGCATCCATCAACGACGCTTTGGTCAACCTCGGACAGAAAAACCTGCTCATCGACTGCCAAGGTAACTGGGGCAACATCCTCACCGGCGATGGTGCGGCAGCAGGCCGTTACATCGAGGCCCGGCTCTCCAAATTTGCCAAGGAAGTTTGCTTCAATGCCAAGACCACCCAGTGGAAACCCAGCTATGACGGCCGCAAGCAAGAGCCCGTCTCGCTCCCCATCAAGTTCCCGCTGCTGCTGGCTCAGGGCACCAAGGGCATCGCCGTCACCCTCACCTCGGTCATCCTGCCCTATAATTTCTGCGAGTTGATGGAAGCATCCATCAAGATTCTGCGCGATGAACCCTTCGAAATCTTCCCCGACTTCCCCACGGGCGGCCTCATCGATGTGACCAAATACAACGATGCAGCCCTGGGCGGTCGTCTGCGCATCCGTGCCAAGATGCATTACGACGAGAAACGCAAAGCCATCGTCATCACCGAAATACCCTATGGCGTCACCACCAATGTGCTCATCGAGAGCATACTGAAAGCCAACGAAAAAGGCAAGATCAAAATCAAGAAAGTTGATGACAACACAGCTGCCGAGGTTGAAATCGTGTGCTATCTCCCCAATGGCATTTCGCCCGACCAGATGATGGATGCCCTCTATGCTTTCACCAGCTGCCAGATAAGCTTCTCGCCTCAAACTTGCGTCATTGTCAACAACAAGCCTGTGTTCATGACTGCCAGCGACATCCTGCGCCATTCCACCCTTCGCACCAAGGATCTCCTCCGCCAAGAGCTGGAAATACTCCTTGCCGAGCTGCAAGACCGTTGGCATTGGGTATCGCTTGAAAAGATTTTCTTTGAAAAAGGGATCTACAAGATATTAGAGAAAAAAGATTTTGCTACCTGGGACGACCAAGTGACTGGCATCGAACGTGGATTCGACCCCTATAGAAAACTCTTCCGCGAACAAATCACCCGCGAACAAGTGCTCAAACTTTGCGAAAAACCTGTTCGCAAAATCTCCAAGTTCGACATCAAGAAAGCCGAAGAGGAAATTGCCAACATCGACGCCAACATCGAGGAAACCAAAAATCACCTCGCTCACCTTATCGACTACGCCATCAACTATTTCCAGCACATCTTGGACACCTACGGCAAAGGTCGTGAGCGCCGCACCGAAATCCGCAACTTCGAAGATATCCAAGCAGCCACCGTGGCTGTGGCCAACGAGAAACTCTACGTCAACAAACTCACTGGCTTTGCCGGCACCGCCCTCAAGAAAGAGGACGGAGTGGAATATGCCTTCGACTGCAACAAGATTGACGACATCATCGTCTTCCGCACCGATGGCACCATGATAGTCACCAAAGTGCAGGACAAAGCCTTTGTTGGCTCCACCACCTGCAAAGAGATTCAGCACATAGGTGTCTTCCGCCGCCGCGACGACCGCACAGTCTATAACATGATATACCGCGACGGCAACCTCGGCTACGTTTTTGTCAAGCGATTCTCTGTCATTGGCATCACCCGCGACACCGAGTACAACCTTACCAAGGGCACCAAAGGATCAAAGATTCTCTATTTCACCGCCAATCCCAATGGCGAAGCCGAGATGGTGACCGTCCATCACGCCACCAAAGCCAAACTCAAGAAAGTGAGCTTCGATTTCGATTTTGCCAAACTGGCCATCAAAGGTCGCCAGTCGATGGGCAACATTCTCACCCGCAATGCAGTGCGCAGCATCAACAAGAAAGGCGAGGGTGTATCTACCTTGGAGGCTCGCGAGATATGGTTCGATCCCTCTATCAATCGTCTCAATGCCAATGGAGCTGGTCGCTCTTTGGGCCGTTTCTCGGGCAAAGACAAGATCCTCTCCATCACCAGTTCGGGTTATATGCGCCTCTGTGGCCACGATCTCAGCGCCCATTTCGACGATGACACCTGCTTCATTGCCAAATACAATCCCCGCTCCATCATCTCGGTAGTCTATCAGGAGCAGTCAAGCGGCAGCTTCTATCTCAAGCGATTCCAGGCCGAAGACAGCGACAAGAAACTCGCTTTTGTGGATGATGGCGACAAGATGATCCTCTTCTCCCTCGACACCTTCCCCCACCTCCAGGTAGAATACGACCCCGTAAGCGGCAAAAAAATCCTCCAAGAGGAGATCAATGTTGATCAATTCATTGCTGTCAAAGGCTATAAAGCCAAGGGCAAACGCATCACCACAGTCACCGAAAGTCGCTTCCTATGGTTGCAGCCCGACCCCGAGCCTGAGCCCGACCCCGAAGACTTGGAGGTTGAAACCCCATCAGCCTCCCCCGACGACCGCGAAGGATTTGCCGAAGGCATGCAGACCGAACTCTTTTAAGTAATCATTTTTAATCCCTATTATATTATACAATGAAAATACTCGTAGTCCTTCCCCGATTCCCTTATCCACTGGAAAAAGGCGACAAACTCCGCGCCTTCAACCAGATCAAGGAATTGTCGAAGACAAATGATATCTATCTTTTCTGTGTGTCGCACACCCCTGTGCAACCTGCCCACCTAGAAATGCTCCGTCCCTATTGCAAAGCCATCCGTGTGGTCCGATCGCCCAAACTGGTCAACTACAAGAATGTGCTGCGCAATTATCTCTCCACCAAATCTCTTCAGTTGGGCTATTGGGATTCTGTCAAAGCCCGCAAAGCCTACAAAGCCTTCGAACGTATGGTCATGCCCGATGTGCTTTACAACCAAATGGTGCGCACCATGCCCCTCGTCAGTCGTTCTTCCTATCCCAAGGTGATGGACTTTCAGGATGCCCTCTCCATGAACTTCGAGCGCCGTATGGATTCGGCTCGTTTCCTCTTGCACTATTTCCTCCATTTCGAGTTCAAGATGCTTCGCTCCACCGAGTACAACGCCTTTAAAATCTTCGATGCCCTCACCATCATCTCCGAACCCGATAGCGATGCCATCCCCCATCAGCGCAACAGCGACATCCACATCATCCCCAACGGGGTTGATTTCGAATATTTCAAACCCATCTCATGCCCCAAGCAGTACGACATCGTTTTCTGTGGCAACATGAACTACGAGCCCAATGTGCGCGCTGCCACCTATCTGGCTCAAGTAATCATGCCCATCGTCTGGGGTGAAGTGCCCCAGGCCAAACTGCTCCTGGCAGGTGCCAGCCCCCGTGGCTCGGTGCGCAAACTCCAGTCTTCTCTCATCACCGTCTCAGGCACCGTCCCCGACATTCGCCAGTGCTATGCCTCTTCCAAGGTGTTTGCCGCTCCCATGCTCTCCGGCTCAGGTCTGCAGAATAAACTCCTTGAGGCCATGTCCATGCAGCTGCCTTGTGTCACCACTTCCATCGCCAATGCCTCGCTCCGTGCCCAGCATGGCACCCAAGTGCTGGTGGGCGACACTGCCCAGGCTTTTGCCCAGCATATCATCACCCTTCTCCAGCAGCCCCAGCAAGCCCAGCAGATGGCCTTGGCGGGCTCCCAGTATGTGAAGGACAACTTCTGTTGGTCCAAATCTAGCCAGCAGCTCGAGCAAATCCTCCAGCAAGTAGTGAATCAAAAAAGCGGCACTTGCACCACCAACTAATTCACCGTTCACTCATCCCAGATCACACATACCTCAACCATGTCCTGGAAACCCAATAATCACGGCAAGTGGAAGAAACCCATCGGTCAGTGGGAAGCCGAAGGTCTCGACAAAAATAAGCGCCTCACCCCTCAGGAGCGCAACACTTTCAGCACCGAACCTGTTCCCGAGAAAGCCATTCTCGTGAGCGTCTGTGCCAATGGCACCACCATGGAACGCACCCTCGAGTGCCTCGCCGAGCTGGCATTCCTCCTCGACACTGCTGGCGGCGTGGCCGTCAAGCAGGTGGTGCAGAAACTCGACCGCCCCGACACCCGCACCTATGTGGGTAGCGGCAAGCTGCAAGAGATCAAAGAATACAAAAACGCCCTCGATGCCGATTTCCTGGTCTTCGACGACGAACTCTCGCCTGCCCAGCTGCGCAACCTCGAGCGCGAGTTTGAATGTCGCATCCTCGATCGCACCACCCTCATCCTCGATATCTTTGCCAAGCGTGCCCGCACCTCCATCGCCAAAACCCAGGTGGAGCTGGCTCAACTCCAATATATGCTGCCCCGCCTCACCCGAATGTGGACCCACCTCGAACGTCAGCGTGGCGGCATCGGCATGCGTGGCCCTGGCGAAACCCAAATCGAGACCGACCGCCGACTCATCACCGAGAAGATTGCCCTCCTCAAAGAAAAGCTCCTCGATATCGACAAGCAAAAAGTGCAACAACGCAAGAATCGCGAGTCTCTCGTGCGTGTGGCGCTTGTGGGCTACACCAATGTGGGCAAATCCACACTCATGAACCTCCTCTCCAAGAGTGATGTCTTCGCCGAGAACAAACTCTTCGCCACCCTCGACACCACAGTGCGCAAAGTGGTGCTCGCCAATCTTCCTTTCCTCCTCACCGACACCGTGGGTTTCATTCGCAAACTCCCCCACGGATTGGTTGAGTCGTTCAAATCTACCCTCGACGAGGTCAAAGAAGCCGACCTTCTTCTCCACATCGTTGACATCTCTCACCCCGACTACGAGGAACAAATCAATGCCGTCAACCGCACCTTGGAGGAAATCGGTGCATCCGGCAAGCCCACCATCTTGGTCTTCAACAAAATCGATGCCTATACCTATATCCAAAAAGAAGAAGACGACCTCACACCCCTCACCAAGGCCAACTGGTCCATGGAAATGCTGCAGAACTCCTGGATGGCTCGCATGACGGGTCCCAACACCCCTGCCGACCACATCATCTTCATCTCTGCTGCCTGTCGCTCCAATGTCGATGCGCTGCGCAACCTCCTGTATGAGGAAGTAAAAAAAATCCACGCCATTCGCTATCCCTACAACAATTTCCTATATTGAGCAACCTTTAATAAATTAATAGATTAAACATGAAAACACATCCTATCTTTCATATTGTGGCATTGGCCTTCACCCTTTTTGCATTCATCTCTTGTCAAAAAGAACCTGCCATCCATCCCATCACCCCCGACACCACACCCACTATCGACACCATCGTGCCTCCTGATATCGATACCCCCGAGGCTCTCTCTGGTCTCTTCTCTGTCGCCGACAATCGCCAGGTGCGTTTCGCTCAAGGCAATCTGCAGTATGTCAATGGACAATGGCGCATGGCCGATCAGCAATACGACTTCCTTTCAACCTATTCGGCCGATGCCTGGGACCACTTTGGCTGGAGCACCACCACCACCAATTTCGGTATGCTCACCTCCCATCTTGACGAGAACTACCAGGGCGAGTATGTAGAGTGGGGGAGTGTCTTTGGCGCTAATTCTCCTTGGCGCACACTCACCCTCGACGAATGGTATTATCTGCGCTACTACCGCCCCAATGCCTATTCGCTTTGTGCCACAGGCTCCATCCGTCTGGCCAATGGCTCATTCGTGGCTGGCTGTTTCTTCCTGCCCGACAACTGGACGCTTCCCGAAGGTTGCACCTTCAACGCCGCTTTGGGCACCCTCCACACCGACTATTCTTGCAACACCTATAGCGTATCCGATGGCTCTTGGGCTGCCATGCAGGCTGCCGGTGCTGTGTTCCTGCCCGCTGCCGGCTGTCGCAATGGATATGGCATCAGCCAGGTGGGTACCCATGGCCGCTATTGGACCGCTCCAAGCCCTGCTTATAGCCACTACTACCTCTATTTCACCGGCCGCAGCATCGATGGCACCAACAATTATGGCCCCAGCTATGGCAATTGTGTCCGCCTAGTGGTTGATAACCTCTAGTATCGTACCAACCCTGCGATAGTCTCGCTCACGAAATCCATCAACTCTCCATCATCTATCCTTAAAGGTTCGCTCAGTTTGGGTGCCAGTTCCACAAAATGGTTCTCAAATTCAATCTGGTCGAACCTTTTTCCGTCTATCTTTTTCAGCCAAGTCTCTTTCATGCGGGGCAGATAGTAATCTCGCACAAGTCCCGACCACAGCCGGCAGCTGTAGTCGTTCACGGGTTCATCCTTCTCGTGCAGGCCATACCACACACTCACAATCCGCCTGGCATTCCTCGCCAAGGCTTGTTTCTCTTGCTCCGTCAGTTGGGCATTAGCCTGGGCCGCTTGCTCCCATCTTTCTAGTCGGTGCAGGGGGTGGTGCTCCAGTATGGCGTCCAGCTTCATCAGCGTTTGCTCTGCATGCTTCATCATTCGGTGCGCTCTATCCTTGTCGCCTTGTTCGGCGCATGAGGCAATCAACCCATTCATCCGCTCCACCTTGCCTGCAATATATTGTGCGGCACCTTCAATCAAGTCGGCCTCCAGCAGCCTGGCACCCTCGTTGTCCAGCATTTTCATCCATTGGCTGATCTCGCTGGGGTGGGCAAAAATATTTTCCACGGCTCGGTTGAAGGTTGTGTCGGTGTTCACTGTGCCTCTGCCGGTGATATTGTTGCGCACTTGCCAACCAAACTGCGGGTGGTCGTGGAAAGTCGAGTAGATGGATTGCCGCAGGCCCTGCCAGTAGTCGTCCACTGCCGGTATGGTTTTGCCGTATCGGCATAGGGTATAGTTCTTGAGCCATTCAGCGGTGTTGATGCTGTCGGTGGCGCCCATATAGCCGCCGTCGCACAGCAGCTCGTATATCATCTCATTATTGTCCAGCCCTTCGGGTGCCATGCCATAGCCGGTCAGCTTGCCCCTGTTGGCCGAGGTCTGTGCCTCAATTCGTCCGTTGGCATAGTATTCCATCACACCTGTATAGGCAGTCTTGCCTCCCATATTGGGTATCACCGACCACACCCACTCCCTGCCATCAAATCCGTGGTAGAAGTCCCAGTCAAAACTATTCTTCCAAAAGCAGCAGTTATAGTCGGTAGCCATGTCCAGCAGATAGAATTTCTCTTGTGGCACATGCTTCAGCAACGCCTCAAAAATGCCGTTGCCCCACAGCCAGCGTTGGTATCCCAGCGACCACCCCTGCATCACCCACACCGCGTCGGCGTTGGCCTGGCTGATGCTGCTATACACAGCCTGCCCATAGCGGGCCATCAGGGCGGTGTCTTGCGGTATCGCCATCTCGTTAAACGAATCGCTCAAGTAGTAGTGCCCTTTGCCAAAAATCTGTTCCCATTTTTCGATAAACCTAGAACCAATCTCCACAAAAAGCGGCGAGTCGGGCCGTATGCGATAGTTGCGTTGCTGGGCAGGCATCCAGTCCCATCCGGTGGTGTCCAGCTCCACGTTGTAGTGCTTTGCCAGTGCCTTGGGCACAAATCCGCCAAAAGCAGGGCAGATGGGTTTCATGCCCAGCGCCCGCATCCTGTCCATCACATATTCTGCCAATGCCATCTGGTGGCTGTCCCACCCCCGGGGCGGTGGGCCGTCAAAGCTGTTGCCGCTCAAGTTGCCCATCCTCATCCATGGCAGGTGCGCAGGTCCCACTAGCCATTCGTCCACCTCTGGGTCGGTCAGTCCCATGTCCTTAAACACCTGCCTATACACCGCCTCCTGGCCAATCAGCATCAGCGGCATATCCACCCCGTGCAGGGCCATCCATTCCAGCTCCTTGTCCCATTCAGCTCTGCCCCAATAGGGCATCGTATATCCGTAAGTCACCACATTCATATATTGGTGGTCGCGGTAGGGTGAACTCATAGCGGTCGCAGCGGTGTGCATATCCTGGGGCTTCTCAAATCTGTTGCCGCTCCAGCTGCAAATCCCAGCCCCCTTAGAGCGAATCCAGTGGTAAAAACCTCGGCAAGCCGCCACGGCGCTGCTGGCATGCACCTCCAGCGTGTCGTCCGCCAGGGCATAGCAAAAAGAGTCCCCCCCAAGGGCGTTCTTCTTCTGGTCCAGCGTCACCTTCACAGGCATCGCTCCATGGGTGAAA
Organism: Bacteroidales bacterium; assembly: GCA_024400505.1. GTDB lineage: Bacteria > Bacteroidota > Bacteroidia > Bacteroidales > P3 > Colimorpha. The sequence goes on along the minus strand of JAKSMP010000009.1, from coordinate 1,241 downwards.
TGGTTGATTACATCCAATGCCGCCTCAGCCGTGCCCTGAGCCATGGCGCCCCAAGGCAAGAGCGCAGCCAAAATAAAGCAAATCCTATAATTCATTTTGCAAAAGTACAACATTTTTCCCATATAACCAAATTCTTTATTCCCTCCTCTCCAACGCTTGGCGTCTAGGTTTGCCAGTTGGGGCTAAGCTGATGTGCACCCAGCCGCAGCCGCCGCACCGCACATGCTCGGCAATCAGCTGGTCGTAGGGCAAGGAGCTCGATTTTATCATCTGGTACAGCTGGTAGTTCTGCAACCGGTTGTTGCCCAGGGTCACTATATCGGCGGCACACCCCCTTAGGTGTTGGCTGTCCGCCACGCCGCCCACCAGCGCATTCAGTTTCTTGCACCTATATCCGCTGGTCACCACAAGGGGTTTGCCCCATCGCTCACGGGCGGGGTCAAGCAAAAGGTCAGTCAGTTTGGCCAGGTTGCGCATCACCTCAGCCGATGGCGTGTTGTCAACGCCCAAACGCATCGCCGTAGCCGAAACGCTAAGTTCTCTAATAGTGAAATATTTCATGTTGTGATTTCAGTGATCTGTGATAAATAATCTGGCGTTACAAGGATACACTCTTTGGAACAAAGAGGCCTTTTGCGTTTTTCGATATCCTTTCTTTCTGTTTCATGCCTATAAAAATTTAGCGTTTTTTCGCGTCTTTCGCGGTTAAAAACTCCCACCCACCTACTACCTGCTACCTACTACCTCCTACCTGCTACCTCCTACCTACTACCTACTACCTCCTACCTGCTCCCTGCTACCTACTCCCTGCTACCTACTACCTCCTACCTGCTACCTCCTACCTACTACCTCCTACCTGCTACCTACTACCTGCTCCCTACTACCTGCTACCTTATTCCATTATTCCTACTGCCTATTTTGGAGATAACCGCGAAAACCGCAAAAAGCGCGAAAGGTGCGAAAATCTTATTTAAATCGCCAAAACTGGGCCTGCTGAAGCAAGCAAAGACACGAAAAAGGGCTCGGGCCACTACTAGACTCTTTGGAACAAAGAGTATTTTTGCGTTTTTCGATATCCTTTCCTGCCTATAAAAATTTTGCGTTTTTTCGCGTCTTTCGCGGTTACCTCCCACCTACTACCTACTACCTAAAAACCTACTACCTGCTCCCTCCCACCTACTACCTGCTACCTGCTACCTTATTCCATTATTCCTACTGCCTATTTTGGAGATAACCGCGAA
>JAKSMP010000081.1 GCA_024400505.1 Bacteroidales bacterium | reverse complement strand
AAATGAATTTATAGAACCCACCTGTAACATTTTCAACAGCAAATACGACTAATTAAGCATAAACTCCAAAAGAATGCCAACACAGGATGCGCTCGCAAAATATGACCAGCTGATAGCCTGCCACCGCGGGCTCATCATCAAGGTGTGCCAGATTTACTGCCACCGCGACATGGAGTTGGCTCGCGACCTCTACCAAGACATCGCACTCAAGCTGTGGACCGAGATGGACCATTTCCGTGGCGAAAGCAGCGAGGCCACCTGGCTATGGCACATTGCCGTCAACACCGCCATCGACAAACTGCGGCATGAAGAGGTTGGCCCAGGAATCGTGCTCACCAGCAACCCTCCAGAACCCACCACCTATGACCATCCGCAACAAATAGACGACCTCTACGAGGCTATCGCCCACCTCCCTGCCGATGACCAACTGCTAGTATCCTACCGATTGGATGGCTATAGCTACTGCGACATTGCCGGCTTCACAAACCAGAGCGAGGGCAGCCTTAGGGTAAGATACTCTCGCATAATTAAACAATTGAAAACAATGCTTAATCATAAATAACCATGCGGGACGACGATTTTCTGAAACAATACCAGCAAGATTGGCAGCAAGATGCCGAAGACCTCGACAAAGAGCTCCGCATTCCGCTCTCCACCTTGCACCACAACATTCGGTCCATCCAGCCTCAACCCCGCCGCCTTACGCCGTGGCGCTGGGGTGCGGCAGCCGGCATAATCATTGGCATTGGATATGGAATAGCCCTTCTCAAACCCGCCCCGCCTTCTTGCGAACCATCCATACCTTTGGTATCTCAAGCCAATGAACCGCAGCAGGTTGCCGCTGCGGCCAACAGCCAATCCATCCCAAAGATGCCAAACACAGTCAGCAAGCCAAACTGGGAAACCGCATCCGTCAATGAGGATCAGATCGATTTGAAAGAAGACCTCCCCACTTCGGCAGTGCATACCGAATCTTCACCACTCCAAGAACAGCCCCCAACCGATTATATTGAGACCCCGCGTCTGGTCGCGACCACTGCCCACGCACCTGTAGTCTCCACCATTGAGACGTATTCGCTTGTGCGTATTGATGTTGCGCCATCGCACAAACCTACCTTCCATTCATCTGTCATAGAGCCCCTGCTGG
>JAKSMP010000080.1 GCA_024400505.1 Bacteroidales bacterium | reverse complement strand
TGTATGGTGGGTGTTTTGTTCATTACTCGCCTACTGTCACGTTGGTATCGCCAGTCACCTTGGCTTTGTTTGGGTGACCATCTTCGCCCATGCCGGCTCCGAAGACATTACCGTTGATGATGCCACCCTTGATGATGACGTTGGTTGCGCCTTCTACTGCACCAAGGGCGCCACCGCCGTAGATGTTGCCGGTGAAAGTCCAGGAGGGATTCTTTGTTTCAAAATCATCAGGCATCCTTGGGTCAATGGTTACGTTGGTGTTGCCATAGACCTTCGCAATATCGAGGAATTCTTTGGGGTCTCCGACATTTCCTGCTGATTTCAAGCCGGCACCGCCCCCATAGATACCTGTATCATCAAACGTACCGCCGTAGATATTTACGTTGGTGTTGCCATAGACGGATGCAACAGTCAGGAAGCCAGCTTTCTTTGCTGCTTCTGCGTCATTATAATAAGTAGGGTCGCCTGCACCACCTCCATAGACTCCACCATTGATTGTACCTCCGTAGATATTTACATTAGTTTCGCCCCAAAATGAACCTGCACCTGCAATGGCACGTGCCGCTGGCATTTCAGGAGAAAAACCATAGCCACCGCCATAAATACCACCATTGATGGTACCGCCATAGATGTTCATCTGAGTGAATGTTGTGGTGAGGTCTATTGTTTCACTTGAACCATTGAGAGTCGTTGTGAATGTAGGCATTACCTTAGTGCCGCTTTCATCGAATGGCTGGTACTTGATGCCCATGTAGGGATAGTTCTTATATGTGTCGGTATTATCCAGATATGGAACAAACTTATCAATAGTATGGTGGGTTCCATCTGGACTTTTCAGGCCAGTAATGCCGCCGGCAGTGGCGTACACACCTGATTCAATAGTACCACCATGCATATTCAAATAGCTTTGACCATAGAAGGCTGCATTGGAGGTTCCTAAAGTTGCTGAATTATTTGTGTATCGGCCAAAGCATGTGGCATAATAACGATAGATAGTCACATCAGCATCTTTGTCAGGATTAATATTTACCACAGTACGACCAAAGAAGGATGAATTGGAGATTCCGACAGTCTCAGTCGCAACAATAGAGTTTCCTTGCATGGCACCAACAAGGGTAGCAATCTTTCCTCGCTTGATATTGAATTGTGTATCGCAATACTCTACACCTTGTGTCATACCCGCACAAAGATACGCAATATCATCTACGTCATCACGAGTGTTCCATGCTCCAGTTGATGTTTCAGGATCAATATCTATATTTACCACGCACATGAAAGGGTGGCTGGGATTTCCAATCA
>JAKSMP010000008.1 GCA_024400505.1 Bacteroidales bacterium | reverse complement strand
TTTATTGTCAAATATTTAACAATGGATAATAAAAAGTTAACGCACCAATAGTAATACATTATAGGTATGAACAATCCCGTTATCACGGCCATCAAACAGCGCAGAAGCTGCAGAACTTTTGACCCAAACAGAATCCCATCCGATGAAATCATCAGCCAAATAGCTGAAGCTGGAACCTGGGCCCCCACTAGCATGGGCTGCCAAAACCCCATTATCATTGCCGTCACCAACAAAGCTTTGCGCGACAAGATATCGGCTATGAATGCCGCTGTAATGGGCAAGACCGATACCGACCCATTCTATGGTGCCCCCGCCATGCTCATCGTGCTTGTAAAAGAATCACCCAATGCAGCTTATGATGGTCCCATTGTGATGCAAACCCTTATGCTGGCAGCACATTCCTTAGGACTCAACACCTGCTGGATTCATCGTGCCAAAGAAGAATTTGAGAGCGAAGAAGGCAAACAAATACTGAAGGAACTGGGTATTGAAGGCAACTACATAGGCATTGGTCATGTGGCTCTCGGATATACCAACCAAGCCATTCCCGAACCCAAACCGCGCAAAGCCGACTACATTTACTGGGCAAAATAATAGCGCATAAAGTATCGAAAAAATTCAATATTACTTTTTCAAAAAAAAGTAGTATCTTTGTAATTGCATCAAACATCAAATGATGCATATAACACAAATGAACATCAAGCACATACACCTCAAACGAAACATTGCCACATTACTCATTGCCGTGGCAGCATTGGCAGCAACCGCCTGCCAAAACCACCCTACCGAAGTTGCTTCAAACAATGCTTTCACTAACCTTGAAGACCTTGACGGCCATGTTGTAGGCGTAGTAGCAGGTAGCACTAGCGACATGATGCTGAGCGATACCGACAATTTTCCCAACATTACTTTGGTGAGATTTAGCAGTCCAAGAGAGTTGGTTGAATCCATCGCCCATGATTCAGTTGAATTCGGCATCAACGACACCGTATCATTGATGGATATAGACATGGCTGCATACGGTATCCATGTCAATTTCAACCTCGTTGGAGGATATGATGTGGCCGCAGCTTTCAACAGCAAAGACGCAAAGCTAAGAGACAAGTTTAACGATTTTCTTATCCAAATCAAATCTGACGGCACACTGGACTCTATGTTTAGTCATTGGTGCAACGGAAAATCAGACACACTATTCCTCCCCAACATGCCTGAGTTGGCAGACCTTAAAGGACATCCGATAGAGGTTGCCACTATCACCGACAACGCCCCTTTCAGTTTCTACCGTGACAACCATTGGACTGGACTGGAGGTAGAATTGATGATGAGATTCAGCCTCTACATCAATAGGCCATTCCACTTTAGCGGTTATCGCTTCGACGAAATTATACCCACCCTGCTCTCTGGCAAGGCCGAGATAGCTGCCGCAAGCCTCTTTATTACCCCCAGCCGTTCTGACAAATTGCTGTTTTCCACTCCTTATTATTTCTGCAAGACCAGCTGCTTCTCCAAGCATCCAGCACAATAACAGCTTAGTCAAAGCAGACAATAGCACACAAACCCTGGGGCGGAATACCCTAACATTATTAACACTTTATCAGCAAACCTTCCAATTATGGCTGACAACTATTTAGAGAAAAGATATGAAGAAGTGTTTGGCTCAAACCGCACGAAGATCAAACGAGTGGGACACACCGTGGATGAACTAATCATGCGCAACCGCAGCTACCGAGGCTACTTAAAGGATTATGTAGTCAAGGAAGAAGAGCTCATGCGCATTGTGAGCGTATGCAGCAAAATCCCATCTGCAAGAAATCAACAAGTGCTGCGATTCCGATTAGTGACGCAAACTTCAGGAGCAGATAAGGTACTCGCCCACATCAAACTGGGTGCAGCCTTGCCCGAACTAAACCTACCATTCCCAGGAACCGAACCCGAGGCATTCATCATTGTAATGAGCACCGTGGAAGAAAGTAAATGGGTGGATGTGGACCTTGGAATTGCAATCCAAAGTATGTTGCTCAAAGCCGTGGAAATGGGGCTCAACGGACTGGTAATTGGTGCTTTCAACAAAAACAAAGTCACCGAGGAATTAAACTTGCCCTATGAACCCTTGATGATTCTAGCCATAGGTAAAGGTACAGAGAAAATCGAAATCACCAATATTGCCCCTGAGGACAATCACGCTTACTACCGCAAAGATGGTGTGCATATTGTGCCGAAAATTGCCGCCAAGGATTTAATCGTATAGACCCTACACATGGAGAGGATCAATCCTGTTGCATCGTTGCAGATGCAAGCCGAACTGCTCAAAAAAGAGATGGCCTATGAGCGCGAAACTTACGCTCGTACACTTACGGCTGACCACATAGGCAGCAGAATGCAGGAACCTAGTTGCAGATACCCCATCACGTTGGGTGCCAATAACTATAATGCACTTGACCAGTTGCTGCTCACGCTATCATTCGAAGTGGCCGATGACGAGACCGAAAGCGACTTTGAACCAGGTAAGCCAGTGAGTCTTTTTTATTTGAGCGACGATGGATCTCAAGTCAAAGAGTTGCCCCATCTATGCTATGTAGAGCAAGCAGAAGTGGGAGTTATATCCATATCTGTACCCAATAAGAGTGCGATACAATCTATCCGTGCTATCAACGAAAACCATCTATTGGGGGTCCAGATAGGCATTGACACTACCAGTTATCGTGTAATGCTAGAAGCCTTGGATGGTGCCATGCGTAGTGAGAATGAGAAGTTTGTGCATCTACGTAACACTCTTATTGGTAACGACACTCCATCTTTCAGAGCCCTTCCTAGACTTTCATTTCCTTGGCTCAATCCAAGCCAACAAAGTGCCGTACAGAAGGTTGTTGAAGCCCAAGAGGTGGCTATCATACATGGACCTCCAGGCACAGGCAAGACCACAACATTGGTAGAGGCCATCATCGAGACCCTTCAACGAGAGACGCAAGTCATGGTATGTGCCCCAAGTAATGCAGCCGTGGATTGGATTAGCGAACAACTTTCAAAGCGCGGAGTGAATGTATTGCGTGTAGGCAACCCGCTACGAATGAGCAACGAGATGCTTGACTGCAGTTACGAACGCCGTTATGCTGCGCATCCCGACTATGCTGAACTATGGAGCATTCGCAAGGCTTTGAGAGAAGGTTTTTCCGAAGGAAAATCCAGAGAGAAGCAAGCCCGACTAGCTAAGCTTCGCGACCGGGCAACCGAATTGGAAATCAAAATCCAATACGACCTTTTCGACCACGCTCGAGTGGTGTCATGCACACTCATTGGCAGTGCCTACCACATCTTGGAGCATCGACACTTTTCAACACTCTTCATCGACGAGGCTGCACAAGCCTTAGAACCCGCATGTTGGGCTGCCATACTGAAATCTGACAGAGTAATATTCAGTGGCGATTTTCAACAACTCCCACCCACCATCAAATGTATGGAGGCTGCAAAGGGAGGGCTAGAGCAAACGCTCATGCAAAAGGTGGCAAAAGCCAAGCCCCGATGTGTGGAACTACTCACCACACAATACCGCATGCACAAAGACATCATGGGATTCAGCTCACAATGGTTCTATCATGGGAAACTGAAAGCTGCTCCAGAGGTGGCCGAACGACAAATCTCGCCCCTTGACACACCGCTGATGTGGATAGACACATCAGAATGTGACTATGCCGAACGACAAAGCCGCACCTCCAGCCGCACAAACTCCGAAGAAGCCCGCTTACTGATACACACACTTCGCGACTACATCGAAATGATAGGACTTGAACGCATACAAAACGAACGAGTTGATTTTGGCATCATTTCGCCCTATCGTGCACAAGTACGCCTTATCCGCAAATTGCTCAAATGGCAGAAATTTTTCCGTTCATTGCGCCGCCAAATATCAGTAAATAGTGTTGATGGATTTCAGGGGCAAGAGCGTGACGTAATCATCATCTCAATGGTGCGTGATAACGAGCAAGGTTCCATCGGATTCTTACGTGATTTACGCCGAATGAATGTGGCCATCACCCGTGCCCGCATGAAACTGATCATCCTTGGCAATGCCGAAACACTCTCCAAGCATCCTTTCTATAACCGATTCATTGAATATGTAAAGGATCATGGCGATTTTGTGACGTTGCCAGTGCCCTCATCCGAAGAGGATAATCCATCTTAGACTACAACTCAACAACAATGATTCAGCCTCCCTTCCTCAAACCCGGCGACACAATCGCCATTGCAGCCACAGCTCGCAAAATATCCATCGAAGAGCTACGCCCAGCTATTCACCTTTTAGAATCTTGGGGACTAAAAGTGTTTCTCCCCGAACAAGTCTTGGCCACCAATCATCAATTTGCTGGCACCGATGACACTCGTGCTTTCGTTTTCCAACAATTGCTCGACAACCCCGACATCAAGGCCATCTTTTGTGCACGAGGAGGATATGGCACAGTGCGAATGATAGACAAATTGGACTTCACCTACTTTTCATCACATCCCAAATGGATTATCGGATACAGCGATGTGACTGTACTCCATAGCCACATCCACTCACGCCTGAACATTCCAACAATTCATGCTACCATGCCCATCAATATAGTTCAAGATGAGCGTTTAGAAGTTCACACTGAGACCCTTCGGAAAACCATTTTTGGCGAACAAATCATTTACTCCGAACCGAGCCATCCTCTAAACCGACCAGGGATATGTCATGGACAACTTGTAGGTGGCAACCTATCCATCCTCTACAGTCTATGCGGGTCAATTAGCAGCATCAACACAATTGGGAAAATCCTCTTCATCGAAGACCTTGACGAATACCTCTACCACATTGACCGCATGATGATGAACCTCAAACGTAATGGGTTGCTCAGTAACTTAGCCGGCCTCCTGGTGGGCCGATTCACCGACATGCACGACAACGCTATTCCATTTGGTAGCACAACCGAAGAGATTATACTGGATGCTGTGAAGGAATATGACTACCCTGTAGCATTCAACTTTCCATCAGGCCACAACGGAGCACAAAATCACGCACTACTTTTGGGGCATTTAGCCACCATGTCGGTAGGGAGGGAAACCGAACTCTCCTTTCCTCAATAGGGATAGTTCTTTGTCCGTTCAAGCATCCAAATGAAACTTTTTTTCGCTTTATCCGAAAAATAGTTGTATCTTTGCACTTTTTAAAAGCAACTCGTAATGCTGCTGATATTTGTACCCAAAATAACAAATCGCTTAGGCTACACTACCAATGTGGTCATGCAAGGCATACTTCGGACTGAGTTTGCTATCACCGCCGACTGGGATACATTCCAGCACCACGAAGGGCCGAAACTCGCCTATGGGCCTAAGCCCTGTGGCATGGCAGGCATTCCATACTTCAAATCTTGCAAATTCCTCTTCCGAACCAAAATTGACAACTACGATCCTCAGTATTTTACCAACAACGGATTCCCTGCCCTATTCCCCGTCGAAGGAGATTCCCCCGACCTACCATTCGACCCCTTTGCAGCCATATTCTACATGCTATCTCGCTACGAGGAATATCTCCCTCACAAACAAGACGAACATGGCCGCATTCTCATGTCTGAGCTAATAGCTTACAAGCACAACTTCTTACGCATCCCTGTTGTTGAGCATTGGGCGCTGATGATCAAAGAGGTTCTCTTGCGCTATTTTCCCAATATACCTTTCCGCCCTCGAACTTTCAGATTTGACCAAACCATTGACATTGACGCAGCCTATTGCTACCTGTCCAAAGGTTTAGTGCGCAGCAGCATTGGCATTTTCCGAGATATCGTCGTCCGACATCGTCCCCAAGATGTAAAACTCAGGATGAAAGTACTCCAAGGGAAAGAAGCCGATCCCTTCGACACCTTTGACTACATCATTTCCAAGAGCAAAGACTTCGACCGCGATCAACTGCAATTCTTTGTTCTCATGGGAGATTACGACCTTTACGACAAGCCTACCCCTTTCTACTACAATAGATTCCAAGAACTTCTTAAGCATATAGGCGACTATGCCAAACTCGGCATACACGGAAGCTACCACAGCGGAGATAATGCCGAAATGATGGAAAACGAGATCCGCCGTTTATCCAACATAATTCACCGCCCCATTCATCGCAACAGATTCCATTTCCTCCGGTTCTCACTTCCCGAATCTTATCAAATGTTGGCCGAGTTAGGCATCATCCACGACTACACCATGGGGTTTGCTCAGGCACCCGGCTTTCGCAATGGCAGCTGCACACCACTTCCCTTCTTCGACCTTAAAAGCAATCAGGAGATGGACCTTATCGTGCATCCTTTTGTCACCATGGACACCACTTTTAGGAATCATCTAAATCTCTCTCCTTCTAAAGCATTAGAGTTATATTGTTCGCTCATTGACGAAGTAAAATCCGTTAATGGTACGTTTAGCTGCATTTTCCACAACCAAAACCTATCAGAGACCTACGGTTGGGGCGGTTGGCGGAACGTATATGACCAGGTAATAGACTATGTCAAAAAATAGCTTCAAAAAACAATGATAAACTACAAAGAGAAACTACACAATATAAAAGCTTTCGTATTTGATTTTGATGGCGTTATGACCGACGGAAGCGTATGGACTACCTACCAAGGAGACACCATTCGCGCTGGGAATGTGAAAGATGGGTTTGCCATCCAATACGCAGTCAAAAAGGGATACACTATCGCCATCATTTCTGGAGCAAAATCCCTCAGCATCGAATTACGGATGAAAGCCGTTGGGGTCACCCAATGCTATACAGGATGTTCCAACAAAATTGAGGTTTACCGTAACTTCTTGTCACAAAACAACCTCACTTCCGAACAAGTCATCTGCATGGGGGATGATATTCCCGATTATCAGATGATGCTTCATTGCGGTGTTGCAGCCTGCCCTGCTGATGCCGCCACTGAAATCAAATCCATCAGCCAATATATCTCACATTTCAAGGGAGGGCAAGGCTGCGTACGAGACATTATAGAACAAACACTACGCCTTCAAGGCAATTGGTTCGATGCAAAAGACGAATGCCATGAAGCACTTACATGGTAATTATTAACTTAAATCATCGCATATTAAAAAGGTTGTTTTTATCCTCTTAGCACTCATATCCTCAATATTAGGATTTGCTCAAAATGAGCCAGATAGTGCATCCCAAGCCTCGCAAGAAGTAACGATGCTTGGCACCTACTATTCCGACAGATTTGTTGGGCGGAAAACTTCAAACGGAGAGATTTTCCGACAGAATCAATACACAGCTGCCCACCGCACAATCCCTTTCGGAACATTCCTTTCTGTCACATACCCAATCACTGGGCAAACCATCATCGTGAAAGTGAACGATCGATGTCCCAAATCCAATGTTTTGGACATGACCAAAATTGCTTGTAAGGCACTCGGCATCAGAGGTTCTGGAAAAGTCACTGTCACCACCATTCCTGCAGACCTTGGCCAAATGTTATGGGCAATTCAAGACACGCTTGCCCTCACCCTAGACGAATACCTAAGTTTCAGAGACAGAAGCCAAACCCGGCGCATCTCTCCTTACTCACCTTGCACCAAGGATGGATTAGAACCGCCTAGACCCACTGCAAAGCCAGCCCCCCGCAAAACCACAAAGCCTACTATCACTACAGATGAAGCGGGGAAGCAACCCCGCACCGACACAATTGCCTTGGGCATTGATACCGACAGTACAACCACAGCCCCAACCATTCCTCTCAAATCCTGCTTTGACCTTGAATTGTGCACCGTCAGTTCAAATCATGCAGTGCTAGTCGAAATCAACCGACTTCCACAAGAGTTACAAGGCAAAGTGATCCTAGAGAAAAACGAAATCAACCGAGATATCCGCATCATCCTGTCACTTGCCAACACCCGAAGCCACGCTGTAAGAATCCAGGCCGAACTCACCGACCTATTCCCCGAAAGCTGCGTTATTCCCCACGTCCAATAGTATCAATAAATCCACAAAAGCACGCTTTTACATATTTTTGTCCGATAAAAATAGAAAAAAAATAGAAAAAAAACATCATAAATAAATATTTATTGCTATCTTTGCAAGTCCAAATTAGGCTCACCTTATTCCGATAAGTGGGACTATTTAGTACAATAATACATAAGAATATTAAATAATTACATGATATCAATATGAGTGTTCACATGAGAATCAAACTGAGCAAGAAACTATCACTTTTGGTGATAGCATTGGGATTTTCATGTGCAACCATGGCCCAGGAGCCCCAATTCTCGCAATACATGTTCAACAGAATGTCTTTCAATCCTGGCTATGCTGGTAGTTCTGGATCCATCTGCGCAACGCTGATGTATCGCAACCAGTGGATGGGACTGAAACTCGACAATCCTACCAATGGCAGCGATGCAGGTTCTACCCCCACTGACATTCTGTTCTCCTTCGACATGCCTGTGAAATTCCTCCATGGTGGCCTTGGTTTCACATTTGTCAAAGATGAAATCGGATACCACGACAACATCTATGTCAACCTTGACTATGCTTTCCGTATGTTCTGGGGAGATGGTAACCTTTCCGCTGGTGCAGAGTTAGGTCTTCTTAATAGCAGTTTCGACCCCAGTGCTTTGCACGGCAATGACGCCAACGACCCCGCCATTCCCACTACGGCAGCGTCAGAAATGCTTATTGATGCATCCGTTGGTTTATACTACCAAGTACCTGGCAAATATTACGTTGGCCTTGCAGCAAAAAACTTGTTGGGAGCACACAGTGAGGCCCTTGCCTATCGCAATGTTCGCACCATTTATGCCATGGGCGGTTATGAGTACACTCCAGCAGGCGCACCCTCCGTACGCATCAAACCTTCCGCATTGCTCCGCACCGCTGCTTTCAGCTATTTCCAAGCCGACCTGTCCTGCTTGATTGACTATCGCAACGCATTCTGGGGAGGTCTCGGATATCGTGTTACTGACGCCATCTACCTTTTGGCAGGCGTGCATTGGAAGAAACTCCGCATAGGCGCATCCTACGACATCACCACCAGCAGCCTTGGCACATTCAAACCCGGCCGCAGTTTTGGTTCGGCAGAACTCTACCTGAAATACTGCTTCAAAGTGGTCATTCCTCAGAAAGCTCCTACCTCCTATGGTAATAGTATCTACCTACTTTAACAATACAATATCTCATTAAAACGAAACAAAATCCACAAAAAATCGTATAATAACAAGAAAAAGCACGGCTAACAGAACAGATTCTTTAGAATAATAATAAAGTACTTATAATATGAAAAAGTTATTTTTCTTACTAGCAGCATCCGTGGTCATTCTCTGCGGCTGTTCACAAAAGTCCTCGAATGGCGAACTGACCGGTGTTCTCGACCGCAATCAGTTTGAGGATATCGACCTCAAAGGCATGGTATTCATCAACCAGGGCAACTTCAGCATGGGCGCAGGTGTCCAGAACAACACCTATGGTGTCACCTCTCAGCCCCGCACCATGCAGGTCTCTTCTTTCTTCATGGATGAGACTGAAATCACCAACAACGAATATCGCCAGTTTGTGGCATGGGTCACCGACTCTATGGTTCGCAAGATGCTTGCCGAAGGCGGTCTCGATGGCTATCAAATTGAAGAAAACGAATACGGTGAGGCTCTCGACCCACCAAACATCAACTACAAGACCAAAATCAAATGGGATGACCCCGAAGTACGCGAGGCTCTCAATGGTCTTTATGTTGCTGAAAAAGACAGATATTTCGGTCGTCGCGAAATTGATGCATCCAAACTCAATTATGAATACTATTGGATTGACTACGCTGATGCAGCTCGCAAAGAGGCTGGTGTTCAGAATAAGGAAGAACATCGTGGTACCCTTTACACCGCTCGTCCCCGTGGTTTGAACAATCGGACCTCCTTCGTTCATAAAGAGCGCATCAATGTATATCCTGACACACTCTGCTGGGTTCACGACTATACCTATTCTATGAACGACGACTTCACCCGCAACTATTTCACCTCCGCAGCCTATGACAACTATCCTGTTGTAGGTATCAGCTGGCTCCAGGCTCGTGCATTCTGCATTTGGCGTAGCAAGTTCCTCAACGACTATCTTGCTGACATCAACTACGAGCCTATGAATGACTTCCGTCTTCCTTCCGAAGGTGAATGGGAGTTTGCAGCACGTGGCGGTATCGCAGCTGAGAGCTATCCTTGGGGCGGTCCTTATGTCCGCAACCCTAACGGATGCTTCCTTGCCAACTATGAGCCTCTCCGTGGCGCATACGACGATGATGGTGGTGTTCGCACCTTGGTTGTTGGTCACTATGCTCCCAACGACTATGGTCTGTATGACATGGCCGGTAACGTTTCCGAATGGTGCTCCGATGCTTTCAACGAGTCAACCTATATCGTAGCTAATGCACTTTCTCCCTACTACAACTACAACGCTCAAGAGAGCGATCCTATCGCAATGAAGCGCAAAGTCGTACGTGGTGGCAGCTGGAAAGATCAGAAATACTACATCCAGGTTCAGACCCGCACCTACGAGTTCCAAGACACCAGCAAGTGCTATATTGGCTTCCGCTGCATCCAGCCCTATCTGGGTCGTGTTAAAGGCGACAACCTGAAGACTGCTTCCAATGTCTACTAATAGTAGCACGCATTAGTTTAGAAATCAAAATACATAAATAAGTAACATCATAAAAAATCAAACAACATGAGTTGGTTAGACAATTTAGTACGAAGCAAAGGATATAAGAACTTCATGTCCAAACTTTATGGATGGGGCGCTGCAGTCGTTATCGTGGGCGCACTGTTCAAGATTAATCACTGGCCTGGTGGTACTATCATGCTGATTATCGGTATGGGTGTAGAGACCATCATCTTCTTCCTTTCAGCATTCGAACCCCCACACGTAGAATTTGACTGGACTCTCGTATATCCTCAGCTGGCTGGCATTCCCGAAGGTGAAGGCATTGAAGGCGCTGAGAACACCGAAGGTATTGAAATGGGTGGTACTCAAAATATGATTTCCAATGCAGTCAACGTACCCGTTAGCAGCGATCCCCTCACCGCTCGCTTGGATCAGATGTTGGAAGAAGCCAATGTAACCCCTGAACTCATTGAGCGCCTTGGTCATGGTATGGAGAACCTTGCAGAAAGTGCCAACGCCATTACCGGCATCGCATCTGCAGCTGCATCCACCGACAAGTTTGTTTCTAGCCTTGATTCTGCAGCAGATGCAGTCAACAATATGAAACAAGCATCAGAAGCAGTCAACACCCTTACCACCATCTATCAGGAGACCGCGCAGGCTCTCACTTCTGGCGATGCATCTTATGCCGACGAGATGAAGAAACTTGCAGGCAGCCTTGCTTCCGTAAATGCAATGTACGAAATGCAGCTGCAGACCTCCACCAGTCAGCTCGAAGCCACCAAGGAGGTAGAGGAACGTATTCAGGCTATGATGGCTAACTTTGCAAATTCTGCTGAAGGAGTACTCAAATACAAAGAGCAGGTTGATGCACTTTCTCGTAAGGTTGCTGAACTCAACAACGTTTACGGTAATATGCTTGCTGCAATGCAGACCCGTCTCTAATCTTTTTCAATTAAAGATTAACAAATTAATACAGTTAAATACTTAATTCTTAATTAGAAAAGTATGAGTGCTTCAAACTGTCCGGAAACCCCGCGACAAAAAATGATTCAGATGATGTACCTCGTGTACACCGCCATGTTGGCACTGAACGTGTCGGCTGAGGTTGTTGAGGGCTTCAAGACTGTGGGTAACGCCATGAACAAGTCCAATGAAAATATGGTCTTGAAATTGGAAGATACCTATGAGAACTTTGATCTCGCCCTGAAGAACAATCCTGGCAAAGTAAAAGAAAAATACGATCAGGCTCAGGAAATCAAGAAACTTTCCAACGAACTAGTTTATAGTATCGACACTATCACCTATAGCTTTATTGGAGCAATCGCATCAGAAGCTAAGATTGTCACCATCGATCCCGAAACCCAGAAAGCAAGCAAAAAAAACAGAGTCATTCCTCTGCGCAATCCTGACGGCACCAAAAACCTTGATAGCATTGCTGAAGCAATCCATCTTGGTGGTATTAGCTGGATTCAGAAACTGGACGACAACCACGCTGGCACACACTACTTCTTGGGCAAGGCAGAAGGCGATGAAGCCACCGAAGGTGCTGCCGTTGAGGTGAAGAACAAAATTATTGCCTACAAAAAGGCTGTTAAAGCAGCTTTGGGCAAAGACTCCGTACACGTCAACCTTGGCCTCAATGTTGAAGAGCATCTCCTCAACAAAGAAGGTGAGGTGAAATCATGGGAGCAGCTGAACTTCAACAACACTGTTGCAGGTGCAGCTATTATCACCCTCACTCGTATGAAAGCCGAGGTAATGAATGCCGAATTCGACGCAGTAAACATGCTGTTCAAGCAGGTTCGTTCCAACGACTTCTCATTCGATAAGATTGCTGTCATTGCTCGTTCTAACTCATCCTACATTATGCAGGGAGGCAAGTACGAACTCACCGTGAACGTTGGAGCATACGACTCTAAGGCCAAATTCGAAGCATCTGTAGGTGGCCAACGCATGACCTCCAACGACTCGGGTGCTGTTGTCTATACCACCACTTGTGGTACAACTGGTCCTAAAACAATCACCGGCACAGTATATGTAAAGAACGATAATGGTACTGAGTCTTACGACTTCAAGCAGAGCTACTATGTAGCAGAGCCTATGGCCGTATTCGAACTGACTGAGATGAACGTAGTCTATGCCGGTATCGACAATCCTATCAAGATTTCTGTACCTGGTGCTGCAGCTCACGACCTTGTTGTCAGTTTGGCCGATCCTAGCCAGGCAACCCTTACTCCTGATCCCAAATCTGGTGCTGGCCACTATATCATCAAACCCAAAGTGACCAAGGGTGAAATTACCATCAATGCCGCCATCAAGGATGGCAAGGGAACTCGCCACATGGGCTCTAATAAGTTCCGTGCTCGCGCATTACCCGATCCCAAGATCTTCCTCGGTAAGGTTGAAGCAGGTAAGAGCATTCCCATCGGAGACCTTAAGAACTTGCCCGGTCCTTCGGTACGATATGGTAGCGACTTTGCATTCCACATGAGTTTGCCCACTATCATCAAGCAGACCATTGATATCACCAAGGTTAATGGTGCAACAGACCTGGAAAACCGCGGTTCCAAATGGGGTGCTGATGTGATGAGCTACATTCAGAAAGCAAAGCCTGGCTGCAAGATTACCCTGAGCATCGATGTGTCGATGCCCGACGGCAGCAAGCGTACTATCAGTAACACATTCCGTATTACCAAGTAACAACTTAAATTAAATATTATGAAAAAAGTTTTGTTTGGCATCAGCCTATTCCTCCTCACTATCGCTGGTATGTCTGTCAAAGCACAGAATATCTTAGTAGCTGATGATGAGAACAATCTGGGCAATTTCTACACACGCACCCTCAGTACCACCAAACAGGCTATGCCCTACCCCGCTCTTCGTGAGAGCGATGTAATATGGGAAACCTGCATGTGGCGCACGATCGACTTCCGCGAGAAATTCAATCAGTTTTTCTATTTCCCAAAGGGTGAAGATAGCCTCAACAACAATCAGGGACGTATCAATCTGGCCTACCTCATCTATCGCAATGCTGCAAATGGTGAGTTCGAGATTTTCGAAGACGATGAGTTGAAGATTCCTATCGACTGGGATTTCATGTACAGA
Source organism: Bacteroidales bacterium (assembly GCA_024400505.1). Classification (GTDB taxonomy): domain Bacteria; phylum Bacteroidota; class Bacteroidia; order Bacteroidales; family P3; genus Colimorpha. Next base: position 45,411 of record JAKSMP010000008.1, on the reverse strand, counting down.
AGACTGAACAAAGCCGACACCACTCTTACCGACCCCGTTTATGATGATTACGGTGAGATTATCGATGAAGGCCACGACACCATCAAGTTCAAGAGCTTCACTCCCGAAGATTACTACAAAATCCATATCAAAGAATGGTGGTATATCGACAAACAGGACACCCGCATGAAAGTGCGCATCGTTGGTCTTGCACTTGTAGATGAAAACTGCAAGGATGTTGATGGCGAAACTGAGTGTAACCCCACTACCCGTTTCTGGATTCCCATGAACGACATGCGTGTTCGTAACATTTTTGCTCGCACCAATGCCTATGATATGTACAACAACAATGTTGAGCGCAGCTACGATGAGATCTTCATCTCTCGCTATTTCGACAGCTATGTCACCCGCGTGACCAACGTCTATAACCGTGAGATCCACGATTATCTTACTGGTGAAGACGCTCAACTCGAATCTCAGACCATCGAAGAGCGCATCTTCGACATCGAGTCTGATATGTGGGAATACTAATCTAGTGCTCGCATAATAAACCGCCGCATTAGCTAGTGCGGCAAAACAAAGAAAAGAGTTAGGAGTAAGCCACACTTATTCTTAACTCTTTTCTTTTATCAATAAACAAGATGATCACGACAAAACAAATCACAGCCACACTCATTTTCATCATGATTACACTCTGCAGTCATGATTTGATGGCACAATTTGTCGAACCTCAACCCAACGACTATTATCAGCGTACCATGACATGGGAGCAAAAGCCGCAAGAGTTGGGCTATGTTCGTGAAGCCGATGTTTATTGGGGTAAACTCATTTGGCGTACTATAGATGTACGCGAAAAAGAAAATCAATACTTCTATTTCCCTAACACGCCTGAAGGGATCCGTGGACGCAAGAATTTAGCCTACGTACTTTGGGACGCAATTGTTGCAGGTGAGATAGAAATTTTCGAGGATGATGAAATGAAAATCCCCCTCGACGGACAGGTCGTGGTGGAACGTGCTACCCGCAGCGATACCGTAGAAATGGCAGTCTATGATGATTGGGGCGAAGCCGACTACACCACCGTATTTGTTCCTCACGAATTCTCATCCGAGGATATTTATCAATACTCAGTAAAAGAAGCCGTTTATCTCGACCGTGCACGCAGTGGCATGCAAGTGCGCAAACTAGGTCTTGCTCCTATGGAGGAGAAATACAAGTATATCGATGGCGAAGCCGAGTTCATGGGCACCCAAACCCTATTCTGGATACCCATGCAATCTTGGAACGTGCGCGTACTCTTTGCCAAGAAAGAAGCTTACTGCAGAGAAAACCTTGTCCACCTTCCCACTTGGGAATATGCCTTCAATTCATTCATGTACACATCCTTCATCACCCGCGAGGACAATGTCTATAACCGCGCCATTCACGAGTACCTAACAGGTGAAGATGCACTCATCGAATCCGAAAGAATCGAAGAAGAGATCATGAATATTTCCCTCGACATGTGGGAATACTAGCCCTATTGGCAAATAAAGCATTTAAGGTGGGCTCCACGAATTCACCATTTAAACAACTAAACAATAAGGATGGGTAATAAAGAGCCCAACTTAATTTTAAGACCATCCACAGAAATAGACACTAAAGTATATGTGGGGGAAAGCACAACTTTAATCTAGATCAACATTAACCCTAGTTTAGGCAATGGTTCGCCATAAGTTAAGACCAACCGAAGCTTTAAGTTAAGACCAGCCGAAGCCTTAAGTTAAGACCAACTGAAGCCTTAAGTTAAGACACCGTGAAGGCCTAACTTACGACCATGCTTAGCCCTAAGCATGGATTCTCTCCATCGCTTAGCAACGATCAGACTTATCATTTCGCATGCTTTGCTATACATGAAAACCAACGACACAGCTCTATTCATGTTGGGTTTTCACTTTTACTCAGAATCGCAGCCCAGCTTTGCAAGGAGATATATGGTTTACGATCAGCAGATATATGGTTCCTAACGAGGAGATATATGGTTCCCAACCATCAAGAGTATAATGGCGGAAAAGAGCAACAATAGTTTAGCAGCAGAAGGAACTGATGTCAGGTATCGAAGAATAACGAAAGGATTATGGGAAATATTGAAAAACTGCAGTCACTTTCCTCAAGCAACAACCTTGCCACCGATGACAAAAACATCTTGGCTGAGGCTCGACATGATAGAGGCAGATTTGCATCTTGTTGATTCTGGTTTTTCGGTTGCTTTATTTCTAGGAAGAATGATTTTGTTACAATTTAATGACGAATGGGGTTTGGTATAACATAATTGCATCTATTGCGTTAATAATTGTATAGAATCACCAATTATAAATGATATGCCACAGAAAATACTAGTGGTTGATGACGAACCCGACATTTGCGATATTCTCCGACTCAATTTTGAGATAGAAGGGTATGAAGTGGAAACGTATGAGGAACCACCTACGTTGGGCAACGATTTGCCCGACTTGATATTGCTAGATGTGATGATGACACCTAAATCGGGCTTTGAATGGGCTATGGAGCTAAAGGCTGACGCTCGCACAGCATCTATCCCTATCATCTTTTGCACAGCCAAGGCTATGGAAGACGACATCCTTCAAGGATTTGCACTGGGCAGCGATGACTATGTGTGCAAACCTTTCAGGATAAAAGAATTAAAAGCTCGTGTGAAAGCGGTGCTCATGCGCTCGCAGAACGAGCATGACTCCAATAGTGAGAAAAACAACTTGGCAAATATAATTCAATATAAGGGGCTAATACTCAATACCGAGAGCAAGGAATGCCATGTAGATGGCACGGCAATGCCATTCACCAAAATAGAATTTGAGGTTTTAGCTTTGCTGATGTCCAATCCTGGCCAGGTATTTTCGAGGGAGAAGATTCTCCACGAAGTATGGCAGAACTGCTATGTGACGGACAGGACTGTGGATGTGAACATTGCTCGTATCCGCAAGAAGATTGGCAATTACAGCGAGTGCCTACAGTCTCGTTTTGGATATGGTTACATTTTTAGGAACAAATGAAATTCAAAAAGATATCCAACAGCATATTTGTTGCCACAACGATTCTTATTGCCGTGGTGACACTGGTGTTTGGCATATATGAATACAGCCGGGAACGGTCGTTCAGGATAGACATTCTCCACTCTCGGCTGCAGCTGAACAACTACCAATACAGAATGGGGTACGGCGATGAGTCTATCCGTGTGACAGTTGTTGACACACTGGGTAATGTGCTTACCGAAACAGAGGATAGGGATGTGGATAGGATGGAGAATCATTTGCACCGCAAAGAGATTCAAGAGGCAATACACAATGGATGGGGGTATGACATCAAGCGGGTGTCGATAACCGATGGCGAGCGGTATTTCTATTCCGCCACTCGTTTCAACGACAGCATTGTGCGGTCGTCTGTGCCCTACTCTGCCGAGCTGACGTCCTCGCTGCAGCACGATTACACCTTCTTCTATTACACAGCAGGCATTCTTGTATTGCTCTTTGTGGCCATGTATTTTAGAATGATGTTTATGCGTGGCGAAAGAGAAAAACAGCGGATAAAAAGACAATTGACTGAAAATGCAGCACACGAACTAAAAACCCCTGCAGCGGCTATTGAAGGGTATTTGGAGACGCTGGTATCGAACCCTGAGTTGCCTGACAGCCAACGGAATTCATTTTTGGAACGATGTTATGTCCAGAGCCGCAGAATGAGCTCGTTACTTGCCGATATGGCCACCCTTTCACGCCTGGACGAAGCAAGTATTGTGCGGCCCAACACGCCTATTGACGCTGCGGAAATCCTTATGCAAATAGCGGAAGAAACACAATCTCAATTTGAAGGAAGCCACATTTTGCTGAGGCTACACATCCCGCAAACCATGCCTATGCAGGGTGATGCTTCGATTGTTTATTCTCTTTTTCGCAACCTTTTCAACAATGTGCTTGCCCATGCAACAGGAGCCACTTACTTTGATGTGCAAGCAAAATGCGCGAACGACCACTACATATTCAAGCTCACAGACAATGGTATAGGTGTGCCCGAAGAGCACCTGCCTTATATCTTTGAACGTTTCTACCGAGTGGATAAAAGCCGATCCAGAAGACTTGGTGGCACTGGACTGGGATTGGCCATTGCCAAAAACATAGCGCTACAATATGGAGATGGAATTAAGGCCGAAAACACGCCCGGAGGCGGACTCACGATAATTGTTGACTTATTGGCGACCTCGAAAAATACCTAGACCGCTCCACAATCGATACTATATTCTGTTTGAAATACGCCACCCCAATGGGTGTCAAGTGTCAAAGGTGTCAGGTGTCATACTTGTTTGAACATACTCTTCCCTTTGGAAGAAAGAATTGCGAAGCATGTAAATTCACAGATAGAATGACACCTGACACTCGTGACACCATGACACTTCTTTCGACCAAACCGCTCGAGAACGAAACTCAATGGTGATGCCGTAGTATTGCCGTGGTAATGCCTATTGAAAAGAGAGTGTACCCACAAAACCAAAACCCCATAGGGCAAATCCCAAAAAACAGACTACCATCATTTACAACCACAACAATTTTCCAAGGGAGCATACTTGGCTAGAATAGAGGTGGCAATTGAAGTGTCAGAGACTCAGTTACACCGACACCAAGTCGGCACGAACCCCCTGCAGGCATTGTGTCATTTCCCAAGGCCTGTGGAGGTATGTCAGTTACAAACTGAAAGAAATTATCAGAAATTACTAGTTATTAATAATTTCTGATTATTTCTTTCAGTCCTTCAGACCGAGCTTGCTCTGCTAGAAAAACAATTTTAGATGTTGGCATAATAAGCAGCAAGGGACATGATCACATGCCCCTTTGCTGATGATTGATCAACCAATATGACCCGACAAATAGGCCCTTGTGCGCGAATCGGATGGATCGGAGAACAATTGCTCAGTATCGCCACACTCAACCAGTTCGCCCAAATACATGAACAGAGATTTCTGCGAGATACGTCGCGCCTGCCCCATATTGTGGGTGACAATAATGATACTGACTTCTTGCTTTAGTTCGGAGATGAGATTTTCGATAGTTGCCGTTGCGATGGGGTCCAATGCCGAGGTGGGTTCGTCCATGAGCAAGAGGCTGGGACGCAGCGCCAAAGCACGAGCAATGCACAGACGCTGCTGTTGACCACCTGACAAGAATGTGCCACGCTTGGTGAGTGAATCTTTTACCTCATCCCACAACCCTACGCTTCGGAGGCTTTGCTCCACGATGGTCTGGCGTTGCGACTTGTCGAGGCGGAGACCATTGAGTGAATAACCAGCCAAGATATTATCGGCAATGCTCATCGTGGGGAATGGATTGGGCCGCTGAAACACCATACCCACCTGGCGACGCACCTGCATGGCGTTAGTTTTCAGCAGATCTAGTCCATTCATCCACAATTGACCACTAACTTGAATTCCTCGATAGAGCTCGTGCATTCGATTGATGGCACGAAGCAGGGTACTTTTACCACATCCCGAAGGGCCCATGATGGCCGTAATCTGATTGCGCGGAATATCGCAGTTTACATGGCTGACCGAAAGTTTATCGGCAGTATATGCGACGCTTAGGTCGTGGATTCTCAATATCGTTTTGTCTATATTTTCCATTTATTTGCTACGATTTTAGATGATACATTCAGCAGCAGCACTATGATGAGCAACACTAGTGAAGCGCTCCATAACAAAGGCTGCAATGTGGGGTTGTTGAAAAATTGCCAGATGAGCAGTGGCACACCCGACATGGGCCGGGCTATATTCCATTGCACCACGGCACACCCCAAGGCGGTGAACATCAGTGGAACTGTTTCGCCAATAATCCTACTCACGGCCAGCAGGGTACCCGTAAAGATTTGACCAAATGCCGACGGGATTATCACTTTGCACACAGTGAGGAAATGGCTTCCACCCAATGCCAAGGCCGCCTCATTATAGCTTGAAGGAAGCATTTTGACAGCTTCCTCGGTTGATCTCACAATGAGCGGCAGCATCATGATACCCAGTGCCACAGTCCCAGCAATGGCACTATAGCCCCGCATGGGAATAACAATCCAGGCATATACTATGATGCCTAAGATGATGGAGGGTGTGCCCTGCAGAATGTCGGTCATGTAACTGGCCACTTTGGCAAAAATGGTGTCGTGCCGTTCGGCTAAAAACACACCACTGAATATGCCAACCGGGATGGCTGCAATTGAGGCCATTACCAGCATCAACAACGTGCCCACTATGCCGTTGGCAATTCCCCCGGGGATAGCGGTGCCCGAAGTTGTGGCAATCAAAGCTTGATAGGTGGTGGGCGTAGATTGGAAGAGGAACTGAGGGGTGAGATTTTTGACGCCTTCGACGGCTACTTTCCCTAATATGGCGAGAAGGGGAACCGACATTAGCGCGGCCAGCACCACCACCTAATAATGCAGCAGGTGGCTTTTGAATAATCTGATTTTAAGTTTGTTCATCGTTACCGAATTTGAGCTCTGTGTATAAGAATTTTTCCAATGAGGTTGATAGCAGCCGTGAGTGTGAAGAGGATGAGAGCGATAGCAAACAGAGATGACAACTTCAGTCCATCGGCTTCGCCAAACTGGTTGGCAATGATACTGGCCATAGTGTTGCCAGTGGACAAGAGCGAGGTTGGCATTTGATTGGTGTTGCCGATGCGCATTGTCACGGTCATCGTTTCGCCTAATGCTCTACCTATGGCAAGAATAAACGCCGAAAAGATGCCCGATCCAGCACAAGGGAACACCACCGTTCGCAACACTTCACCTCTTGTGGCACCAAGGCTGTAGGCCGCCTCTTTGAGTTCGGCTGGCACCATCTTGATAAATTCAGCACTCAACGAAGCTGCGTAAGGCACAATCCTCACTGCCAACACCATAGAAGCAGTGAGGATGCACGAACCTTGTTCGGAAAGGCCCAACGCCACCACGATTGGGCGCAAAACATAGAAACCCCACAGACCATAGATGATGGAAGGTATGCCAGCCAGGAGGTCGGTGATGGTGCCGAAAACGGCGGCCACCTTACGCCCTTTATAGTATTCGCCCACAAACAGAGCCACCGTCAAGGAAAATGGGATGCAAAAGAAGAGAGCCAGAAATGTTGACTCTAATGTGCCCACAATGAATGGCAGAGCGCCACAGCTTTCATGGCCTTCGGTATAGCTCCATTGCGATGAAGTGATAAATTTAAAGATACCAAACTCGCCAAAAGCAAGAACAGAGTCTGATATCAAACTAAAGAGCATAGCACAGCAAATCAATGGCACCACTAGTGCGGCAGCCCACAACAGCAAAGTGAAGCGTTTGTCGGGGTTTTGTATGGCCGAGACAACACCACCTATCGAAAATGAATGTTGGGCATTTGGCTGTTTTTTCATTTTTTTGAGCATATCAATAAAATGCTTTCTAGAGGTAACTTCTTAATATTCATTACAAATCAAGGGAAGAGGCGGAACGTTGGCCACACCTACTCCCCACATCAACAAAGTACTATTCCAATGGCTTGCCGTCAAAGGTTATTTGCTTAATATTTTCAAGGCTGGTTCTAATCATGGATTTGGGCAAGGGCGCATAATTCACCAACTTGGCCGACTGCTGAGTGCTGTCGCGCAGCATAAACTTGAGCAGATCGACAGTGGCCTGAGCCTGAGATTGAGAGCGATCGGCATAATGTTGTTCGCGATAGACAATAATCCAAGTGAAGCAACTGATTGGATAGGCTCCTTTGGCATCGGCATTGGTGATCATGGTTCGCGTGTCGCTAGGCATGGAGCCGCTGGCAGCTAAAGAAATACTCTTTACAGAAGGTTCGACAAATTCACCTCTCACATTCTGCAACTTTGCCATGGCAATATGTTGTGCAAAAGCATATTCGGAGCCAATGTAACCGATGGAATAAGGTGTTTGGCTAACCACGCTGGACACACCCGGATTGCCTTTGGCAGCCTGACCAACGGGGAAATCGACCGACTTGGCTGCGCCATAGCTGCTATTCCAATCCTCGCTCACCTGACTCAGGTAGTGGGTGAAAACGAAGGTGGTGCCACTGCCGTCGGAGCGGAACACGGGTATGATAGTTTTGGCAGGCAACTTGGCTAGCGGGTTGAGTGCCAGGATGCGGACGTCATTCCACTTGGTGATCTTGCCAGCAAAAATATCGGCCACCACTTCACCCGAAAGCTTTAGTTCAGATATGCCTGGGAGGTTGTAGCCCAATACCACAGCACCCATACAAGTGGGAACATGCACAACAGCATCCATTTCTAGCATCTCGTCATCGCTCAAAAAGGCATCGCTTCCGGCAAAATCCACGATCTTATCTTTCAAATTGCGTACTCCACCACCGGATCCGATTCCGCCATAGTTTACTTGATGGCCGTTTGTGGCGGTAAAAGCATCGAAAGCCATACTGTAGAATGGTTCGGGAAAAGTGGCACCTGCACCCGACAGATTGCAGGTTTCACGAGAAGTATTAGCACTGGGATTGCACCCCATGACAACAGTCATGGCCAAGGCGATAAATGGTGTAAGATATTTAATTTTCATGGTAAAAGATAGATTTAGAGGTTAATTTTTGCGCTCACACAAGCATATACATTTGTTGCATTGCCCGATTGGGGCAGATTGATACGAATATTGGGCGAGACGGAGAGCAATTGATTGGCTTGGTAATGAAGTCCCACGATGGCAGTATTGCCGTCATGGCCATACGACCAACTTTGCGGTCCATCAGAAGTGCCCATGTCATAGCGAGCATAGACTTCGGTGTGGTCTGCAATGCGGCAAGCACCATACACCGAAAGGGCTTGAAGATCTCGTCCTTCGGAATTGCTATGATTCAACTGCATATTATATTCGGCACCCAGACGCCACGATTGTTTTTTATATCCGATAAAGAATGCCATATTATATTGGCTCACAGTATCTGTACTGCCCCTCATGTCGCCATACAAGCGCAAGGATAGACCCTGCAAAGGCTGGATGGTGAGACCAAGGCCATAGAGCATGGCTTTGTCGGATTGTATTTTTTTATATCCCTCGCCATTGAAAACTGACACATCGGCACTCAGCCAATCGGTGGCCTGGTAGGTGGCCCTCAGACCTAAATCAGCAGAGTTACCCCACTTACATTGATCCATCATCGACTTATAGACATATCTGTAGGACCAGAACTTCTCCTGAAAATTGAATTGTGCGGTTGAGGTCAAACCCATGTTCAGTTTCCAACGACCTTTGGCATAGTCTATTTCGGCATTTTTTATATAACCCATGCGCTCAATGGACTTGTCATCGCCTTTGCCCATATCATATACCACTTTGGCCTGCCAGTGGGAGTTGAGTTTGTATTGATAGCCCAAGTAGGCACGTTCGAGGTTGAATCCCACAGAGGAGATTCCTTGGCTGCCAACACCTACGCCACCATCGCCAAAGATGGTGATGATGGGAGAACCCGAAGATGTGGCTGAAGGCTCTTTTTGTTGAGCGCTGGCGGGAATACTGCCTATCATGAGCATGGATAGTGCGAGAATTTTGATCGTTTTTTTCTTCATTTGTTCAAATGTGTTTCATTTTTTTGGACATAATCTACAACGTATTGCGCAATGTTGTTTGTGTTTTCTTTTTCGGTTGCAAAATTACTATGACAGTATTACAACGATATTACAACAACGAATTGTAATGTTTTCTTCATATTTCCATTGTTGCAAACGTGGCGAATACATGAAAAGAAGGGGCTCCGGAAACTGGAGCCCCTTTATTTGTTTGCGCCATTGTTGGCGATGAGAGGGAAGAAACTGGGTGTTACTGCTTAACTTTGGCTGCCTGCGGAGTAAGATCTCCACTTTTCTAATGCCGCAGCCATGTCGGCGGGGATTGGGCTCTCGAAATGCAGGTGCTGGCCTGTGGTGGGATGTTCGAAGCCAAGGATCAACGCATGCAAGGCCTGACGGGGCAAGAGGGAGAAACAGTTATCGACAAACTGTTTGTATTTGGAGAAGGTGGTGCCTTTGAGTATTTTGTCGCCACCATAGGCTGCGTCGTTGAACAAAGGATGCCCCAAATGCTGCATGTGGGCTCGTATCTGATGGGTGCGGCCCGTTTCAAGCACACACTCTACAAGGGTCACATAGCTGAAACGCTCCAATACGTGCCAATGGGTGACGGCATATTTGCCACGGTCGGGGTCATCGGTGACATGCATGATGCGACGGTCTTGCGGGGAACGTTCAAGATTGCCGATGACTGTGCCTTGGATCTCGTCGAAGCCGCCCCACACCAGAGCATTATACTTGCGTTCTATGGTGTGTTCGAAGAACTGCTTGGCCAAAACGGCTTGGGATTCCTCGTTTTTGGCCACGAGCAGCAAACCTGATGTGTCTTTGTCGATACGATGAACGAGGTAGGGCACGATGGGGGAGCCATCTTTGCCTTGCTTGCCCTGGAAATAGTAAAGCAGGCCGTTGAGGAGGGTGCCATTGAAATTGCCATAGCCTGGATGGACCACCATACCAGGGGCTTTGTCGATGACCAGCACGTCATCGTCTTCATATACGATTTTGAAGGGCACATCTTCGGGCAGCACTTCGAAATCGTGAGGTGGCTCGGGCAGCAACACGCTGATGACATCGCACGGCTTGACTTTGTAGTTGGATTTCTGCACTTTGTCGTTGACCATAATGCAGCCAGCCTTGGCTGCTGCCTGGATTTTGGTGCGCGAAATGCCTTCAAGGCGCATCTGCAGGTATTTGTCGAGCCGTAGCATAGCTTGGCCTTTGTCCACTAGGATTCGATGATGCTCGTAGAGTTCTGCATCATTTAGGTTTTGGAGTTCTTCTATCTGTTCTGTCATAAAACAATCACTTTTTGGGCCGGATGCATCCCCACACGGACAAAATAAACACCACGGGGCAGCCGAGGGCTAACGTTCTGGACGGGAGAAGGGGTTAGCTGGCACATTTTTCGGCCATGTATATCATAGATGGATATGGGCTGGTTGTCGGCAGACTTTACCACTACAGAGCCATTGATGACTGAAGCCGACACAGGAGCAAAATCGGGCGAGGTTGCGCCGAGGGTGGCTCGCTGGCCGAAATAGGGGCGCAACATCAAGGCGCCACGCAGGATGCTGGGCTGCCACGACGCACTGGTGTGGGTGAAGAGGCGGGAAGAGGCATCATTGTTGCGATCGAAGCCGAGGTTGATGTAGTCAGCCGTGGTCTGCTCCAATCCCACATAGATGGGGCCTTGGCAGACTACACCTTCATCGAGGACATACCGCACATATTGGTTGAGTCCCTGGAATTGGGGGCTGCGGCGCTGGCTGTCTTTGTAGATGATATTGCCGGGCTGGCCCTGGTTGTCGTCCCAAACGGTGAGGTAGAAGCGAACATCGGCATTCTGATGTTGATAGGTATTGTTGAAATAGAGATGTACGGCCGTAAGAGTGTCCTCCTGATTGAGGTCGAAACGGCAGGCGAATTTAACTTTGGCATCGGTGGAGGTGACGCCATACCCATTCTCGGCTGTGCCGTCGTCGTAGGCGAAATAGTTGTCGAAAACTTGGGTGAAGCAAATCGTGTCGTTTTGGGGATGGACATCGCCACTCACACCTTCACGAATACCATGAACGATGCTATAGTGAGTGGGGGCAGAAAGGGAAGGGAAGGCATAGTCGAGTGCCGGCCAAGCATGGGCTGCAGATGTTTGATAGCTATGCTGCAGCCAAAATACTGGAACATTTTCATATCCACCATCATAGACATGTTGCTCAGTGCCGTTCTCGTCCAGTATTTTATAGCCATAGCTATAAGCCAACTCTTGCGAGAAGAGGTTGGATATTTGGAGGCTGAGCGTATCGCGCATGTGGGAGGGGCGGTAGTGGCGGAAAGGGATTGCCTGATAATGGCGGAGCATAGAAGTGGCAGGATTGACAAAGGCAATGTCACGGAAGGTGGAGTCGCCCCGATGGCGAGCCGAGTTGAGCAGCACATAATCGATATTCCACTGGTCGGAATTGGACAGGATTCCTTTCTTATTCTGAGGATTAAGGCTACAATAATTCCTGAATCGGAAACGGAAGCCTGGCTGGAGGTAGGCATCATCCAGAATGGGTATTTCCACATACTGCCAATAATGGCCGGTGCGGGCAAAAAGGGAGTCGGCCGAGATACCCGGGCGGCTCCACATAGTGTGCCAAGCATTGTCGGCAGGGCTAAAGAAGTCCACCACCAAAGAGTCCATGCCTTGGGGTGTGTCGCCCACTCCCTCCCAGCGATTGCCATAGCCACCACCAGGGAGATAGAAGAAACTCAGATAGACGGAATCGCCCACTGACAAAGGACGAACCACAGGCGAGAAAAGCGAATCAAGCCGCACAGGCAGAGAGCACAAGGTATCGGCAGGGAAGAGTTCACCCACAGCAGTAGGATACAACTGGCCTTGGGCATCGAATGCATCCAGCGTGGCCATGCCCAGGGTGGGCGGCAGGGGCGCATAGCCTTGGTTGACCAATGCCCCACCCTGCTCCCACAACTGCTGGGACAAAGCAGGGTTGGAAAAATCGTCGAAAAATGGGAGCGAATGCTCGATGCTTTTGGGCAATATGGGGTGATGCTCATCAACACGCAGTGGCAGCAGGACCTCCTGTGCACAGAGGGTGCACGAGAGGATTACAAACAGCAGAATATGGAGTCCTTGCTTCATTACCAATCCCAACCGTCGTCAAATCCAAGTTCGTCATGAGAAGAGGAGTAGTCGTCGAAATCATCGAAATCGTCTTCGATAATCAACGTAGAGTCAACCTGGAAGTTGGAGATGATACGTTCAACATCAGCCTCGGTGGCATCGCAGTACCACAAATCGACATAAGTACCTAGAGCATAGCGGGTGACACCAGTATAGTCGGGGCTGAGACGATAGCACACTGCGGTACCTCTATCGGATACCCCATCCCAATGTTCCTGCCCCACATTGAGCGAAGCCGAAAGTATGCCGCGACGAGCCTTGGCGGGAGTTTGACCGATGACAAAAGGCACACGGGTGCCCGCATATCCTTCGCCCAATCCCACTGTGAGATCCACAACATCGCCGGCACTCATTTTCTCACCGGCATAGACCATCTTGCCCTTGCATTTGCAATCCAAGATAACATTGCGATAGGGGCTTTCGACAAAACGGAGCTTGCCACAACGAAGGCCTGCAGCCTCCAACGCAGAGACCGCGCTGCGCACAGTCATATTGGAAAGTTCGGGCAGCACCACATCGGAGGGTGCGAAGGTGGTGATGGTGAGATACACCTTGCGACGAGTCTTGATCATGGTACCAGGCTTGGGATCTTGCTGGATGACGATACCACCAGCCTGGTCGGCATCATAAACAGAGTCAATCACCACATATTTCAGATGGAGCGGATTGTCGTGTTCCATTTCGGCAAGGGCCACCCCACGGAAGTCGGGCAGTTCATATTCTTTACCTTGACGGGCAACCAGTTTAATGAACATGAACATCAAGACAACAATGCCCAGAGAGATGGCTGCCATGTACAGCAGATGCTTAATCAATGGATGGTCTTCCAAAAAATCCTTAATCATGCTATTATAACGCTAGGGTGAAATAATTATTGTTCTACCAGTTCGCCTATGAGCGTGGCTGCTGTGCAATCTTTGACACGCACAAGGACGTATTGACCCGGCTGCACATTGTGGCGGTCGAACACAATCACCTTGTTCTGACTGTTGCGACCAAAGAGCTGCTCCTTGCTTCGATGAGATTCGCCCTCTACTAGAACTTCGAAGGTTTTGCCCACTTCAAGTTGATTGTTTTCAAGGGCAATCTTTCCCTGAAGGGCGATAATTTCTTCAAGTCGTCGGGTTTTCTCAGTCTCATCAATATCGTCTTTCAGATGCTTCTCGGCATAGGTGTTGGGGCGCATGGAGAATTTGAACATATAAGCATAGTCGTAGCGCACTTTGCGGAACATCTCAAGAGTTTGCTGGTGGTCTTCTTCAGTTTCGGTACAGAAACCGGCAATCACATCGGTGGTGATGGAGCAGTCGGGCAGATAGCGGCGGATGGCAGCGATGCGGTCGAGATACCAAGCCGAATCGTAGTGGCGATTCATCAGTTTGAGCATCCGGTCGGAACCACTCTGCACTGGCAAGTGAATACTCTTGCAGATATTATCATATTGAGACATCACTTCCAGCAGTTTGTCGCTTAAATCCTTGGGATGGGACGTGGCAAAACGGACGCGGAGCCGGGGACTCACCTCGGCCACACGGCGCATCAGTTCGGGGAAATCCACCTCGTCACCTTCGCACCTCCATCGATAAGAGTTGACATTTTGACCTAGCAGCGTCACCTCTTTGTATCCTTGATCAAATAAGTGCTGAGCCTCGAGAACAATGGTGTGAGGATCGCGGCTACGCTCGCGTCCACGAGTGTAAGGTACCACACAATAAGCACAATAATTTTGGCAACCACGCATGATGGAGATATAGGCCGAGATACCATTGCTGTTCAGGCGCACAGGCTCGATATCATCGTAAGTTTCGGTGGTGCTCAACTCGGTCTCGGCCGATTTGACACCCGCTTGGCGAACCTGCTTGAGTATCTCAGGCAAGCGGCGATAAGAATCTGGTCCCACAACAAAACTCACAATTTCTTCCTCCACCATCAGCTGGCTTTGCAAACGCTCAGCCATGCACCCCAGAATGCCGATACGCATCTTGGGATTGTGCTGCTGAGCAGCACGAAGTTCGCGAAGACGTTTGCGGATACGCTGTTCTGCATTGTCGCGTATGGCGCAAGTATTGATAAGCACATAATCGGCCTCGGTCAATTCGGTGGTATTAGCATACCCTTCTTTCTGCAAGAGAGATGCAATAATCTCACTATCTGCAAAATTCATCTGGCAGCCGTATGTTTCTACATAAAACTTTGGCATATATATATTATTGTATTATTCTATTAATAGGATTATTTTTCTTTAATAAAGCGACACTTTGCAAGCCGCTGCCGATCCCACTCGCACCAGATAAACACCAGTGGACAGGCCTCGGATGCGCATTTCGGACTGGGTGATGCCGGCAAAGACACGCTGACCAAGCACATTATACACACTGATGGCAAGATCCGGCTGGGTGCGAACCACAATATCACCTGACGAAGCAAAGACATGTACAAAGGGCGTATGCACATCGGCAATTCCTTCGCCATCAAATGCAAACACAGCCGTAAGCACCGTATCGGAGTCGAGGTGTAATTTATATGGATTGGTGGTATAGCCATCGCTCCAACGAACAAAGTGGTAGCCTTGGACAGGCACCGCCCCTAGTTGCACCACAGAGCCGCGGGGAAACAAACCATTGCCAGCCACTACACCCTGAGCGGGGTCTGCGGAGAGAACTGCGATGGAATAATAAACAGTGGTATCCACCTCCATAGGTCTGTCGTAATAGTGAATGGCAGTATCGAGATGGTAGATCCAAGTAGTATCGTGAACCACTTCATTCCAAGAAAGAGGCACATCAATATAAACAGGATGAGTCACAGTAAGGGAGATATTCTCATGAACTGTAGTCCACACAGTATCGTGCAGCATAATGGTGTCATGCACATATCTAATGGGGGCACTAGTTTTAGCAATCGAATCATCAACAAAGTATGCCTTGAACGTCAACTCTTGATCAAGCAATACAGACCTAGGATTAACCGTATCACCATCGGACCAATGGTCGAAACGATATCCTGTTTTGGGAATACCAGCTATCTCCACCCTAGTATTGCTAGGAAACACACCGGTGCCAGAGGTTTTTCCTTTCTTAGAATCCAAGGTGAGCACGTTGAGCTGATAGTAGTCAATCGCCATGGGCACTTCGTAGTAAATAATAGAATCAATATGCATGGTTTCAAACACGTCAACCGTATCATGAACATAGGTGAAGTTGGTATCAGCAAAACGGAATAAAGTGTCGAAAACATGGGTAAAAACAGTGTCGTAAACAAGATTGATAAGTGTATCGAACTGGTGCAGGTAGGTAGTATCGCGAACTATGCGTCCCAGCGTATCAGTGAGACTGATATCATCAATATAGAGCTTGGAGCCACCAGAAGATTGATATTTGATGGCCACATATTTAGCAGAATCTGGCACCACCAAATCGCACAGGTGCCAACCGGCAGCATTGACATTGAACATGCCTAAGCTGTGAACGAAATCACAAGCGTTGCGGCCAGAGGTTGAATACTTGACACTGATTTGATCAGTATAAATGCCTCTGCGATAATAGAACTGGAGATGAAGTGGGTTGCTCTGAGCCAGACGAGGAGAGATAAGATACTGATCGTAATTGCCAGCAGAATACCAACTGCTAAACACAAATTGATAATCACCTCCGTGTGCAGGATTGGCAACAGAGGTTTGCCGCACACCCACAGTGGTATCATTGTCGGTGTTGGCGCTGTAGAAATCCCAACAAACACCTAGACCATCCTCAAAGTCTTGAACCAGAGGAAAGTCGGCCACAGCATCGCAACCGCGCATCTGATAGGGAACAAAGGTAAAGCTGACCGATTGGCTATCAGCACTTACAGCAATGTTATGCAATGCAAACGACGTGTCGGCCGAACCATCAGAGAGATAGGGATAGGGGTCAGATGCAACTGATGCATGACTGCTAGCAGCCTCAAATGTGCTACGCCCATGAATACCAAAGGCGGCCGCAGCCACAGTGCCATTGACAGTATCGATATTGCTGCCAGGGCGATACAACCACATGTCATGAGGATGATTGAAGAAATCGAAATCTTTATTGATTGCAGAGTGATGTCTATTGTAGCGCCAAACCAACAAACCGCTGCTAGGGAGTGTTGTTTCAAAGGTATCGGCCTGATTGCGATACTCCAAGATGTACCACTGGTCGGGATTGGAAGAAGCAATCTTGCAAGCATTATTGGGGCCAGATCCTAACGACTGGAGTGTATAAGTGCCAGAGTCGGTCAGCTCGGGTATGCTGTCGAACCAATTGAGGCAACGTAATTTGAACAAGGAATTGGGATGTTCGGGTGGATTCTGCGTCGCACACATCAAATCCCAAGCTCCTGCAGTGGAGATATCCAAATAATGGGTATAATGATAAAGGTCGGGACAACCGAGCGTATGACCCATCTCATGTGAAAGTGTGGCGACACTGAAATTATTATCACCAGCTCCTACAAGCTGCAAGTTGAAGGAATATACACGTTTACCATTGATATACACATTGCGGTCGTAAAGACTCCATTTATGGGGCCAAAGCAAATCAGACCAAGCAGTATAGGTGCCACTTACAATAAAACACAAATTGTCAACTCGTCCATCGTTATTCACATCCAGATTGATATCAGTAGGCACTGGGCTATTGGCATTTATCCAATTGACGGCATTCTGGAGAAGCGAAAACTCACGCAGGCGTTTATCATTGTCATTTACATAACCCATCACATTATCTACACTATAAGGCTGATAATAGGCACGGGGGAAACTGTCTTGATACGACAAAATTTCGCCAGAAGCCGATGGGGATGGATAGAAATAAGTGGGGATGGAAATATTGTGGTAGCTTGAATGGCGGTAGAAGGAATACATAGAAACTGCACCTTCGGTGCTATCGTTGAACATAGCGTTAATTTGTGCAAATGGAACCGAATCATACGCAGCCTCGTCGCTGAAACGAATAAAGATAACCAAATTATTAAGCACTCCATGATTCAAACCGCTGGTTTTACCCTCTGGCAGACGATATTCTGCAGGCACCTTCCACGCAGCATGTATTCTTTCCAACTCTTTTGCATCGGGCATAAGACCAGGTTTGAGACCCACCAACGCAGGATTCACTATGCCTGGACGGTAAGCAGTGGGAACCAGCAATCCGTGCTCTAATGCAGCATACACAAACTCGCCAGTTTGCACATTCTTTACTATAGTATAATCATTGGCATCGTGCATACGATGATAGAACTCATCGCCCGACACAAAACAATGAACAGTGTCACCTTGGGGCTGAACCAGCTTTACCGGTAGATTCTTTACTGGAGAAGCAATAGTTGTCAGCATCAACAGTGCAAACGAAAGGAAAGATATTATTTTCTTCATTTAGAATTGAAATTATTTCTCAGTATTAGTTATTCATGATTAACACCTTGTGGGCAGACTGAAGACCTACCCGCACTAAATATACACCCGATTGCAGGGAGCCAAATCGCACTTCTCCACCCAATTCGGGCAACGAATCTTGAGCCACCAGTTGTCCCATGATATTGAACACCATTACCCTGCCACCAACGGATGCCTTAACTATAACAGTGGAGCCCATCGAATATACCTGCGATTGCAGACCATCAACTTCGTCCACTTGTTCTGGCGATACCTGATCTGGAGCATACAAGGCTTCAAGATATACATCCTCGCCTATGGTCATACTGCGAACAGACTCCTCTACCCCATCGCTCCATCGCACGAATCTGTATCCTTCGAAGGGCAGCGGGGCAAACTCGGTGAGCGTGCCAGCTGCAAATGCACCACCGCCTATCACCATGCCCATGTCGGGGTTGGCTGAGACCAAATTGAACGAATAATACACAGCCGTGTCAAGCACTAAGGTATCATACACCAACGAAGTGTCATACACAGGAGGTAGCGTCACATAAGCAGTATCATAATAATGCAGCTGGGAATGGCTATACACGGTGTCGGTAATGGTGAGCGTCACCCACACAGTGTCGTGAACCACCAGCGTATCATGTGCAGTATTGCGTGGAGAATCTTTCATCCCTACAGCTTCGAAAAATGCCACATAATCCAAGCCATCACCAGCACAGACCGTCCTAGGATTGCTTGTATTGCCATCCATCCACCGCACGAAGCGATGCCCCTGATACGGAAGAGCTCCAATGTGAACTGTGTCGGTAAGGCGATACAGGCCATTGCCTACCCCCTCACCCTGCTCAACATCATGAGACAACACCTTCAGACGGACAAAAGGTATGTCAGCCATGATGGTATCGGTAATAACATCGGTGATGTGAATGGTGTCGCAACGAGTAAGTTCTGTATGGTGGAATACGGTATCGATGAGCGTGATATAAACCGTGTCATGCTGCCAATTGTAGAGGGTGTCATGCACATGGATAAAAGTGGTGTCGCGCTCTTCCGCCTGCAAAGTATCGACAAGGGAGATATCATCAATATAGAGATAATACAGATAGTCAGAACAATAATCGATGGCCACATATCGGGCAGATTGTGGCACAAGCAAGTTGCACGACTGCCAAGAAGTGGAGGTTGCAAAGGTATTGATGATTGTATCGGTGAAATCGGACACAGCATTGCCCGTAGTGGAATAAGTCACCATGAAATGTTCATTGGCCGTGTTGGACTTTTTATAGTAGAACTGCATGCGCAAGGGGTTAGCATGGTTCAACTGAGGCGAAATCAGATATTGATGATAGTTGGTTGCCCTATCATAGCTGCTGAAACGGAAAGAATAGCTACCGGAATGGGGGGTGGATGTACTTGAAGTGAACACTCCTATGCGACCATCATTGGCAGGATCGGCCGACTCCAGCGTCCAACAGGAAGTGGTGCCATCTTCAAATCCTTCGGTAAGTGGGAAATTATTCACAGTCCCACAAGAGCCAATGCCAGTGGGGGTAAAGGTGAAACTCACCGACTGGTGATCGGCACTCACTTGAATATTGGTGAGGAGGAACGAGGTGTCAACTGTGCCATTGCAGAGGTAGGGATAATTGGAAGCTCCTGCATGGAAAGCATTGCGCCCATACAATCCAAATCCGGCTTGTGCGTCATTTCCATTCACGGTATCGCAATGACTATTGGGGCGGAAAAGCCACAATTGGTGAGGTGTGTTGAAATAATCAAACCCTGAATTGCTGGCATTGACAGCGGTATTGTATCGCCAAATCAGCAAACCGCTGTTGGGTATCGAAGAATCGAAAGTGTCGGCACTGTTGCGATACTCCAAGATGTACCACTGATTGCGGTTGGGCGAAGCAATCTTATAGGCATGATTAGGTGCTGAAGCATTGGAATAGATGGTATAATTGCCCGTATCGGATAGTAACGGAATACTATCAAACCAATTGAGGAAATGGTATTTGAATAGCGAATTGGTCTGCTGAGGAGGGTTTTGGTTGTATTCCATCAAATCCCAGCTTCCTGCAGCTGACACAGTGGTATATTCATTGTAGTGATACAAATCAGGGCAGCCCAAGGTATGCGTCATTTCGTGGCAGAAAGTTGTAACGCCAAAATAATGATCACCAGAGTTGGCCAATTGCAGATTGTATGTATATACCCGCTTGCCGTTGATATTCACCACACGGTCATAAAGGCCCCATTTGTGCGGCCAAAGCATATCGTTCCATCCTGTGTATGTGCCGCTCACCACAAAACAAACATTATCCACCTGGCCATCATTGTCCATGTCCAAATTGAGCGTAGTGGGCACGCTTGAACTAACGTAATTAACAGCATTCTCCAAAAGAGAGAACTCTCTATTTCTACGTTCGTCGCTATCGGTATATCCATTGGAGTTGGTGGCGCTATAGGGCTGATAATAACTGCGGGGGTGGGAGTCTTGATAAGAGAGTATGGTGTTGCCCGAAGGTGCGGGGTAGAAATGTGTGACAATGCGAAGATTCTGGTAGCTTGAATGCCAAAAATAGTTGAACATAGAGTTGGCTCCAATCGTGCTATCGTTGAACATGGCAGCAATATTGTTGAATGGGGTTGAGGTGCAGGACCCCTCATCGCTGAAGCGAATGAAGATAACTACGTTGTTGAGAATGCCATGGTTTGCCCCCGATGTTTTAACAGCAGGCAGTTTATATACCTCTGGAATATCCCATGCCTTATGCAAGCGGCTTAACTCGGCTGCCCCCGGTTTCAACCCCGGCACAAGGCCCACCGAAGCAGGATTGTCCATACCTGGACGATAATGGGTAGGTGCAAGTTTACCATCCTGAAGCATGGCGTAAACATATTCGCCAGTTTCAACATTTTGAATGATGGTAAAATCTTCGGCATCGTGCAAACGGTGATAGAATTCATCACCCGAGACAAAGCAATAAAGAGTATCTCCTTGGGGCTGAACACACTTCACCGGCATGTTTTTGACAGGTGCCGACATGGCAATACTTGCCACCAGCAGCATCCAACTAATCAAAAAAATTCTTTTCATCATAATCCTGCAATTATTAATACTTCACATATCCCACCAAGCGGTCATAACGGTCGCTGGGAGAACGATAATAGACATAAGCCCGATATGTATTGGGGGTTTCATAATGGTTGCCCTCTAGCGGAGCAGTCTCGCCTTGGTGTTGGCCTACGGGCAAAAACAGCAATTGGTAGGCATAGTAACCCTGCTTCAGCAGAAGGCGCAACGTATAGGCCTTCATCTCGGGATGGTAGGCCATGCGGCTGTGTTCATCAAGTTGCCATTGAGTCAAATCGCCCACCACATGCACACTACCATTCATAAACGGGTACTGCATTGGCAGCACAAAATTCACATACACATAATCAGCCTCGGTCTGTTTGTTGGTTCTGTCCCACACATTCACCTTCATGCCACCATTGAGGGTAATTTCGGTGATGAAGGGTTTATTGCTTCTATCCTCCAAGGGGCGGAGCATGGCAAACCACTCGCCGCCAAACTCATCAATCTTCACCACGTTGTACATTGCTGTGCGAATATTGCTGATGTCAAAGTAGCGAAACGTGTTGCCGCACTCAAAAACATTCTCTTGATGATTGCGATAGCTGAGCATACCGCGGTCGTATCCTCCCAACAACAATGCTCGAGCATTATCCCATCGTCCATTCTGCTGCACCACCACCCTATAGTAGGCAGGATTGAGCGTGGGCGCAAACATAGAACCAGCATACCCCACATTTTGGCCTACTGCCACATTCACCTCTCTTCGCTCGAAGATAGACACATTGTCATAGGGCGTATCTACGCTCAACTTTGTTTCTACCGACTCTTCACTCACACAGAATCTACGGGTAAGGATGATGCTGTCGGGGTTGTCCTGCAGAAACACTTGCACCACATAATTGCCCGAAGCCAAAAACTGCCCATATTGCGATGGGATATACTGATAGTAATTCACATAATCTTGCAGGGTGGTGAAAGAACTATTGTAGTTCTCAATAGGAGACTCCTCAAATCCGGTCATAAACTCACCTGGTGTCAAATCATCTTGTTGCCAATGGCTGTCGCAATGCATGATTCGATAACGGAAATCATCGGGTTCAGAGCCTAGGACATCAAACCTCAGCAGCAGTCGGTCGTCGGTTTCCAGCGTGAGTATAGGAGACTCTAATTCCACACCATTTTTGGTTAAAAACACCGACTTCACATCCGAACTCCAATTGGAATCGGTAACAATTTGGGCACAGACTCTGCACTGCATGCCCAAAATAGCAGCAAGCAACACAATGACTCCTAGAACAATGCCCTTTTGCATACAATAACTATAATATTTATAAAATACATGCAAAGATACGAAAAGTACGTGGAATAACAAGAAAAAAGTTAGTCCTTTGTTCAAATAAAAAAGCAACAAGAGAATAAAGTCAAACAATAAAAAAAGACTTCAACCTTTAGCTGAAGTCTTTTTGATGTGGTCTGTGGCAGATTCGAACTGTCGACCTCTTCCGTGTGAAGGAAGCGCTCTGAACCAACTGAGCTAACAGACCATCACTTTTTTTGCTCGAAACAAAAAGGCGAAGCTTTGCTCCACCTCTTCCAATCGGTGATCTGTACAAGATTTGAACTTGTGACCTCTTGCCTGTCAAGCAAGCGCTCTAAACCAACTGAGCTAACAGATCATTTTTCTCTCGAAAAGCGGGTGCAAAATTACAAACATTTTTTGACATGACAAAATATTTTTTCAACAAAATCGCAATCAGCTGAATTACAACCCACAAATACAGAGTAGCAAATCCAATGGTACAGAGCAATTGCATTGTTAGTATTCTGTTTTTCTTGAAAATTGCCACCCGTAATAGCCACTTTTTGCAAACTGACACCAGCACAGGCTGTAACAGCATACACCACAATAGATTAAGTACAATTTAAACTATGTTCAAGATAAGTTAAACCGAGCTCAATAGTATTAACACCAACAACCGCAACCATACGTTAAAAAAAACAAAAACCACGTCACAAAATATAATATTCAAATTATTAATTGTACCTTTGCAAATGATAAGACAAGCAATTATTAACGTAAAAACTTCAAACATTATGAAAAAAGTTGTTTTGGCACTCGCCGTTATCGCTGCTGCTGCTAGCTTCAGCTCTTGCAACAAAACCTGCACCTGCAAAACCTATGCCGCTGGTATCGTAGTTGGCGAACCTCAAGAGGTAGAACTCGACAGAGACACTTACAAAAAATGCTCTGACCTTAACAAGATTATTATTGCAGACCCCAAAACTGGTTTTGAGTGCCAATAATTCCAGTTGTTGTTTCATGAGAAAAAGCAGTCCCGAAGGACTGCTTTTTTTATTCATAATGCAACAATATTGTATTATTATTTTTTCTTTGTGAAGCTGGGAAGCTCAACATTGCGGAATGCAGAGATGATGGGGTTGGAGATGGGTTGTTCTGTACCGTAGATTTCAGCAATCAACCCTTTATATTTCTCCATCAATGGTTTGCGGCGCAACTTGAGCGTGGGAGAGAGCAAACCGTTGTTGGCATTCCACTCGTCAACCACCACTCGATAGTTCTTAATCTGCTCATGCGCGGCAAAATCACGATTGATTTCTGCAATAACTTGGCGGAATTTTTCTTTGGTCTCTGGCATCTGAAGGAGCGCAGCATTGTCGCGATAGTGCAAATGATGCTTGAGAGCCCAATAGTGGAGCGTGTTGAAGTTGGGGCTGATAATGGCTGCCACACTCTTTTGATTCTCGCCAATGATCATGGCTTGATCGATATATTCATTCTCTCGCATCTTATTCTCCATCAGCTGAGGGGCGATGTACTTGCCTGCTGAGAGTTTGAAGATATCTTTCTTGCGGTCGGTGATGCGAAGGAATCGAGGTCCAGTGAGGCCACCAAAGTTGCCCACCAATTCGCCCACATCGCCAGTGTGGAACCACCCATCGGGCTCCATCACCTGGGCTGTGTATTCGGGGTCTTTGTAATATCCCATCATCACATGAGCTCCACGAGTGAGGATTTCGCCATCGTCGGCAAACTTCACCTCCACCCCCTCTAGGATGGGACCTACCGTGCCTATTTTCACCCACCCCTTGGCAGGGTTGTTCACAGCAATCACAGGGCTAGTCTCTGACAGGCCATATCCTTCATAAATATAAATACCAGCAGCAGCAAATGTGCGAATCATGCGAGGTTGGATGGAGCTGGAGCCAGTGATGACTATCAACTTGTTGCCTCCAAACTTTTCACGCCAATGGCGATACACCATACGGTCGTAGAAAATCTGACCCAGCTGATAAAGAAGCGACATTTTTTTGACCATTGAATAGTCCCAACGTGCACCATGTGCGAAAGCACGATCATACACCTTTTTCTTAATGCCTTTGAAGTCCTTACCTGCGGCATAGAGCTTGTCATAGACCATTTCCAGCACACGCGGCACAGCGCAGAAACCATTGGCACGAACTTCGGCCATATTCTGCTGGATGGTGCCCATGTTCTCGGCATAATACACACCCACGCCAAGATATTGGAAATGGTAGTTCATGCTACGCTCATAGATATGGTTGAGCGGGAGGAAAGAGAGCACCTTGTCTCCGGGTTTCATGATATTGACCTTGGCATGGGCCAAGAAATTGGAACACAGATTGCGGTGAGAAAGCATCACACCCTTGGGGGCTCCAGTGGTGCCAGAGGTATAGATAAGGGTGGCACAATCATCGGCGGTGATTGAGTTTTTCATTTCATCCAAGATAGGTTCGTTTCGCTCATGCGATTCGATGCCCAGCTTCAAGATTTCGAAGGTGGAAGGATACTCATCAGTCTTGTGAAGGGTATAAACCTGGGGGGGATTCTCCACTTTCTCCAAGGCAGGTTTCAGTCTGTTGACCAACACCTTGTTGCCAACCATGATGTATTTGGCTTCGGAATGAGTGATGATATGCACATAATTTTCGGTGCTGAGGGTGGGATAGATAGGCACATGTATCACGCCAGTCTGCGCACAAGCCATATCTATAAAATTCCACTCAGGGCAGTTCTGCGACATTGTGATAACCTTATCTCCTTTCTTGAGGCCCATCTCAATCAAGCCACAAGCCATATATTGAGCAATCTTGGAATATCTGTCGGTGCTATATTTCACCCACTCACCATTCTCCTTGCAGCACAAGACATCCTCTTTCTCAGGGTATTTTTCCTTGAGATAATTTAACAAGTCAAAAGTACGTGTTATTTCCATAATACTAAAATTATTTAAATTGCAAAAGTACGTCTTTTTTTTGAATAACAGAAAAAATAAGCCACCAACCATCATTTTTTTATCTTATACCAAAACAAGCCATTTCATACACCTTTACCCATGCTTACCCTTCCGACAAATCATTGCTTACGATAAAAGAAATCCAAAGCAACGATTGAGGTTGGGCCATACTTACGCCTTGCTTTCGCCTTAGTTTCGCTTAGGCTCCGGGATACAGGCACCATACAACCGCTATACAGGCACTATACGAACACCCACCCTTGAAGGGTATCAATTTCGGCCTTGGTGATAAGAAAATTTCGGCCTTGAGAAGTAGGAAGAATCAATGATAGCGGCGAGCTAAATATGTTCCACACAGCACATAGCACGTTGCTTGAGAAATATTATTCTACATGAATGAGAAAATTTGAGTATTTTTGCACGCTAATTTTTGACATAAAATTAATGAATATAATTATTGCAGGTGACGGAGAGGTTGGATTTTACCTCGCCAAATCGTTGACGGAATTGAACCACAATATCACTGTTGTGGACCCCAATTCGGAACTTTTGAAACGTCTGGAGAAAGAGAACGACTTGATGACCATCATCGGGTCCAGCACTTCGCCACAGGTGCTGGAAGAGGCCAATGTGGCCGACTGTGATCTTTTTCTGGCTGTGCTGCACGACGAAAGCATCAACCTAATGAGTTGCGTGCTGGCCAAAAAGCTCAAAGCCAAGAAAACCGTGGCTCGTATCAGCAATGCCGAGCTGTTGGCGCCGAAGCGCCGAGACATGTTCCGCGATTTGGGCGTGGATGAGTTGATTTGCCCCGAGCGAATTGCCGTGAAAGAAATCACCAACTTGATTAACAACCCTGTGGCTGGAGAGTTTTTTGACTTCAGCAGCGGGTTGCTCACCATGTACCTCATTCGCATGGACAACGAGTCGCCTGTGGTGGGCAAGACGGTGCGCGAGCTGATACAGAATTACAACACTGTGGAGGTGCGCATTGTGGCCATCGTGCGCGACGGCGACATCATCATTCCTCACACCGACACGGTGATCAACCCCGGCGACAATGTTTACGTGATATCACGTCCCAACCAGATGGAGGCCATCATGCAAGTGTCGGGCAAACGGCAAGTGCCCATCCGCAAAGCCTTGATAGTGGGTGGCGGCCGCATTGGACGTCTTGCGGCCCAAGCATTGGAGAACAAAATTAACGTTACGCTCTTTGATGAATCGCGACAGAAGTGCGACGAAGCAGTCAACCTGCTGGATAACACCATCGTTATCAATGGCGACGCCACCGACATTGAACTACTGAAAGAAGAAGGCATACAGAATGCCGATGCTTTTATTGCCGTGACCGACAGCTCTGAAACCAATGTGCTCACCTGCTTGCATGCCAAGAAATTGGGTGTGAAACGCACCATCGCTTTGGTAGAGAACACTGGGTTCATTTCTCTCTCTCAGGACATTGGCATCGACACCATCATCAACAAGAAACTCATCACAGCCAGCTACATATCACGCTTTATTGTTAAGGCCGAAGCCGTCAGAGGTAAATGGCTCAGCGGCACCAATGCAGAGTTGATAGAGTTCAATGTGCGCAAAGGTGCCCCTGCTACCAAGTGCACCCTGCGCGAACTTCGACTGCCTGCAGGAGCTGCTATCGGCGGCGTGATTCGAGGCAGCAAGAGCATACTGCCCACCCGCGAGATGCAGCTGCTGCCCAACGACAAAGTAATCGTTTTCACCCTTCCCAAAGCCATGAATCACGTGGCACGTCTTTTCGAATAACAGAACACGTCCTTGAGCCAGCACAAGATAAATAGAATCAAAGAACTGCCCGTAGAGCGACTGGGAATAAGGAAATTCAACTTCAAGCTCATCGTGCACATCACCGGCATCCTGCTCACATGGATGTCGATAAGCATGGTGTTGCCTCTAGCCGTATCCCTCCACAGCCACGACGGGGCACAATTTGCCATCATCGCTTCGGCTCTGCTTATCCTCATGGCAGGCATGCTGTTGCGCAACATCCTGGGGCGCAATCCCGACTACGAGCTCAAGGAGATGGAAAGCTATTGGATTACGGCTATCATTTGGATAGTGGTGCCAATATGCGGAACCCTGCCCTATCTATTCTTGGGCGACATGGCATCTTTCACCGATGCCGCATTTGAGAGTTTCAGCGGATTCACCACCACGGGTTCTTCGGTCGTACCTTATCCCGAAGAGTTACCCCCTAGCCTACTCGTATATCGTTCCTTCACTCAATGGATTGGAGGCATTGGATTGTTGCTTTTTGTGGTGGCCATCTTCAGCAACCTAGGGCTCACCAGCCGACAGCTGTTTGATGCCGAATTTAGCGGCACACAGCAACGAAGGCTCCATCCACACCTATCCAAAAGCGTGTCGCGTCTTTGGCGGATTTACACCATTATCACCTTGCTGATGATGGTGCTGCTGCTCGTCACCGGTGTCCCTATTGTTGACTCCATCTGCATTGCTTTCAGCACGGTATCCACCGGCGGATTCCTTCCCTACCACGACGGACTATCCATGCTGAGCAACGGATCGTTGATGGTGATTACCATCTTTATGATATTGAGCGGCATCAGCTTGGCTGAGCTCTACCTGCTCATCACCGGACGATGGAGGCAAATGGCACGCGACCAAGAATTGCGCACCTACCTAGGCCTTATGTTCCTCTCGGTGGCGGTATGCTCGATTGCATTCATTTCGGTAGGAAACAAGCCTTCAGAGTCGATACGCTACAGCCTTTTCCACATCGCATCTACCATGTCGTCGTGCGGATTCTATTTGCCCAAACTAGGGCATTGGTCGTTTCTTGTGAGCGTATTCACGTTCATGCTCATCATCATTGGTGCTTCGGCTGGATCCACTGGAGGCGGTATCAAAATATGGCGAGTGATGACTGTGACGAAATACATAGGCAACTACGTCACACGAATGCTGCACCCCAACGCTGTGATATGCATCAAAATGAACAAGAAAGTGGTGGAGAAAGAATACATCAACAAGATTTTTGCTTACGTGTTTCTCTATCTCAGCTTTATCGTCATAGGGGCATTTGTGCTCACGCTCTGCGGATCTTCCATTCCCGATGCAATATGCATGGCGGCTGCCAATATTAGCAACTTGGGTCCTTCGCCACTTATCAACAACCTTGGTGGTGATTTGGAATATGCTATGCTGCCAGATTTGGCCAAATGGACTATCACCGTGCTGATGCTGGCAGGAAGGCTGGAACTGTTTGTACTTATAGCTATCTTCTCTCCAGCCTACTGGCGACGCAGATAACACAATAAGAAAGGAATTTGATATCGAAGACATTAAATACATACTCAAGATTCTAGGCATTGTCCTGGTGGTGGAAGGAGCTTTGATGCTCACTTGCCTGATACCTGCTTTGCACTTCGACGACGGCACATGGCAGGCCATCACAGTATCTGGGCTATTCACGTTCTTCGTAGGGCTGATGCTTGCCGTCAGTTTCTCACACCACAAGCGATTGGCCGACAGACATCTGTCCTATTTGCTCGTGGTATTGATGTGGGTAGTTCTATCTGTTTTTGGCACTTTGCCTTTCCTCACAACGGGAGTGACGCTTAAGTTCAGCGACGCCTTGTTTGAATCCACCTCTGGCATCACATCAACAGGAGCAACCATCTTCTCTGCCGTAGAGTGGATACCCGCATCAGTATTGCTCTGGCGCAGCATGACACAATGGTTTGGCGGTTTTGGCATCGTGTTGATGGTATTGGCACTAGTACCCTCTATGGGCATCAACCGATACACCCTTTATACCGCCGAAGCATCGGGTGCCGACAATTCCAACGAACAGACAAAATCTATGGCTGCAACCATCAGACGCACACTAGGAGTATATGTAATGCTCACCATGGCATTCATCCTGTTCCTATGGAAAAGCGGCATGCATGTTTGGGATGCGGTCAACACCACATTCACCAATATTTCATCCGGAGGTTTCTCTATCTACAACAACAGTCTTCAGCACACAACACACACTCAGCAATATATCATATCCGCAGCCATGCTGCTGAGCGGCATCAACTTCTCGTTGATGTATGATTTCTTTTCCCTCCATTGGGAGCGCTTGCACAACAAGTTCGACCAAATACGTTGCTTCATCATCATGCTGGTAGCATCCATTATCTTTGTGGTGATAGCATTGCGCTTCAACATGAACTACAGCTGGGCAGATGCGTTGCGAGAAGGCACATTCCAAACCATCAGCGTTATCACCACCACTGGATCGCTTACGGCCGACACTTCGCAATGGTGGGTGCCCATCACTTTCCTTTTTGTCATGCTCTCCTTGTGCGGTAGCATGGCAGGCTCAACATCGGGCGGCATCAAAACCATGCGCGTACTTATCCTCGTACGAAATGTGAGAATGATTTTGCGCAACAGATTACACCCACGCTCTGTAAACCAAGTAAGACTGAACAAGCGTCCTGTATCATCCCATATCATCACCAATGTGATGGTGATTTTCCTTATCTATGTTGCTGTAATATTCTGCGGCATCATGATGTTGATGCTCAGCGGTATTAGTGCCACCGAGTCCATTGGGGCGGCCATTGCCTGCGTCACAGGATATGGCCCAGGGTTGGGCCTCAGTGGTGGTTTCGGTTGCTACAGCGCATTTACTCCTTTGGCCAAATTTATCTGTTCATTCCTGATGGTGATGGGCCGACTGGAATGCCTTACCGTGATTGTGCTTTTCACCCGAGCATTCTGGCGCAGAAGATAAAGCAAATATGAATAAATGAAAAAAAAATAGTATTTTTGCAAGAAATATAGTATTTATGGAGACCCCTATCATATCGCTTAAAGATGTAGCTATCAGCCACGAAGAGGGCACATTGCTATCCGACTTGAACTTGCAGATTAATGCCGGAGAATTCGTTTATCTTATTGGCAAAAGTGGCGCAGGCAAGACTTCATTTCTTCGCACCCTTTATGCCGACAGACCAATCGATAAGGGTGAAATAACTGTTTGCAGCTACGACCTGGCCCACCTCAAGCGCCGCCAAATCCCACTGCTGCGTCGCAAAATAGGCATCGTTTTCCAGAATTTCCGCTTGCTCAAAGACCGCAACGTATATGAGAATTTGGCATTTGTACTCAAAGCCACAGGGTGGAAGAATGCCGACATCAAGCCTCAGATCGAGAAGACCCTTCAAGCAGTTGGCATTGCCGACAAATCAGAATCATCCATCTACCGCCTTTCCGAAGGCGAACAGCAGCGAGTAGGCATTGCCCGCGCACTAATCAACAACCCCACCCTCATCCTTGCCGACGAGCCCACTGGCAATCTCGATCCCGCCACATCTTCTGATATCATGGAACTATTGGTCAACATCAACCAACAGACAGGCACAACCATGCTTATCTCCACCCACGACTTTATGATGATAGACAAGTTCCAATCACGGTTACTCGTGTGTGAAAACGGAACTATTCGCGACCCACAACAATAATTTATCAATATCTTCGTTATACCTTAATAATAGAATTATTATAATGATGAAAAATCGCATATTATTCTTATTGCTGGCCGTGCTGCTTCTGCTGCCCGCTGCCAATGTTCAAGCTCAGTATCGCAAAAAGAAACCCACAACCGAAATTGCCAAAGAGGGCAACAACAAGCGTATATGGCTAGGCAACAAGGCCGACACCAGCTGGCATCCCACCCCCGGCGGCCTTTACGAGCAGTCTTTCCTTCCTGGAGATGCCAAGAAGGGAAAAAAGACTGAGCCCATTATCGACCCCAACGGCAAACACAAGGTGCGCGAAACAGCCTACGACACAGTATGGAAATTCACCACTTTTGATGGCAAGAAATCTTATTTTATCAACTTCGACTATAATAAGTTCCGTAAAATCAAATGGGAGAAGGACGACAAGCGCAACTGGGAGACATTCGACCCTGTGATGGACTACCTCACCAGTGCCGGCCGCATTCCCATGCACATTTATGCAATCTACGCAGTCAACCCAAACATCAAGGATCAAGACACCCGAGATGAATTGATTGCAAAAGCACAAATGGAAGCAGTCATCTCGTTGGACTATTTCCGCGACATACTCATCGACAAAGAGATGAAAAACAAAGTGGCATACAAGGTGGCTGAAATCGACTGGCGTTATTGGAAAGACGAGTCTTACTACACCGAGCCTCAACCCGAAGACGACCTCATCCGCGTAGGCCTTATCTGCGACTTCAGCTCCAAGAAGGTGGATCTGCTGGAGAGCCCTGCCAAGAACGCTCGCACCTTTGCCGAAATCAAATTCTTTGCCAATGATGCCACCATCCAGCCCTCTTACAATGCAGAGCTTGACGACTTGGCCAATTATCTCAAACAAGAAAAAGGCCTTGAGGTGCTGCTCACAGGCTACTCCGACAACGTAGGTACCGAGACCTACAATATGGGGCTTTCGCGCCAGCGTGCTGTAGAGATCAAGAAAGCGCTCATGAAGCGTGGCATTGCCGAGAATCGCATCGAAGTGATTGCCCGTGGCGAGGACGACCCAGTGGGCGACAACAACACCCTGGCTGGTCGCACAGCAAACAATCGTGTATCAGTAAAAATTCAATAGCCTTTATTTGACCAACAAAGACCGATATAAGGCACTATGCGAAACAGAGGGAGACAACATCCCTCTGTTTCTGCAATATTGGTGGATGGAAACGGTGTGCCACGGCAAACAATGGGACGTGGCCCTGGTTGCACAGCATGATGGGCAAATTGAGTCCGCCATGCCTTATTTGATTGGCAGAAAATTTGGACTAAGATATGTTTTGCAGCCACAACTCACACAGTATAACGGGCCTTGGTTTAAGGATGGTGCCGACATTGAGGTAAACTCCACCCAAATAGCAAAGCAAATACAATCGCTCCACCTAGCTCTATTCAATCAGAATTTTGCACCTTCCACTCCTTTGTCACTTTGCTGGAAAAGGTTTCACCCCTCAGAGCGCGTTACCTATCGCATCGATGACATATCGCAGCCACAAGAGGTATTCAATCGATTTGCCAAAAGCAGCCGACAACGCAAAATACGACAAGCAGAAAAAGAGCTTCACCCCTGCGACATCACCCCACATGAATTTGCCATCATGCATCAGCAGTACTGGCAATCGCGCGGAGAGCAAGATTTGCTCACTACTGACTTTATGGAGAGAGTTATCACCTGCTCGCTGGAGCGAAAGCAAGGCATACTTTTGGCTGTGAGTGACACTGCAGAAAAGATTCATGCGGCACGGTTTGTGGCATTCGACAGCCGTTGCGCTTATGCACTACTCTCCGCCCTCAACCCCGAAGGCCACCACAACGGAGCTTCACCCCTACTCTTCTGGCACATCATCCAACAACTAAGCGGAAGGTGCAAGAGCTTTGACTTTGAGGGGAGCATGGTGCCAAGCATAGCACAATCCTACCAACTATATGGTGCTACCCCAACCACATACTATCAAATGTTCAAAAGTCCCATCCCTTTTGTCCGACAATTGTTACACATTGAATAATGAAAGATATTAAAAACATCGACTACAATGCTCTCCCCATAAGCGAGTATAGCCGACGCTATATTCTGCGTATGCTGCCCAACCTCGACTACTACACACACATCTATCGCAAGAGCATCCATCGTGTGCTGCAACAAGAAACCCAAACCCCACAGGAACTGACTATTGTGGACTACGGCGGAGGGCATGGTTTTCTATCTTTCACCCTCAAGCAAATGGGTGTTGGCAAAGTAATCTACGTCGATTACAACTCCCAAGCAGTGAAAACCGTCCATGCCATTGCCGAGCACCTAGGCTACGGACCAGATGCAATCATCCATGGCGATGCCGAAGCGCTGCTACAATACTGCACAGAGCAGGGCATCCGCCCCAATGCCTTGATGGGGATGGATGTGATTGAGCACATTTACCGACTTGAGGATTTCTTTGCCCTACTGCATAACATCAATCCAGATATGCACATGCTGTTCACCACCGGCTCTACTCCATTCAACCCTAGGGTTGTGAATAGACTTAGAAATGTAATGATTGCCGACGAGCAGGGTCCACAAGGATTTCGCGAACAGCGCCGCCACCACATCCAACACAGCTTCCGCCAAATGAGCAACGAACAGCTTGACTATTGGGCAGACAACACACGAGGGCTCAATTATGACGACACCCTGCTGGCTGTTGAGCATAACCAGCCCTTTCAGATAAACGACCCCTACAACACCTGCGACCCTGCCACAAGCAGTTGGACCGAACGAATATTGCCCATTGAGGAATATCAGCGCCTAGTTGCCCCATACCAATGGAGGGTAACCGTGGACAATGGATTCTATAACACTCACCGAAATGGGTCCAAAGGCATTTCGTCAAGACTGCTCAACGTATTGCTCATCAGCAACATTTTCCGTTGCCTAGCACCATTTATCACCCTAAACATCAAACGATGAACATCAAACTACTTGTTATCTCCAAAACCGATATATCTTACATCCAGCAAGGTATGGAAGAATATTGCAAGAGGTTGAAACACTATGTGAACTTTGAAGTAGATGTGATACCTGCCCTGAAGGATCAAAAAGGAGCCTCACCCAACGAGATTAAGGAAAGAGAGGCTTTACTGCTGCTCAAAAAGCTCCAAGGAGCTGACCGTATAGTGTTGCTGGACGAGCACGGCAAAGAACACACCTCGGTAGGATTCTCGCAATATCTGCAAAAGCAAATGAACGCTGGGGTAAGAAACCTTGTGTTTGTTGTAGGCGGGGCATTCGG
This sequence comes from Bacteroidales bacterium, assembly GCA_024400505.1. Classification (GTDB taxonomy): domain Bacteria; phylum Bacteroidota; class Bacteroidia; order Bacteroidales; family P3; genus Colimorpha. Next base: position 11,050 of record JAKSMP010000008.1, on the reverse strand, counting down.
GTTCGCCCCTAGCGTCTATGCTGCCGCTCACGACAAAATCTCACTTTCGCAAATGACATTCAACCACCAGATGGTGCGACTATTCTTCATCGAACAACTTTACCGAGCTTTCACAATCCTGCACAACGAGCCTTACCACAATGAGTAAGCTCATCATACACACCACCACAATTAATTAATCGAACAATAATAAACAAATACAAATAGCAAATGCAACTTAGACTCACATACACCGAAGTACAAGGCCTCATCTCCAAGAAATCTGGCAAAGAACTCCCCATGTGTTTTGGTGGACCTCACACCCTACGCATCTCCCATAAAGTCCCTTTAATGGGCTCTGTGGGATTGGATATCAACGTTGAAACCATCCAAGGCAGCAACATCTATCTTTCCATTGGAGGAGGTTCGGCCATGCAGTATATGATCAAAGCAGCGTTGAACCAAGCCAAGAACCAACCAGGAGCAGATATGATAGAAATGCTTGACAACGGCCAATTGCTGCTTGCTCTAGGCAAAAACCCAAACACCGCCCAGATATTCCAGAACATTGACCTTCAGGACATACACTTTGACGAGCAAGCTATCATGATAGACTTTGCCCCCAAGGCATTCTGACGCCATGACCCTACACTATATCTATCACAGCTGCTTTGCCGTAGAAGACTCGGCATGCCTCATCATATACGACTACTGGAAGGACCCAGAGGGGGAGCTGCAACAAATGCTTGATGCCGCAGAAGACAAAGGGCAGGCCGTGTATTTTGTCATCTCGCATTTCCATCAGGACCATTACAACCCTAGCATATTGGAATGGTGCACACAACACCCCAACTGGCATCTGCTACCCTCCTACGACACCATCCGTCGTCGTCGCATACCCAAGGAATTACCTATAGCAGAACTGCGAGCCGGAACCGTGGTGAATACACCACACTTTTCAATCCATTGCTTCCACTCCACCGATGTTGGTGTTTGCACTGTTACAAAGCTGAATGATGGCACCACTTTCTACCATGCGGGAGACAACAACAACTGGTATTTTCCCAACAACGACCTTCCTAGTTCAGCTTTGGTGCGTATCACGCCCGATCAGATGGAAAAGCTTTATTTATCCACACTCAGAGAAATCAAGGAAAGCTTTTCCACCCTCCACCACGCCATGATTCCTGTTGATCATCGTTTGGGGCAAGAGATGCTGCGCGGACCCATGCAATTCATGAAAACCATCCCCACGCAACATATTCATCCCATGCACTACTGCCCTGTTGAGTGACATAGAGAAACGACTCTCAGCAGACGACATTAGTTTGTTTAGGCGGAATCCGTAACTGAGGATTTCTGCACATCTTGCTTACGCTAGAGTCATATCGTCAATTGCGCCCAAATAAGCAAGTCTATAGACTCATCATGCATCGAGTCTATAGACACCCACAGCAACGAGTCTATAGACTCGTTTATTTATCATAAGCAACGACCGAACGAAAGGCCTACTTATTACTCAAAAAGGAGCATAGTTAACGTTCTACTGGAGGATAAGCAGCAGCGGGGGAAAGGCCTAGCAGAGTACGAATGTCAAAACTTGAAAGAATAATAAACATCCCGCAAGAGGATAAACATGCGGGAAGTGACATGCACACTCAAGAAGCACAACACTGCCATGCCCAAAGCATACAAGAAACCCTTGGTGATAATAAACACAATACCCGTTATCAAAATGTATAAGAACGTAAGTGCCAATCTTATCCCAAAGTTCACCGAACTGCGGAATTGAGTATCTGCAATCTTCTTCTTAACGAAACCGTAAGTGGGCAAGAATACAATCAGATTACAGATAAGCCACTGTTGCCAAATGGGGATAATAGCCAACACTGTGAGAGCCACTGCAATGAGAGCCAGCAGCGACTTGCCCTTGGTCCATCCTTTAGATGCAAACCACAATGGGACACCGCTCTTTTGCACTCGTTCGGCAAATGCAGCACCCTTGTCGTAGCAAACTTGGCGTTCCTCTTCTGGCATCTGGGCTATCTGCTCTGAAATATGTTTGCGAGCCATAAAACGCCCCCATGCATTGTTTTTTAACCCTAGGTTGCGGAGCGTCTCTTGTGTGAGCAGATGGCAATAGGCAAACTCATCATCGTATCGTTCACGGGCACACACATGATGAATCTGCCCCTTGAGGGCAACGGCGAGGGCATCGCGCATGTGATTGAGCGCAACAGGCTCATTGGTATCATACTCATCCATAAACGGACGAATATCTATAGGCTTGCCTATATTGAGGCACACGTTAGCAAAAGGCTGCTGATATTCATCATAATCGAAGCCCACTGGAACAATATACAGAGGTTTGTCACCCAATGACTTCTGTGTCTCACCCGCTATGCGGAACATGCCCTTAACCAATGGAAGGAGTTGATGCTTATTATTATGTGTTCCCTCGGCCATCAAGCAGAGAGGCATCCCCGACTCAATTACCTCGCGAGCGTTGTTGAACACTACTTCATTGCGCGAGAGTTGATCACGACCATCGCGAATACGATACACAGGGCTGATGCGCAGAAAATTGAGAAACCAAGCAATCGCAGGTTGGCGGAAAATATCAGCACGAGCAAGGAACGCCACCGGTTTGTGCGTGATATTAAGCACCAATAGTGCATCCATCAGCGCATTTTGATGACAAGGGGCAAAGATATAGTGTTCCCCTACTGGCAGGTTTTCACGACCTTTGATGATGACCCTACGATAATGGTTGTAAGTGCCATAGTCCACTCCGGGACGCAAGAAAGTGTAAAAAAAGTTAAAATCAGCCAAGGTATTTTTCATGGTGCAAAATTACAAAATATTTTCGACATTATTGAGTTATTGATAAAAAAAGGAAATCGATTATGAGATTCCGACTCATCATATTAACAGTTGCGTTCATCCTATTCAACGCATTTCAAGCTCAAGGACAGGTGGTCACTAACCTATTGATTAGGCCTGGCGTGATAGTGGATGGCGACACCATGCCCTCTTATCGCTTGAAAGAAGTGAAGATATGCGAATCATCCTCTCTTTTGACCCAAGATGAGATACGCAAAAACCAAAAATTGATTCGCAATGTGAAGAAGATGCTCCCTTACGCCAAAATAGGCAAACAACGCCTTGACGAGCTAGAAAGACGTATAGCCGACCTGCCCAAAAAAGACCGCAAGGAAGCAATCAAAGCTGCCGAGAAGGACTTGCTGGCCGATTTCAGTGATGAACTGAAAGCCTGCACTTTTGCGCAAGGAAAAGTTTTGCTGAAACTTATCGACCGCGAAACAGGCCGAACCTCGTACGTGCTTGTGGATGAACTTAGAGGCAAACTCAGAGCAGGATTCTATCAAACCTTTGCCCGACTATTTGGATACAACCTCAAAGCAGGTTTTGACCCCAAACACAACAAAGAAGACAATCTAATCAACCGCATTGTCATATCGGTAGAACACGGACGATTGTAACGGATTAATCTCACAAACATATTAACTGACTCTCACCTTGAAGGCTTATTGTTTTTTAAGCGCTGTGCCCATGCGCTCTGACCCTAGTGACAAGGCCGAAATGGTCAATCAACTATTGAAGAACGATACGTTCGAACTCCTGGACATACAAGAGAAATGGACCCTCATCAAATGCGACTATGATGGATACACCGGATGGGTGGACAACAAACAATATCGCTTGATGGACAGTTTTTATCGACCTGCACAAATGGGCAATATGAGCAGTCCTAGCCAAGTGGCAACAAACACATATTTGGATGCACCTTACCTTTGGGGTGGGCGAACAGTAATGGGCATCGACTGCTCTGGCCTAACTCAAGTTTGCTTCATGCAATGCGGTATTAAACTGCTCCGAGACGCTAGCCAACAAGTTGGCCAAGGCTTACCAATTGACACGCTAGCTGATGCCCAATGCGACGACCTATGTTTCTTTGCCAACCCACAAGGGCGCATCATCCATGTGGGCATTTATATGGGGCAGAACCGCATCATTCACGCCTCTGGCCAAGTGCGCATTGACACGCTCACCCAGCAAGGAATCATCAATACTGACAATCACCAACTCACTCATCACCTTCACTCTATCCGTCGAATCAGCCGATAGGTAGCACAACAGCAGAAAATCATCCATAGCCAAAACAAATGGCTATCAATTGGATAAACGCCAAGACACCCTCCTTGCGATATTTTATTAAGATTATATTTTCATCTTATTACAAAAAAAAGCGTAACTTTGCAATTTGATTATATAAATAGTACGAATTATATAATAAGAAGCAACTCGCACTCTTAGAAGAGAATGACACAAGACTATAAACAGTTAATTGACAACATAAAAGCCGGAATCTTCGCCCCAGTATATTTGATTACAGGTGAAGAGAACTATTATATCGATATAGTGCAAGACTATTTCGAAAACAATATTGTAGATGAAAGCCTTCGTGATTTCGACCAGTGTGTAGTCTATGGTCGAGAGACTGTGATGGAGGACGTAATCGCCACAGCCAAGCAATTCCCCATGATGTCGCAACACAAATTGGTGATGGTGAAAGAGGCCCAAGACATAGAAACTCAATCACACCCTTGGGAGCAAGTGGCCGACTATCTTGAGCACCCACACAACCAAACCATCTTGGTCTTTTGCTATAGGAATAAGAAACTCGACAAGCGTACCCGCGCCTATAAGGCCATCGACAAAGTTGGCATAATCGTTGAAACAAAACAGATAAAAGACGACAACCTCACCAACTGGATAGGCACTTACGTAAACCAGCAAGGCTATCGGATCTCACCTCAAGGGGCCACCCTCATAGCAGAATTCACGGGTAACAATCTCAGCAAACTGGCAAACGAACTCAACAAAGTATTCATCAACATACCCGCAGGCTCCGACATCACCGAAGATGTGATTGAACGCAATATCGGCATCAGCAAAGAATACAATTCCTTTGAACTGCAAAAAGCCATCGGGAACCGCGACGTAGTGAGATGCAACAAGATTATCAACTACTTTGCCGCCAACCCCAAAGGGAATAGCATCATTCCTCTGCTAGGATTGTTGTATGGTTATTTTATCAAAATAATGATTCTGCACCAAACCCCTAATCCTGCAGATGCTGCCAAGATGATTGGCGTACACCCCTATTACCTCAAAGATTATCAAGCCGCAGCTCGCAACTACTCTCTTGGCAAACTGGCCAGCTGCATCGGTTATCTGCACGAAGCCGACCTTCGTGTAAAAGGAATCACAGCCGTAGGAACTTTCACCGAAGGTGAAATCCTCAAAGAACTAATTTTCAAAATCATTCACTAATCATAGATGAAACGTATATTACTATTATTCCTATTTATCAGTGTTGTCACCCTCAATGCTCAAACCATCAAAGGTCTGTTGACCGATGGCGAATCAGGCGAAGCTATCCCATTTGCCAATGTGGTGTTGGACGGAACCAAATATGGCAATGCCACTGATATCAACGGATTTTATCTTATCAATAAGATGCCGGCTGGCGAGTACACGCTACGCGTAAGGTTCATGGGATACCAAGAATATACCGAGAAAATCACCATCAAGAAAGGGGAAACCATTGTGCGCAACATAACGCTCAACACAGAGAGCAAGACACTCAAGACGGTAACCATTAGCGACAATCGCACAGAAGAGCGCAAATTGCAAACACAGGTTTCTGTGGAAAAAATATCGGCAGCACAAATCATGCAGATGCCTTCAATCGGAGGCACTGCCGACCTGGCCCAATACATGCAGGTATTACCCGGCGTCAACTCTACTGGCGACCAGGGTGGACAATTATATATCCGCGGCGGATCAATGATACAAAACCTCTGCTTACTGGATGGTATGATAGCCTACAATCCTTTCCACTCCATCGGTCTCTATTCTATCTTTGAGACAGACATCATTCTCAATGCCGATATTTATTCTGGTGGATTTGGGGCAGAATACGGCGGACGACTTTCATCTGTGATGGACATCAACACGCGCGACGGAAACAAAAAGCGACATAGTGGAAAAGTTGGATTCAATACATTTGGAGCCAACCTAATCTTAGAGGGCCCTCTCAAGAAAGAAAAAGGAGATAATCATTCCACCATCACTTATCTTATTTCGGCCAAGAATTCCTTCTTATCTAAAACCTCAGAATTCATATACCCTTACATCAGCAGCACCCTACCCTACGACTTCTTGGATTTATACGGGAAACTGACAATTAATTCTGGCACAGGCAGCAAAATCAGCTTTTTCGGATTCAACTTTGATGATAGCGTAAGCAATTATCAAGGTCTTGCCGACTACCATTGGAAGAACAAAGGACTAGGCACCAACTTTATGCTGGTAACTGGTTCTAGCTCCATCCTCCAAGGCCATGTAGCCTATTCCGATTACCTTATCACGCTCAAAGATGCTTCCAATGCCGATAAACATAGTGGCATCAGTGGCTTCAATATGGGTTTGGATATCACAAATTACATCGGTAGCAATAGCATCAAATATGGCCTTGCCATGGAGATGTATTCTACAGACTATAGCTATACTAACGCCTATGGCGTGGATGGCAGCCAGAATGAGAACACTAACAGCCTAGCCGCTTACATCACCTATAAACTTACATCTGGCAAATGGCTAGTGAACCCAGGACTAAGATTCCAATACTATGCATCACTGAACACTCCTTGTTTAGAGCCCAGAATCTCTGTTAAATACAATGCTACAGATAAGTTCCGAATCAAGGGTGCTGGTGGATTCTATAGCCAAATATTCTTGGACGCACGTTCCGATAACGACATTGTAAACCTATTTAACGGATTCCTTACAGGTTCTGGTGCACTCCATATTCCCGGAACGTTTCAAGGCGAAGAAATAACCAGTTGCGTCCAGCGTTCTCAGCACATTATCCTAGGTGCAGAATACGATTTCACACCTCAGCTCACCGGTAATGCCGAAATCTATTTCAAGAACTTCTCTCAACTGCTTAATTCCAATAGGAATAAACAATTTGACGCCAATGATGCTGCATACCAACAAGGCGGTTCCTATGAGAAGCCCGAATACCTTCTTAGCGATTTTATTATTGAGAACGGCATGGCATATGGCACCGATTTCAGTTTGTGCTACGACATAGATTGGATTTACCTTTGGGCTACATATTCACTAGGTTGGGTAAAACGAACCGATGAACTTCAAACTTACTTCCCTCACTACGACCGCAGACAAACCATCAACCTTCTTACCACAGTCAAACTAGGAGATCAGCACCAATGGGAGATTAGCGGTAGATGGAGTTATGGTAGCGGATTTCCTTTTACTCAGACACAAGGCATGTACGAAAATATCACATTCGCTGATGGTATCAACACAGATTACACTCAAACAAATGGATCATTCGGTTTGATCTATGGAGAGCTCTATGGCGGACGTCTGCCAAACTATCATCGACTTGACATCAGTGGCAAACGACGTTTTTCCATCGGGAAACGATCCATACTTGACATCAACGTAAGTGTTACCAATGTTTACAATCGCAATAATATATTCTATTTCGATCGTATCACTTTTGCAAGAATCGACCAATTGCCCATTCTTTGGTCTGTTGGCGCATCTTTAAGTTTCTAGGAAATACAGCCTAACAGAATAATCGAAAGCCTCTCTTGGCAGATATACATCTACAAGAGAGGCTTTCGATTATTCAAGACTACATCAACCTATCTTTGTCCAATCAATGGGAGTCAAGCCTCGCTGATACAGAAAGGCATTGCACTGAGAAAAATGCTTACAACCAAAGAACCCCCGATAGGCAGACAAAGGAGAAGGATGCGGGGCAGTAAGTACCAAGTGCCGATTACGGTCTATATAACGAGCCTTGCTTATAGCAAAACTACCCCACAACATGAACACCAGACCCTCACGTTGTTGAGACAGAGCTTGTATAGCAGCATCGGTAAATGTCTCCCAACCATGACCCTGATGAGATGCGGCTTCATGAGCACGAACTGTAAGGGTGGAGTTAAGCAAAAGAACGCCTTGATTTGCCCATCCAACCAAATCCCCACATGTTAGTGGAATAGTCGTTCCTAGGTCTGAATTAATTTCTTTGATAATATTCACCAACGACGGAGGTACAGACACCCCTTGTGGTACTGAAAAGCAAAGGCCATGTGCTTGTCCAGGTTCATGATATGGATCTTGACCCAGAATAACTACTTTCACTTTGTCAAAGGGAGTGTGATCAAATGCAGCAAAAATATCTTTACCCTTAGGATAGCAAACGTATTGCTGGCGTTCTGCTACCAAGAAATCTTTGAGCTGAGCAAAATAGGGAGACTCAAACTGAGGTCTCAATACCTCTAACCATGAAGGATCAATCTTTGGTGAAATCATATTGAATAACCATTAAGCATTCAAGAATCCGTTGTACATTTCCTCTTCACCAATACTGCTAACATCGCCATGACCAGGCAAGATTTCATACTCACCGGGAAGAGTCATCAATTTGGTACGGATACTATTCATCAGAATATCATAATTGCCACCCGGCAAATCTGTTCTCCCTATGCTGCCTCGGAAAAGAGCATCACCTGTAAGCACCATCTTGTCTTCGTGCAACACAAAAGCCATGCTGCCTGGGCAATGGCCAGGAACATAACGGCATTCTACATTACCCAACATTTCACCATCACTTATTGAGGATATTTGAACTTTATCAATATCATTTACACGAAAGGCCATCACAGAGCCATACAGTTCAGCCTGAAGGAGCGTCTTTTCTCCCTCGGCATGCATACTCACAGGTAACTGATAATGGTTGCACACTTCGGGCAAACCACACACATGGTCAATATGAGGGTGAGTAAGCAAAATTCTTTCCACCTTCAGCTGATTCTTCTCTATAAATTGATAAAGAGATTCTGCCTCATAAGGTGTTTCACAACCAGGATCAACAATCATACAGCCATGCGTATTCTTATCCCATAGGACGAAGCAGTTGACTTGAAAATGATTAAAAACAAATTGTTTGACTTCCATGACATGAAAATATAAAAAGGGTTCTAGCGTTGCCCCAGGCACTGACTAGAACCCTTAAAATGAATGACACTTATGCGTTTATCCAAGCTTCTACAGTTTCTTTCTGCACAGGAGGAATATCAAGTTTATTTTTCTTGCGCAAACCATTCAAATCGTTGTAAAGTTTATTGGGATTAGCTTCTTTGAGTTGACTCAAAGTGTTAATACCAGATTTACGGAGCATGGGAACCCACTCAGCGGCAACACCATGGTTTACAAAATCCTCATCAGACGTAACTACAGCTTTCTTCTCGGGCTTCATCTGTGGGAAGAGCAATACATCCTGAATACTTTGCTCTCCTGTCATCATCATCACCAAACGATCAATACCGATGCCCATACCAGAGGTGGGAGGCATGCCAAATTCCAATGCGCGGACAAAGTCCATATCAATGAACATAGCCTCATCATCACCCTTCTCACTCAAACGGAGCTGCTCTTGGAAACGACCAAGCTGGTCAATAGGATCATTCAATTCACTGTATGCATTAGCAAGTTCTTTACCATTCACAAAGAGCTCAAAACGCTCAGTAAGATTGGGATTATCACGATGACGCTTACAGAGAGGCGACATCTCAATAGGATAGTCCGTAACAAAGGTGGGCTGAATGAGAGTGTGTTCACATTTCTCACCAAATATTGCATCAATCAACTTACCCTTACCCATGGTGTCATCAATCTCCACATTGAGAGCCTTGCAGGTGTCACGGAGTTGTTCTTCAGTCATATCAGAAACATCATAGCCAGTATGCTCTTTGATAAGTTCACACATTGGCGCACGACGGAAAGGAGGTTTGAAATCGATTTCATTACCCCAAACATTGACCTTGGTAGTATTATGAAGCGTCATGGCAATACGACTAAGCATGGTTTCCACAAACTCCATCATCCAGTTATAGTCTTTGTATGCGACGTAAATCTCCATGCAAGTAAACTCGGGATTATGGGTTCTATCCATACCTTCATTACGGAAATTGCGACTGAACTCATACACACCAGCATATCCACCCACAATAAGGCGCTTTAAATATAACTCATTCGCAATACGAAGATACAAATCAATATCCAATGCGTTATGATGAGTAATAAATGGACGAGCTGCGGCACCGCCAGGAATAGATTGCAAAACAGGAGTGTCAACTTCAAGATACCCTTGCTCATTGAAATACTGACGCATCGTATTCACAATCTTAGCACGTTGTTCAAATACTTTGCGTACCTGAGGATTAACAATCAAATCAACATAACGCATACGATATCTTTGCTCAGGATCGCTAAAAGCATCATATACAACACCATCCTTTTCTTTAACAATGGGGAGGGGGCGAAGGCTCTTACTGAGGACAGTCAAACTTTTCACATGAATAGATACTTCACCCATCTGAGTAACGAAAACATAACCTTTAACACCAATAATATCTCCGATATCTAACAAACGTTTAAAAACAGTGTTATATAAAGTTTTATCCTCATCAGGGCAAATTTCATCACGTTTAATATATAGCTGAATACGGCCATAAGAATCTTGCAATTCGACAAAAGAAGCCGCACCCATTATACGACGACTCATGATGCGACCAGCAATGCTAATATCTTGGTAAAGGGAATTGTCCTTAGGATATTGATCTAAAATCTCACTGGATTTAGCATTCACCTCATACAATGCAGCTGGATAGGGATTAATGCCCAGTTTTTTTAATTCGTTCAACGAATTTCTACGAATCTGTTCTTGTTCGGTCAGTTCGGCCATATAGAAAATATCTATTAATCAATTAATAACTCTAAATTACTACCGCCATAGCGGAATTGCAAAAATACGATTTTTTTTTGATTTATCCAGCCAAATAACGCAAAAAGGGCGAAAAAGGGCAGCGGAGCGAAGTCGCGCCCACAAAAAAAGGGAGTCCGAACGGACTCCCTGATAAAGAAGATTGGCGGCGACCTA
>JAKSMP010000079.1 GCA_024400505.1 Bacteroidales bacterium | reverse complement strand
TGCCTTTTGCCTTCTATGGCGCAGGCTCAAACATTGACTTTGGACTCTTGCCTGTCACTGGCTCGAATGAATAATGCTGCTCTTCGAAAAGCGGATATCCAAGTCGAAAAAGCCAAACAGGTGAAGGCTAATGCGTTTACTAACTATTTCCCACAGGTCAAAGCCACCGCAATGGGGTATCACAGCCTGTATCCGTTGGTGGAATTGGGAATTGACGATGTCGCTAATGCCAACGCACGAGACGTACTAACTACCCTCTACGGCAATTATGGTGCGGCTCTTGGTTTGGACAATACGCTGGCGCTTTTTCAATATGGTTACCATGTCGGCGTAACGGCCATACAACCCGTCTTCATGGGGGGGAAGATTGTGGCAGGTAACCGATTGGCGCAGGTTGGTGTGGAGGCAGCGCAGTTGCAACGGGATATTACTGCACGAGATGTGCTGATGGATGTGGAAGAGAGCTATTGGCTGATTGTGGGACTGGAAGAAAAACAGCAGACACTTATTCAGTCCATCTCCTTGATGGACACCATCTATCGCACTTTATCCAAGGCTGTCGAAGCGGGATTGGCTCTCAATACAGAGCTTATGCAGGTTGAACTCAAACAAGAGGAGCTCCATCGCCTGCAAGTGCAACTTCACAATGGGCTGCGACTTGCTCGTAGAGCCCTAGCGCAAAGTATAGGAGTAGATAGTATCGGCGTTGAGAATGGAGAATGGAGAATGGAGAATGCAAAATGCAAAATGCAAAATGCAGAATGCAAAATGCAAAATGCAGAAGGCACCTCTCTCCATTCTCCCTCCCCCTTCTGGGGGTCGGGGGGCTCTCCCGAGTCGCAACTCTTGGACCTTCAAGTGCAGGCCGCCAAATTAGAAAGGCAGATGGTGCTTGCTGATGCGCTGCCACAAATCGCTGTAGGAGCTAATTATGGGTATGGCAAACTGCAAACCAATGTTTTGCGTAACGACTTAGGACGTGAAAAGGGAAATGGTGCTGTGTTTGTCACGGTTACTGTGCCCATCTCGCAATGGTGGGCAACAGGACATAAGCTGCGTGAGCATGATTTGCATGTGGATGAGGTTCAACTGGAACAGGATGAACTAAATCAAAAACTCAGCCTCCGCACACAACAACTCTACGACCAAATGCTGGAATCGCAATGGCTGGTCATTGAGTGCCAAAAAGCACTCGACAAAGCCAAAGAATACTATCGACTGCAAGAGGTCAATTATCGGGCAGGAATGGCTAATATTACCGACCTCATGACAGCCCAAAGTTTGCTCATGAAAGCGCAAAATGATTTAACCGACGCTTTAATCGCTCGGCATGTCACCGCCCGAAAATATGCCAATTGGATCTC
>JAKSMP010000078.1 GCA_024400505.1 Bacteroidales bacterium | reverse complement strand
GTCGAAGGAAGGGTTGGTGATGCCATCGGAGATTTTGGCTTCGATTGCCTCGCCAAGTCCGCCCATTTCGTTGGCAGCACGTACCGACCAGCGACAACGGTTTGGAACGTCGATAGTATAGTTTGGTGTGGTGGTGAAATCTACAACATATCCGTCCTTACAAACTGCCCAGCAGAAGACGTAATCGCTATTGTCCCATGATAGGGTGTTTCCATTGATTTCAACATTCGTTGGCACTGGTGCCTGCTCGGTGTAATATTGTGGATTCCAGTCGTCATCACCTCCGAGAACATTTGTAACTGTGTATTGCTTTGTCTCATCGGCAGAGAGAATAGGATTGTTATAATGTCCGTCGCCAAAGACTGATTTGCGATGACTGAGATCTATCAGTGTGCCAGATGCTGTCTTTGTGCCGTATTCAGCAAAACGAAGTGGATAGCCTCCACTCATTTCTTCCCAGCCATCAGCACTTGCTACGATGTTCATGGTTGTGTTTATGAAAATGGCTGCAGGGGTTCCTTCTCCCCAAGGGCGACCGAGGTTGTAGTTTTTATACTGCGATGGATTGGCGGTCTTTACGGTGCAGTCGAGGAATACATAGCCATATTTACGAGCCTGGGCTGGAGCACAAAGCACAGAGCCATCGCGTTCGATTACCAGATCGCACTGATTATAGACCACATCACCACCACCACAGAGATAATCTACGCTGCCATGGAGGGCTGATGTTTCGAAATACAAACGACCATTGCGAGAGTAATAAGTGTCCTGAGTTCCCCACATGCGGAAGTTTTTAAAAATGTTTTTGTTGCCATAATCTTCAAGTGCAGCACAGCGTCCGTCGCCAAGTTTATGTCCACTGCGGAAGGTTATGTCCTGAACGTAGGTGTTGCTTGTCGCATTGGTGAGATATATGAATTCTGCCCTATGGAGCGACTCTATGTCTGGCCAGTTGGTGCATTGATTGCGGAGTTGGGTGTTGTCCATGCCTTCACCGATGATTGAGATGTTTGGTGCTGAGATGGTTGTTGTTGGCGATGGATATTTCTCACCACTATAGCCTGTCACCATTGCTCCATTATCGCCTTCTACAAGATAATCGCCTTGCTTAACGAATATTCGGTAGCGTTCCGACTTGTTGGCACGTTTGTTTGCTGCTGCGACGGCATCCTTGAATGTGCCCATGTCGGGTACGATGAAATCGTAGTTGCCCTTGGTTATTGTGGCGCGGTTTTTTGTTGTAAAATTGATGACTATTTGCTCTGCACAAGGATTGCCCATGAGGTCGAGCACGGAATTGGCTGGCAAGATGAATGTGTAGCTGCTACCATAGTCGAGTCCTTTATATGCGAATGAAACAGACTGATTGGTTACAAGTCCTTCGATTTG
>JAKSMP010000077.1 GCA_024400505.1 Bacteroidales bacterium | reverse complement strand
CAACCGCTCTTGGCTATGGCATTTTAACTTTGACATTAACTTTAACGTTAACTGGGCAGCAGCCGGCGCGAGAACCAGTTAAAGTCACAAAACAATAACAATACCATGAAATACCTCTCCTCACTCATTATCGCCTTGCTGATGCTCACCGCTACGGCAACAGCACAAAACACAGTCATCTACACCCAACCCATTGAGGGCAAGGTGACAGAAATCACCATCAATTCTGGCTGGAAAGTCACGCTGGTGCCCCGCACCGATGATTCCACCTTGGTGTCGCTCGTCATGCCGCAGTCTCAAACCGACAGCGAACATCTCGACAGTATCTTTGGCTACAATGCCAAGAAGAAGACACTATTCCTCAAACGTGCCCCCCTTCACATGGAAGGCCAAGAGGTAAGAATCCATTCAAATTTTGCCAACAAGTACCTGACACTCAACAATCGTGCCACCGCCTATGCCCAAAACCTCACGATAGGCGAAGAGATTATGGAACTTGGTGAAGGCGCAAGACTTGTGGCCGACACACTGCGTGGCGAAGGCGAATGCTCCATATACATCAAAGATGCCGCCGACTTGATTGTCAACACCTTGGCAGGAGACGATATCTCATTGGATGGTTATGGGAGTAGCCGAATCGTTATCAAAAACTACACGCAGAAGGAACTCATAGTGGACCTGCACTCGGGCCATGGCAAAGATTGCTACACCTTCCCCGACAGCACCCAAGTAGTGCGCCTACGCAAAGACTCTTTCCTCTGCGATGCCGACACACTGCGCAAAATCTATGTGAACGACCAAGACAAGAATATTTGGATCCACGATGCTTACATGGGAATCACCTTGTACAATCGCTGGAACAACTCCAACCTGCCGGGATCAAGCCCCTACAAATTATCCAATGGTGTTCAGTTTGGCATACGGTTTGATCTTTACTCCCAATTCCAACTTGCGCCCAAGTGGTGGGTGAACACAGGCGTAAGATTCGACATGAGCGCAAGCCCATTTTTCAACCAAGTGGCCGTGGATGAGAATGGACTCCTTCAGATAGCCACACCTTCTTCCTCACCCTCGAGCATCGTGGAAAGCTGCTTCTATTTAGGCATCCCCGTTCAACTCAGTTGGGGGCTTGACAAACCTACCAAAACTGCCCTGGCGCTCGACCTCTTTGCCGGAGTAAACCTAAGAAAGAATTACGTACAAAAACAGTTCTATGCCGACTCCAACCCGAATTACGTAAACATGGAGCCGCAAAAAGGCAATTACCGCAACCCTTTCAAACTCGAGGTAGGCATCAGTACTTGGACCAAATACACCCCTGGTTTCAAGTCCATGCGCCTCTTCTACAACCTCCTGCCCGAGTATCGCCGCGACACCGGCCTGCCCAAAGTGCGCACCTT
>JAKSMP010000076.1 GCA_024400505.1 Bacteroidales bacterium | reverse complement strand
TTCACTCATGATCTCGTCTCCAACCAAAAAGTTGGTCTCAACCAACCCGTGTTGGATGCCAAAATCCATCATAGCAAAAAACAGGAATACCATTTATGTAGAGTGTGGAATCGCACGCCTGTTTTTTCTCATCGTCGGCACCATTGCCACACTGGCACAATGTCTATCTGCCGACCGTCCTCTATCAAAGTGTCGTTTTGGTTCTCGGTGAGGATGACACCTTGCGCCAGGCCGAATGCCGACATGGCCGACAGCAGACCTTTTACCTCACGGTCTCGGTTCTCATCGTCCATTTCCAAGCACACCTGTATGGCTGTATCCACCTTGTTCTTGTGACTCACCACAAAGTCGCATTCGCTACCGCGCTCGGCGTAGTAGTGTATCTCTCCGCCCCGACGCAGCAGCTCCAGATACACCATATTCTCCAACCTACGGCCAGCATCCTGCGAGAACGAGGCGGTGAGCACCGATTGCAGGCCCGTGTCGATGCAATACACCTTCTTGGGATTGAGCTGCTGACTCCTATAGGAGTAGCTGAACTTGCTCACGAAGTGGAACAGGTAGGCATCGCTGAGATATGAGAAATAGTCTATCACCGTCTGTGATGATTTCACCCCGATGACATCCCTCAGGTTGTTGGCGCTGGTAAGGCGGGCGCAGTTGCTGGCAAGATAGGTGGCCAGTTTTTTCAGGGGCAGACTTTCCTTGATACCGTAGCGCACCATGATGTCGCGGTAGAGCACATCCTCGGTCAGTTGTGCCAGCACCTCCTCATCGCCAAGGGTGAGGTAGGAGGGGAATCCTCCATCGGCCAGGTATTCCCGTAGGCTGCTGGCACAATACTCTTTGTTGCGATAACCCACGTATTCGCTATAAGAAAACGGATAGAGCGACTTGGCAATGTGGCGGCCCGTCAGTCGGGTGCCGAGCTCTTTGCTCAACATGGTGGCGTTGCTGCCGGTTACCACCACATTGTAGCCCTCGTCGAGTTTGCCCAACACATAAACCTCCCAGCCTTCCACCACCTGTATTTCGTCGAAGAAGAGATATTTCGGTTCTTTTTCAGCTATGATGGCATCCAGCAGCCGGAACTGGTCCATGGTGAATCCATATAGTCGCGGAGTGTCGAATTTTACATAGATTGAATCGTCCATCCTGGGCTGCAAGAGTTGCCCCACGAGCGTGCTTTTGCCACATCTTCTGATGCCCGAAATGATGTAGGCAAATCCAGGATAAGGTATCGATATCTCCGAAAGTTGCTCCCTTGGATAAGAAACCGAAGAAGCCATAATACGCATCTGTTGCGCTATAACGCTCTGTATGTCAGTCTTTGTGATCATAGTTAGAATGTTTTTCTCAAGTGCAAAGATACGATTATTTTTTCGAATTTAAATTTATTTCCATTACGAATGGATATTTATTTCCATT
>JAKSMP010000075.1 GCA_024400505.1 Bacteroidales bacterium | reverse complement strand
CTCTGGGCCAATGGCGACCCTGTGGCCACTTTTTCGGCCATGACACTCTCGCGCACACCTGTGGCGGTGCATGTGCCCGAGGTGCAGCTGATGCAGGAGAGCCTGGAAATCACACCAATGGGGACTTACACCCATGTGCATGTGACCTACCTGCTGCGCAACACCAGCAGCAAGCACTTCCGCAACCTCCACTACGGCTTCCCCATTGACTATATTGGCAGCGGCCCAGCACGCTGGGGCGAAGACAATCCATTTACTGAATCAGAGCGTGAGATAGGTTGGCGCGACAGCTATATACGCAATGTGGCCTTCACCCTCAACAACAATATGTTACCCTGGCAATGCTCGGCCGACACCATGCTTTCTGCACCCAAGCCAATCTTGACGAAAGAAGAGGAAAAGGCCGACACCACTGGCGAACTTTGGGAAAATCGAGTGTCGCAGCTATTCTTTTCCGAAAATGCGGATGCAACGACTTACCGACAGCTTATCTATGGCATCTATCGCCGCTGGTTCTACACCGCTCTCAATATCGCCCCCAACCAAGCCGTGACGCTGGAGGTGGACTATCAAGTTTATAACTCCACTGCCACAGACCTCTATCGCTTGGGCAGCGAGTTCTGCCAGCAATGGCCAGCAGGATATGACTTCCACTACGACTTCTCCCCAGCCTCCTATTGGGGCAATGGCAAGGCCGAAACCTTTGAGGTGAATCTGCACACCGACCATGTTATCAAGAACAAGAAGGATAAAGAGACTTGGCGAGAATTTGATGCAAAACAATGCATTCGCGGACTGGACATGAAGAAAGTCAACGAGAACCTCTACACCTTTTTCTCCCGCAACTTCGACCTTGCCAAAGCCGAACCATTGCAAATCGAATTCTTCTGCCCTACCAACCTGAATCACCAACCCGTGGCCGATATCCTCAGCCACCGCATACCGCCCAGCCAATATACAGTCAAAGTGTCGGGTAGCGACAGCAAATACCCCGCTGCCAACCTCTCCGACCTAGACCTCACCACCGCCACCGTGCTCAAGCCCGACCCTAGAGGCGAGAACTATATCACCATCACTTTCAAAGACTCTATGCGCGTCACCGGCATCGTGTTCTACAACGGCTATTGCAAAGATCGCAACAGCTACATCAACAACAGCCGTGCACAAACCATGCTGGTCAGCACCAAAGACCGCAAAGATGAATACGGACACGACCCCAAAGACATCCACTACCCATTTGCCCACTATTCCTACGACAACCGTCAAGATACCTATACCCCCGACACCCTGCCCACAGCAATTCCCAGCACCTTCACTTGGCAGGGACTCACCGACCAAGCACTGGTCATCCCCATGGCAAACAGACCTGTGCAATCTGAAGATGGAAGTATGGCCACATTAGGATACCCCCAATACTTAGCCGTCAAGCAAATCACATTCGCCATCCCAGCTACCATTCCCGGCAAGAAGTACGACGACCTCTGCATCTCCGAAATCATTGTGCTGGGCGGTAAGAAAAGCTCCGAAAAGAATTATTATTATTAA
>JAKSMP010000074.1 GCA_024400505.1 Bacteroidales bacterium | reverse complement strand
AATCTAAAATCTAAAATAGCGCAAGCGTTCAATCCTTCTCCGCCATGTGCCACACTCCAGCCACTTCCACCTACTATGTCCGGGATTACTATCCATCTTTTTTCGCTCCGACTTACCTACTCTGCTCCGGTTTTGCTGACCTATTATCGCCCAGTTTTTGCACATATAACGCCCTGAGAGAGGCGATGCGGTTGGCGGGGTGAAACTCTCAACGTATTTGGCGAGTTTGCTTATACATCTCCTCCCATATCATCTCCGCCTTCTGCATGTTTAGCCCTTGCTCTTTTGCCAATGCCAACACATCTGCTTTCGTTGGCAAAGGGTTATCACACACCGAGGTAGTATGATAATCCCCTTCTATTCCACAAGGTAGCAGATCGTACGCAGGCGACAGATGCCATCCGTCCGTGTGGATAAACGAGAAATTACGCGCATGATCATCCCTATTGCCAATCTGCACATTGAAGCACATCACCCGAAACAACTGCCAAACTTCCTCCATCGAATGTGTCAGCCGCATCGTCAATGCAAACAAGTGGCGATAATCCATACAGGGAATCCGATAATCTGCCCGCAATAAACCGGCTGCACTCACCACATGCACTTTGCCAAACTCTGTTCGGTCAAAACGTTCCACGCCAAACCACTGTCCATCGAACAACCGGGTCTCCGGCATGACAACGCCACATTCCTTGGCCAACAATGAATACCGATACTCACGCACACCCACATCCTTCTTATCCTCACGAGCACGAAATTTCACAAGCCACTCCTTGCCATCTCGCTGAATAAAAATTTTAGGTCGAGCACCACCCGGAGAGCCGCCTCGCTGCACAATCTCCTCTAGATGCTCACCTATATACGTATCTTCCCTAAGAATCGCATCCGACTCAGCGGCTATTTGCTCGAAGGAAAGGTATTCCTGCGTATTGCGCAAACCACGATCCGGACGATATTCCAATGCCCCACGACCATTACTCCCCACCAGGCATAGTAGTTCCAACGGGCTCAGATTGGCCACATTCACCCCTTTTTGCTGCATATAGCGATGCATCACCAGCATTCCCCACCCATCCGGCTGGCTGTCCGCAAAGACACCAAAATTCCCATCAAACGGATGACGTGATGCTATCATCAGACCAGGCTGCAAAGGCAACTCGAAGGGGGAAATAGAGTATCCGCCACGCAACCACTCCGGGGTGTATTCAAACGCGCACAATCCATCTGCCGTGAGTCCCATACTACCCACATGCTGATCGTGCATCCATATTTCTATGCGGTCTATCATTTCTTCAATTTTCGTTTGGGAGAAGTTCGAGCATTCAACATTTCATCCAAAGAGTTGTATTCCGGCTCAGAAAATAGGTGATCAAAATCCACCAAACAGTTCAGCGCCATACCAATCTTCAGCAACCCCATAAGAGAAATCTTACCGCTCTTTTCAAACACGCGATAAGTAGGCAAGGGAATATCTGCCCGTATGGCCAAAGCAGCTTGCGTTAGCCGCAAAGCCAATCTGCGTTGCTTTACTCGCTCCGCAATCTGTATCAGTTTGGATTGCGGAGTATCAGTCAATATGTCTATCATAGCGTCCATTT
>JAKSMP010000073.1 GCA_024400505.1 Bacteroidales bacterium | reverse complement strand
CCCAATACTAGGATCAATAGCGATGTTGAACAACGACAAAGAACATATCGAATTTGAGCAGATGCTTGGCCGCGTGCAAGGCATCCTCTATCGAGTGTGCCTCGCCTTCACCGACCGCCAACCTAGCAGCATCGATGACCTCCACCAAGAGATCGTGTGCAACCTGTGGCAGGGCTGGCCCAAGTGCCGCAACAAGAAATCCCCCACTACTTGGGTCTATCGAGTGGCCATAAACACAGCCACCTTCGAACTGCGCAAGCAGCAGCGGCGCAGCGGCCTCAGCTCAAGGTCCACCAGCTTCAACCTCATCAACACCCTGTCCGACGAGACCACCGACGCTCGCCTCGAACGGCTCTACGACCTCATCAACCAACTGCCCACCAACGAGAAAGAGATTATCTTCCTCTACCTCGACCGCCTATCCCACGCCCAGATTGCCGCCGTGACAGGCTCCACCGAAGCCGCGGTGAAACAACACATCTACCGCATCAAACAGAAACTAATCACCCTAAATAAGCAAAAACATGACTAAGACTCCAACCGTCGAAGATCAAGGCCGGCCGTCAGCAAGCCTGTCGCCCCTGCCCAACGGCGAAAACGACCGTCTATGGGACGAAATCCAGTCCCTCTGGGACGAGCAGAGTAGCCGCATCGATCAAGCCCTTGCTGCCGCTGGCCGCCCTGCCTCAGGGCAGTATCGGCCCCGCATGGCTGTGCCCACTCACATTCGGCTGATGTGTCTCCACTGGGCTCAACTGGCTGTGCTTGTGTTTGCGGCCATCTACTGGGTCACCCTCATCCCCTCGCTGGCCGCCACCCTGCCTGCGACCATCGTATGCTGTGCCATCGAAGTTGCCTATATTATCCTCGCCTACGAATGTTTTAAGAAGGCGCGTGCCTTTGCCCATAGCAACCCCAACCGCGCCACACTCAGTTTTGCATCCAGCCAATGCACCCTGCGGGGGCCGCAGCACGGAATGGCGGCAGCCTGCATTGCTGCCATGATAGCCATCGTGGTCACCTTCTGCGCACCCTCAGAGGTCAACGGATGCGTCATCACCAGCAACTATCCCGACAACACCGCCGTAGTCGAGGATATTGCCCAAGTACTCTCACAGCTATGAATCGAACTCCATTCTTGCACAAACCAACCCCATGGCTCTTGGTGCTGGCGCTCTGCTTGCTGATAGTGGCAGGCACCCTCTGCATCAAACTATGGCCACGCACCACCCCCTTGGACCAATGCAGCGTGCTCTACCAGAAATACTTCAGCATTCCCGGCATCAAAGCCTCTTTCGTCAAAGACTATCGTGTCAACGACACCCTCTCCATTGATGCCACAGTATTAGAGGCCACTACCGACTCCGCTTGGGCAATGCTGCAAAACGACTTTGGCGTCCCGAAGCTATCCGAGGCGAACAATGAACTCAATGATAAACTCAATTCGATATGCTTGTGGATTGCACCAAAAAACAACCATAAATCCGTTATCGACAGCACAATGTATGACAGTGATCTAGTAGTAGTGTCACGTCATACACACACTATCAGCGTATTCCATACTACAGCTGAATCTCAGATTGATATTTTATGGACAAATAACGTACACGAATTAAAACATCCAAAAAATGAAAATTAAAATAATTTCCGTTTCTCTCTTCGTAGTGTTATCCTCTATGATGGCCATTAGTTGCCAGAAAGAAAACTTCATAGACGATGCTCCCGAAGCTATTATGTCCGAGGTATATCTGGTGCAGTACACTATTAATGGCTTGATGCGCTCTGTTGCTATTCACAATGATATCGAAGAGCAGGCTTTGATGCGATTCGTGGATCCTGTGGTGGGATTGTAGTAATTTATTATTGAATCATACTATATTTATTGTATAATAACCATATTAATATTAATAACGCTATGAAGAGATATCTTATGTTGATACTGGCCGCAATGTCCTTGGCCGCTT
>JAKSMP010000072.1 GCA_024400505.1 Bacteroidales bacterium | reverse complement strand
AGTGAAATTATGCTGTGGAGATGCGTAACGGTTGGCAGGGATAACGTCGCCCAAAATGTGAAAGTAACGAAGCAGCACGTTGGTATCCTTGATAGGTTCGCAATCAATAGGTTGTGCCGATGCAAACATGCCGGAGGCACCTCCATTGACTAAGGTATAATTGAGTCCTCCTATGGTGTAAGTGGCAGTTGGGTCAACAGGTTGCCAGCAGCCATTGATCTCTACCTCAGCCTCAACGACACGGCGTGTCGATGCCACGCGAGCAAACATATTCCATTCGTCCATTTCCACCGAAGTGGGGATAGTAGGATCGATGGTATAACGCAAACCACTGAAAATATGGAAATCTCCGTTTTCTTCGGGATAAAGCATAACGCTGACTTCCAAAGCGTCCAATAGTTGCTCGCCCGTAATGGCTACGATACTGAGTGTATTGTTGAAGGGCAAGAGCGAGATGACATCGCCCATGGTGATATTCCCTTGGTGCAGAGGAGCACGGACGCTTCCTCCATGAATACATCCGATCTGTGCGCCGGACACTGCACGCATAGCGTCTGCCACCAGATTAGCGAGAGCTGTTTCTTCTCGGCGCACCAAGCGTTTTCCCTGTTCGTTGCAGTCGCTTAATGTTACTTCACAGTGAGCGACCACGCGCTGCACTTCTGCCTGCAAAAGCCGATGAACACTATCAATGACATGACAGACCCTCTCGCTGCGAGCAGCATCCTGAGTAGGAAGAAGCGCACAAGAGATGTTGCGCTTCGGCGTAATAGTCAGGGCACCAATATATTGAAATTTGGTTCCCGTGGAAGCCAAGATAACACTATCGCCGTTGGCATTGGCAATGCGGGAATTGAGCACATGGTGCTGATGTCCGTCCAACACTGCATCTATACCTATGGTAGAGCGAATCAGAGCAACACTATTGTCTATTTCCGTATCGTCGCCAAGGTGGCTGAGTACGATGACATACTGTGCGCCTTGTTTGCGAGCCTGCATGGCTGCCTGCTGCACCAACGAGAAAGTCTCCTGCTGGTGAAACGTATATACGGGATTACCATCCGCATCACGAAAATAGGTAGGCGTAGAGGTATTGAAGGTTGTAGGGGTAGCTACGCCTACAAACGCCACTTTGGTTCTGCCAAAACGATGAATAGCGTATGAGGCAAATGGTTGCTCATGCGTTTGCAAGTTGGTAAAATTGCAACAAAGCATTTTGGCCGTGAGTTGCTCGCTCAGGTTCATCAGTTGCGGGACACTATAGTCAAACTCGTGATTTCCGAGAGTGACATAGTCGTAAGGGACACTATTCATGATGTCCACTACATATTGTCCACGTGAAATACTGCCAACTACATCACCTTGCACAAAGTCACCGGCACTGACGACTGCTACATAAGGTGTTTGTTCAAGTACAGAATCGCGCATAGCCGCCATCGTAGCATATCCATCGACAGCACAATGGGCATCGTTGTCAAAGAGAACAACGATGTCCTGTTGTGGTTGGCAAGCGCACAGCAAAACAAGGCTGCACGCAATAAGGGCATAGTGTTTCATATTACACCACACCGCTAAATCCCATGAATGCCATCGCCAGCAGACCGGCTGTCAGCAGAGCGATAGGTGTTCCCTGCATGGCTTTGGGCACTTTGTTCATGGCTAATTGCTCACGGATACCTGCAAAGAGAATCAGTGCCAGCGCAAATCCCAGGGCGGTAGCAAAAGCAAAGACCGTTCCGGAAAGCAGGTTATGCTCCATAGCTCCGGGCAGTTTGTTGGTGCCATTGGCTACAAGGATAGCCACACCCAGCAAGCAGCAGTTGGTGGTAATCAAGGGCAGGAAAACACCCAGAGCCTGGTAGAGGGATGGGGAGATTTTCTTGAGGATAATTTCTATCATCTGCACCAAAGCAGCAATGACCAAAATGAACAAGATAGTTTGGAGGAAC
Source organism: Bacteroidales bacterium (assembly GCA_024400505.1). Taxonomy (GTDB): domain Bacteria; phylum Bacteroidota; class Bacteroidia; order Bacteroidales; family P3; genus Colimorpha. The sequence continues at coordinate 205 of JAKSMP010000072.1, read as the reverse complement.
TCTACTGACCAAAGCACCAGCAGTTTCTGCAGCAGGTAAGTGACCACCGTTGCCAATGTCAGCACGAACGTTACGGCAGCACCCATTCCGAGAGCTGTGTCGATTTTCTTACTAACACCCAAAAATGGGCATATACCGAGAAACTGCGACAATACGATGTTATTAACAAAGATTGCACTAATGAATATCAAAAAGTAAATCATAG
>JAKSMP010000071.1 GCA_024400505.1 Bacteroidales bacterium | reverse complement strand
AAGGAAGGTCTCGCCTCTCAGTAATGGTATAATCTGTTCCATCCACACTTTTCTTATACTTATTGATAATCGAGCCACCCCAAGTAATCGTAGGGATGATTTCTAATTGGAGATACATGCGACGGCCACTCTTCTTAGTAGGGTAATAAGAAAACTGGAGAGGCATGCCAAATGAGACTGTGTTTAAGGTTGTTCCCCAATTGGATGGTTCGTTGTAGTGCTCCGGCAAGGCGGGTGCAGAAAGGCCGTGTGGTTCTGCAATCACATAAGGTTGTTTGAGTTTATAGTTTTTGGTTTCCAAACACTGCACACCTAAGCCGACTGCAAACTGATCATCTCGATAGAGGTCGTAACTAAACTGCCAACTCAAAGATGTGGATTTTTTACCATCAATCAATGGATTACTCATTACGTTATTGATTCCTAGCATATCGCTGCGACCAAAGAAAAAGTCGTCGTGAAAACGTTGGGCAAAATCATATTTCGTCAGTCCTTGCCAGGTGCGTTGGGGCTTCATCTCGCCCTCCTCAACGTTATTGCCTTCAGTCACCATGGCCTTGCATGAGGAATAGACCTTGTCTTTGTAGAGGATCATGGCATCGCCACGGACGTCAAACTCCAGTGTTTTGGCGGTGGTGCCCACCGTGATAGTCTTGCCATTGGCTGCGGCTGTGGTGGTGAGTTTATTGCCCTCAATGGTCACCATGGTGCTTACCAAATCGTCGGACAAGGACTCAAGGTCAGACTGAGTCAAAGCTGGCGGGACAGTGGATTTGTACTGGATGTAGTTGTTCTCAGGTGCGGAAAGCAACTTGATGATGCAACTGCCAGACACTACAAATGATTGTAATTCTTGCTGCAGATCCTGTCGGAAAGTGACAGTCTGTTGGGCAAATAGCCCCAGCGAAAATGCCATCAGCATGACGGTGAAAAATGCTTTTTTCATAGAATTATGTTTTTAGATTAGAATACTTTTGCTATGTTTTGTACTACTTGTTGACTATACTGCCGGGCATGTTCGGACACATTTTCGGCAAACTGGAATATGGGGCTGTATCTATCGCTTTGAAAATATTCTTGTCCGTTGAAGGTCTCTTGGGCAAGGTAGTTTACATTGCGGACTTCGTTCACCTGTGCCAACTTATTGGTGTAGATGATGATGGGTTGTGTTGGCTCTACTGTCAAAGGTTCCTCAACTGGCTCGGTGATATTTTCAATATGGTTCTCGGCAATCAAGGGCATTGTGTTGAAAGTACTGACTTCGGCAATTGTTTGTGTTTTTTGTACAGACTTGATGGCCTTCACCTTATGAACGATTTCCTGAACTGTGGTAGAAGTTGGTTGCAGATTCTCTTGCGGAATTGTTTGTGCAATGATAGCTGTAGGTTTGCCGGGTAAGGTCGCGACCCGCGGGCTTTGAAGCTGATACCAAGCCACACCGCCGGCAACCAAGGCCACACATGCGGCAGCCGTCCATCGCCAAGGAACAAATGTGATGCGCTTCTTGGTCGGTTGGGCCGTCACCACCAACTCGGGGTCATAAAACTGCTCCATCTCGGCCTTGATATCAGGATTTTGTGCCAGAAAATTCTCCACTTCGGCCACGCCTTTGGCATCCAATTCACCTTCTTGATATAGGAAAAGGTATGCTTCGTAGTTGGTTCCGTTGATAGTATCCATGGTAGCTCAATTATTGTCGGTTAATATTTTCTTTAGATTCACACGTGCGCGATACAAAATACCGGCCACCTGCATTTCTTCAAGCCCTGTCAGCTGGGCTATCTCCTTATATTGATAGCCTTCTATGTCTTTCATCAGCAATATGGCTCGGTGCTGTTGCGGAAGTTGGGCAAGGGCTTGCTGCATAGTGTCGTGCAACTCAAAATTTTCGTGCTGGCTATACCACGACTCTCCCTGCAATTCCGTCAAAATACGATGATGACGCTGCTGACTGCGATGCTGGTCAACCAACATTCTGTACATCACCCTGATCATATAGCCTTTGGCCTTAGCCCGGTCCACCTCTTCGCAATGTTCCCAGAGTTTAATCATAGCCTCCTGCACGGCATCCCATGCCATGTCGCCATCGCCTGAGTAGCGGATGGCAAAACGATATAGATCGTCGCGGTGCTGCATTGCAATATGTGAGAACTCTTGCTGATTCATTTACCCAATAAACGAACAACACCCACAAAATATTTGCCGACCACAATTTTTTTTTCTAAAAATAAGCAGCAACACCACCAACCTACCAGCCGTGAAACATCGCCCTTGGGCTTGTTTCTCAAGCGGAGCTACACTGGAGCTAGGGCGAAGGTA
>JAKSMP010000070.1 GCA_024400505.1 Bacteroidales bacterium | reverse complement strand
ACAGCTTAAACTTGAATTATGTTAGATGTTAAAATTTTTAAGAGACACTAGTGATAATCAATAAAAATGCGATACCTCTGACTCGTCTTCTCCTACGAGGCCACCCCTGGGAAAGGGACAGAAGGCACAAATTGTTGCTCACTTAGGTGCCCAAAGGCATGTTTGAGCCCTCGGTCCCGGTGCTTTTTCCGTATTTGGCGCGCATGTAGGCGGTCCGCAATTTCAGTATCCCGACCTCTGTCGGAAGGATCTTTGCGGAATAATGGCCAGCATGGTGGCCGATTGGGGCAGCAACAAGGGCCAATTTACCAATCTTGATCAACAGCATGCAAACGCCAGATAAACCTATGACTTTTGACCCATAAGTATATTGTTTAGCCCAGCTAAACAATATACTTAGCCCTTTGGCGGAATTAATACAGGGAAGGAACATTAACAGCAGGCCTGATGCTGAGGCAGGCCTCCGCAAGGGTTTAGGTTACTGCCATCGGGTCAATGTGCTATTTTTTGTAAACCATGGAGACATGGGGGATCCCGTCGAGGATGAAGGGTTCGGAGGTTTGTTTGAATCCAACATTTTCGTAGAATCCTTTGGCATATTCTTGTGCCTCAATGACGATGAGCTCTGCCTGGAAATGATCTATGGCGGCTTGTATGGCGGCCTGCATAATCTGCTTGCCGTAGCCGCACCCCCGTTCGGTGGTGATGACACGGCCGATGGACACCTCTTTCATGTGTGTGCCAGCCGGACATACGCGGCAGAGTGCTACCACCTTGCCATCACGGGTAATCCACAAATGTATGGATGCTTGGTCGTCGCCGTCAAGGTCCTGATATACGCAGTTCTGCTCCACCACGAACACCTCGCTGCGCACGCGTAGCAATTCATAGAGTTCGTGAATGGTGAGCTCGGGGTAGAATTTCTTGTGCAGTTGAAGGTTCATGTGAGGTGCTATTTTTTATTGATGGTGGTGCCAAGGATGCGTACATCGGTGAGGGGACGGTCGTTGGAGTCGGTAGGTGCAGTTTGGATTTTCTCAACAATGTCCATGCCATCAATTACTTCGCCAAAGATTGTATAGCTGGCGTCCAGATGCGGGGTTCCGGGATTGTTTCGGTAATATTCGCGTAATGCTGGTGTGATGTGTTGGCCGCTGTAGGCATACATGCGGCTGTCGGCCATGTCCAGTAGCGAGTCGGTAGGTAATGTGCGTCCGCAAACAATATAGAACTGATAGCCAGAACTTTCACGTTTCGGATTGACGTCGTCGCTTTCTCGCGCAGCAGCGAGCGCACCACGTTTGTGGAAATGCGTAGGATAGCGAAATTCGGCGGGGACGGTGGGTTCGGGTCCCTCGTTGCCAATAAATTGGCCAGGCTTGGCTTGTTTGCTGGTAGGGTCGCCACCTTGAATCATGAAGTCGCGGATGACACGGTGGAAAAGGGTGGAGTCGAAATAACCAGCCTCGGCCTGCTGCACGAAATTGTCGCGGTGAAGCGGGGTGTCGTTATAGAGTGCCACGGTGATGGGACCCTCGGTAGTGTTAATGGTGACTTCGTATTGTTGCTCTTCTTCGGCTTGTGGCTGTTGTTGTCCGCAGCTGATGATTAATGCGCAGAACAAAGCGAAAAGGCTTAGTGATATCTTCTTCATAATGCGTTGTTATTTTACCCAATAGATATAGTTTTCTTTGCGGGGCTTAGGCTCGGGGATGGGGGCTGCGGCATAGCCGAGAGCTAGGTGTCCGATGCCAATGTAGTTGCCATCAATGCCAAGGTCGCGGAGAATCCGTTTGCCTTCTTCACTTTCAAATTCTTCTTTGGCACGATGGATCCAGCAACTGTTGAGTCCGAGTGAATGGGCGGCCAACATCATGGTTTGCATGACGATTGGGCCGTCGTACATGGCGTTCTCGGATTCTTTTACTAGCACGATGAGCATGCAGGGCGCACCATAAAAGGGGTCGGAATCGGCTCCCATCACAGCGGCGTTCATGCGGGAGATACGGTCGCGCAACTCCTTGTTGGTGACGGCAATGATAATGGGATTCTGCTGTCCACGACTAGTGGGCGACCATGTGCCCGCTTCGGCAATTTGCTGGATGAGGTCGGTGGAGGGCATTCTGTTGGGGTCGAAGCTTCGGCAGCTTCGGCGCTCCATAATGTTTTTGATTACTTCGTTCATAATGAGGTCGTTTAATGGATTAATGATTGATTTCTTTCTAGTTGCAATAGTTGTATTTTGCGCCCTAGCCCGCCGATGCAGTTCGTCAGGCTACCAGCGACGCAGACATGCTGGTGTGGCCTTGCTCTTGGGCTACTTTTTCATGTGGCCAAGCGAATGATGTCACGAGCTTCCACATTGGGCTTAGGGAAGCCTTCGGTGCAAGCTCTGTACATGGCATCGACCATTTCTGTCATAGAGCAAGCCATGCCCATAAGCCGAAACAGGGGAAAGAAATGAGCAGCAATTTTTTGAGCTTTAACTTGGCGGGATTTCTGCCCTTTATATGGAGTCATGAAACAGGGTCGCCACCCATAGGCATGCTTGAATCCCATGCTGGCGATGCGTTGCTCGGTGCCGCTCTTCACTTTCTGCCAATATTGGCGACCTTTGTCGGTGGTGCCCATACCACTCAGATAAATGAACGACAGTTGTTCTTTGCAGGGCATGATTTCGGCAAAATGGACAGGAATATCGCTACTGATAACTTTATACACATCCTTAGATGTACCTACGGATGTAATACCAGCAATAAAGAACACCACATCGTAGCCGCTCAACTTTGGGTCGCCAGCCTTGAGTTCTAGCAGGTCAGTCAAAAGATATTCCTCCAATTTGAGGTGCGACACACCACAACTGCGACGCCCTACGGACAACACTTTATCAATTCGTGGGTCGTCAAGCAAGGCCAACAGCACACCTTCACCCACATAGCCCGTTGCTCCAGTTAAGATTACTTTCATAATAGTTAGTTATTATTGTTCTACTCATAAATCACTCAACCAAGCCCTTCTCGGAATAT
>JAKSMP010000007.1 GCA_024400505.1 Bacteroidales bacterium | reverse complement strand
TTTATTGTCAAATATTTAACAATGGATAATAAAAAGTTAACGCACCAATAGTAATTTGCAAACTAAACTTACGGATACATGAGTTGCTTAATTGGTTGAAAAGGCGTTTGATATGTTCTTTTTTGTTCTGTGGGCGATGGTGAATTTTGTGCATAAATGTGCTTTATTGACCCAATCGGGCTGCCCTCTAAGTTTGGCGTAGCATGATGTGCAATGCTTTTTTTGCGGGGTGCGCCAAACAGGTAAAACTAGTACTGCAAGTCTGTATTTGTGGCTGGAATAGGTGTCTGTAATGATGAGTGTGGTTGATGATTTGTAATGATTATTAATTATTTAATAACTTATATTATATTTAATACAAAAAAATGGAAAAGAAACAACAGTATCAAGTTCCTCAAATTAAGCAGGTTGAATTTCGCATCGAGCGCGGATTTCAAATGTCCGGTAGAATGGCCGAGACATTTGATGGCTGGCAAGGTAATGGCGAGCAAGGCCCTAGCGAGCAATTAACTCATGGTTGGACTCGTTCGTATTAAAACTAAAAACTAAAAGAACTATCGCAAAATGAAAAAGACATCATTGGCTTTTGCCGCTTTTGCCGCTCTGGCATTGAGCTTCAGCTCCTGCCAGAAAGAGTCTGCCACACTCACTTTTTCGGCCCATACCGAGGCGGGCTCCAGCAAGACTACCCTCAACAACGTGACCCACTATTTTGAATGGGAATCTGGTGACCAGGTTGAGATTTTCGCTAGCACTCATGCTACCTTTACTGCCACTCCTAACACCGCTAACCCCATATTGGCTACCTTGAATGGCGAGAACATCGGTGATGCACCCTACACTGCCATCTATCCTGCCAGCATAGCCGTTTCGTCCACTGGGGTTGAACTTCCCAAGGAGCAGGTTTCCACCGATGGTAGCCTTCGCAATTTCCCCATGTATGCCACATCCAACAACACTCAACTCCTTTTCACCAACCTTTGTGCTGCCATTTGTATCAAGTTGCCCGAGGGCTCTGCTAAGCTGAGTCGAATTGACGTGGTGGCCGACCAGCCCATCAGCGGCCGTTGCAATATCAGTACCACTGCCACTACCTATTCCAACAATAAGCCCTATGCTGTGGCTACAACAGATGGCTACAAATACGTCTCGCTTACCATCTCTGATCCCACTTCGAATACCAACAACGAGTATTGCGTCACCATGCCCGCTGGTGTATATCACAATTTTGAGATTAGAATGTATGATGGCAGTGGCAACATTTGCCACAAGTCGGTCTCTGACGCTGATGGTCTCACCCTGGTTCGCAATACGTTGAATACTATTCAATTCACCAATGTTTCTTTTGCAGCACCAAGGATTGCTAAACTCAAGTATCATGCATTCTCTGGCTTTGGAAGCGCAAAAGAGATTGTGTTCCACTACAACTCAAATGTTACCAGCAGCGTCCAGATTCAGAACACCGGATCCGAAGTCATTTATGCAGAGATGAATGGCGATGTATGCGATGTATATACTCCTGCCGACTACATTTATGCGCCTGAGAACGCTAGCGAACTGTTCTCTCTCGCAACTGAAAACTCACGGCCCCTTGAACATATTGACTTTGGCTACTATTTTAGAACGAATGAGACCACCAACATGAATTGTATGTTCTATGCGGCAGAAAATCTCGTATCCCTCGACCTTTCTACTTTCAATACAGTAAATGTTAGCGATATGGGCAAGATGTTTGAAGGTTGCCAAAACCTCACCAAGCTCGACCTCACCAGCTTCAACAGCAATAGTCTAACGCTGATGTATAATATGTTCTACTGGTGTACTCATTTGTCCTCTATTGAGTTCAATTCTGCCTTTAACGCTCCCGTACCTGATTGGGGCGAAGACGCCACCGAAGACAATCGCCCATTCTTAGCAAAGAACTTGAAAAGAGCATGTGATGTATTGGGCGTTGAAGCTGCCCGTGGTTGCACCATCTACTGCAATACCACTACTGAGGACAGATTAACGGCCACTCACACACAAGCTGGCAATACTGCTGCATGGGTATGCATGTATGTACACTTCAACACCACTTATTAAACCCTTGTCAGACTGATGGCATAGAAGTGCCACAGCTTTAATGGGAAAGAATACGCCCCGGTAATTTCGGTTGCCGGGGCGTAGCTTTTTTCTGCAGGGCTTGTCGGGGGCGTATATGAGGCTAGCACCTGGGCGTCTATTAAGCCTCACATCAGCCTTAAGTAGAGGCTGGCCTTGATCATTACTTATGACCAACGTCGGTCTTAAGCATTGATTCGTTTCAGCCTTGCTTAAGGCCTATATTTGTCCCATTTCGTCCAATTCCGTGTCACATCGCGTCGTGCCCTCCCCACACCTATCACACGCATTTACCCCTAGGGTATTTTATTTTTGTGGGTACTCCATTTTTTTCTCAACCATACCCTTTTTTATTTTCATACCGGGGTTTTAATTTCTCCAGACCCGGGTTTGATTATTCCCAGACCCGGGTCTGAAGAAATCCAAACCCGGGTTTGAAAAAAATTTGACCCGGGTTTGAGAAATAAAAACGGCACCCGCAAGAAAAAAACACCCCACCTGCAAAGATAAAACACCCTAGGGTATTGCTAATAGAGGCCCCACCCAAACAGTTTTCCCGCTCAAGCATAGCACAAGGAGACTTTTTATCGACCTTTTTTTATTGAATATTTGAAAAAAAAGTGTAATTTTGTAATCGCAAAATCCTTTGCCTGGCGAATTTCCACATTTGCATGGTTAGGGCATTAATTTATAGAATCTTAGGCTTTTACCCTGTTTGGGTTGGTCTTATAAAAAATGATAATGTATATGAAAAAAATCGTACTTTTGGCTATTGCTGTGTGCTTCATGCTTGGCACACGGGCACAATCGTCGCCTAATTACACCCTCAAAGGGCAAAGTTCCAAAGCTTTTGATTTCTATGCTGGCATCACTACCCGGTTTGTGGCCGAAGAGAATGGCCAGTTGCTGCTCACTACCCGCACAACAAAGAGTCTGCTCATTGTCCGCATTCTGGACGATATCATGGTGCGATGGGTAGATAAGGAACTGAATGTGCAGCAAGAATATGTGTTGCCTGACAGCCGCCAATACGAGCTCCTTGCCACCACTATGGCCGATGGCGAGGTGTCCTTGCTGGTGAAATTTTGGGAGAAGAAAATGTTGGTAGTCAAACGAATAATTCTTGACAAGTCCACCCTCCAGCCCAAGAACGAGGAGGTACTCTACACCCATGAGGTTGCCAATGCCGATCTGGCCATTTGCATGGCTGCCACCTCTGAGAGCGGAGACTTCACCGCCTTAATGGCCCTCACAGTAGAATTCAAGGGGGATGTTGAGTGCCGTATGTTTCTGCTTGATGACCACATGGGCAAGCTGTGGGATCGCCAGCCGGTGCTGAAAGACTGCTATGGCTTGTGGGTGAGCAACGAGGGCGAAGTCTATATGGCCAGCTCCGCTGGCAGCAAAGTGCTTTTTGCCAAACTGACCGATGATGATAACTATCAATATTTTGTCGAAACGCCCAGCCCTGTGGGCACCTTGCGTCTGCTCAATGTGGTGGATGACTGCATCGTGGTGGGTGGCACCTACACCTATGAAGAAAAGGGCATGAATGGTTTCGTAAAAGGTTATTTCGGGATGAGTTACAATATGACTACTGGCAAGCTTGCAGGCTTGGAGTCCAAGGCATTGAGTGCCGACGATGTGCGCGTGATCCAGAACTGGAAGAACAATGCCCGCAGTCGCGAATGCTCCGGAATCCTCATGGTGGCAAGCCATGCGGCCACCACCTATGGCGGAGCCATGGCGCTGGCCAATATTTCGCACACCATCATCCAAAACCAGAATGGCGCAACCACAGAGTACTACACCCAGGGTGGATTGCTCACTTTTGGCGTGAACGCCAAGGGCGAATTGGTCTGGAGCTATCCTATCCGCCATTATGAAAAAGCACCCAGTGTCCAATTGTTCTCGCAACCCATGGTGGCCGATGGTGACAGGGTGTACCTTTTTCTCAGTGAGGACAGCAAAGCCTCGGCAACATACACCATTGATAAATATCAGAAGCAGAAGAACCCCATCGGAAAGGCTAACGATTTGGTAATGTACAGTTTTGATGAAAGCGGCATGATGGGTAAGCGTGTTGTGGCACCCAAGCAAAAGGGCGTTTTGGCTGGTGGCTCCCAGCATTGGTTTGACGGCCACTACTATCTGATGCATTCCAATAACAAAAAAGGTGGGTTGATGATTTTAAATACTCAAAATTGATGAATTATGAAGAAGATTGTTGCCATATTAACCATTGTGCTTTGTACGTTTGCCCTAAGAGCTCAGATTGACCTCACCCATTTCTCGGGCATCAAATCGCAAGGACCTATTCCTCAAGATCTTCGCCTCACATTGGATGAACTTTATGCACAGGACAAGCAGCGCGCCCGCGATTATAATGCCGGCAAGCTGAAGAACCGTGACCAGGTGCTCAATGCTTCATACCATATCAACAAACTCACCGCCAGTGGCCGTGTGCTTTATGGCGATCCGCTGACATTGATGCTCAACCGCATTGCCGATACCTTGTTCTGCAACTACCCCGAGCTGCGCAAAAGCATCCGCATCTATACCCTCAAATCGCCCGAAGTCAATGCCTTCATGACCGGTCAGGGCATGCTTTTTGTCACCACAGGCCTTTTGGCTCAAGTGGAAAATGAGTCGCAGTTGGCCTTTATCCTCGGCCATGAGGCTATACATTATTATTATAACCACAATTGGGAGTCCATTACTAAGCAAAACAAAAAAAGTGACCGCAAGAGTGAAGCCGACCAGGAAATGATTGACTTTGTGCGCTACCACAACCGCAGTCATGAGATGGAGAATGAGGCCGACAGTCTCTGCCTGGAACTGTTCTACGGTAGAAGCCCATACGTCCAGAACACGGTGGATGGTGTGTTTGATGTGCTGCAGTATGGCTACCTGCCTTTTGATGAGATGGTTATTGATACCAATTTCTTCGACACCAAGTATTTCCATTTCTCTAGCGACTATTTCCTTGAAACCATTGCCCCCATCACCGCCCGCGATGATTACGACGACTCCAAGAGCACCCATCCCAACCTGCTGAAACGTCGTATGGCATGCGAGCGCATACTTGGCGGCCGCAAGGGCGGACAGCAGTTTGTTACTACCACAACTCAGGAATTCAACACCTTGCGCGACTTGGCACGTCTGGAATGTATCCGGCAGGACCTTATTTATGCCAATTACACCCGCGCCCTCTACAACAGTTTGGTAATGCTGCGCTATATGCCCGACAACGACTATTTGGCCAAGGCCAAAGCCGAGGCCCTGTATGGAGTGAGCAAGTTCCGCAACATGACCGACAACAACGATGTGGTGGGCGACTACAAGACCAAAGAGGGCGAGATACAGCAGGCCTACCATTTTCTGAGAAAGGTGAAGACCAAAGAACTGAATATGCTGGCTGTGCGTGAATTGTGGAAAGCTCACAAGCAGTTTCCGCAAGACTCCAACCTCACCCTCATGACCTGCGATGCCATGAAGGATTTGACCCGCAAGCACTCACTGTCCGTGAGGTCTTTCTCTGATGTTTTTGACACAGTTCAAGTGGCCGAAGATACGACCTCGCAGGTGAAGAGCAAATATGACAAGATCAAGGCCAAACGCAAAAAACAGGACAATAGTAGCCGCCAGTCGTATTTCTTTACCGACCTCATGGAGATTGACCCTCAGCTGAAGCCTTTCATGAACGACTGTATGCTGCACGCTAACGACACTGCAGTAGTGGTGGATGTAGTGGGTAAGAATATGTTTATCTATGCCGCAGAATACCTTATCGGCAACGAGGACCACTTGAAGCTGACCAAGAGCGACAAGCATGAGAATGCTTTGCGCAACCAACTTGCGCAAGTGGCTGAAAAAGAAGGTCTCGGCGTGGTGGATTTCTCCGATCAAGGGCTGCGCCAATTTGCTACGGCAGAGCAGTATAACGACTTTGTGTCGCTAAACGAATGGGTCAACGAGTTCTGGCAGTCGCGTGGCAAGTTCAATCGCCAGCTCACGCTTCAGCCCGAGATGAACGGCCTGGTGCAACGCTACAATGCCGACCGCATCAACCTCACCCAGGTGGTCAATCTAGAGAATACCCATGATCGCATCACGTTCTACCAAATCTTTGGATCGGTGCTTTTCCCGCCGATTTTTGCGCCGTTTCTCATTGCTGACTTGTCCAAGGGATACGAAAATACCCTTGTGCAGTCTATCTATGTTGATGCTTCTACAGGTGAACTGCTTAGTTCCAAGGTATATGACTACGAGTTGGCCGATGCCGATGCGCTGGTGAAGGGCTCTATCTATGACAACATGCAGCGCGCCAAAGGCCAGGAGAATTCCACTTTCATGGGTCGGCATCTCCTGGCAGGAGCCGATTTGATGATGGGGTTGAATCACAGACGTGATCACGATGGCATACTGGCATTCGCCTCCGACAACCACCGCCAATCGCTCCTCCAACTGCGTCCGCGATTCAACGTCGAATACCTTATCAACCAGCATTATTCAATACATGCTACAGCCTCGTGGAGCAAAACCATGCAGAACGAATATACCACCAGTCCAAGCCAGGAATACTATTACGGAACTGTTTATTATGATACTGTTTATCCAGAATCATTTCGCAAACACGATATCTATACCTTTGGGCTGGGTTTCCGCAAATATAAGCAAATCGCGCCCGTGGGCACTTTCTGGGGCATCACCGCCCAGCTCCATACCTCTGTGCTTGACACCCTCAACAATCCCCACCTGCTCGACTTTGATAACAAAGTGCGCCAACTGGCTGCAGGACTCAACTTTGAGTTCGGCCGCAATTATGTGTTCCACGATTTCCTTGTGCTCAATATAGGCATGAATGTGGGCTTGGTAGGCGGTCTGCCCTTCAACCCCAATAAAATAGCTCTTGAACCGATTCGTCATGATCAGCGTTGGCGCAACAACTTTGCATTCACTCAAAAACTATGGCTCCAGAACATCTTTATGCTCAATATCGGGTTGGGATTCCTCCCCTTTTAGTGTGTGACTTTTTATATTGTATTTTTGTTCAATAAAAAAAGGGCATCCGTGGAGGATGCCCTTTTGTGTTATGTGTGTGTCGTGCGGACTATTCTTCAGGATAGAGGTTGACAACAACGTAGTTCTTCAGGTTGAGGAACTTCTTGGCCATTTTCTGCACGTCTTTGGTGGAAACGGATTTGACGAGGTCGGCATATTGGTCGATGTCGTCGCGGTTTTCGTTGTACATGTAGCTGCCCATGATCTGACCCATCCAGAATCCGTTGTTGCTGCGGGCGGTGCCGCGGTTGATGATCATCTGTTCCTGGACTTTGTTGAGGGTGGTGGCGTCAGGGCCTTGCTTGATGTAGCTGTTCACGATGTCGATGGCTGCGCTTTCAACGGCTTTGGCCTGCTCGGGGTTGCAGTTGATGTAGAACATCCAGTTGACGGAGCCTTTGGGGAGAACCTCGTAGCTGATCTGCACGCTGGGGCTGTAGGTGCCGCCCATCTTTTCGCGGATGACTTCGAGTGCGGTGATTTCCATAGCGTCGCTGAGCTGCTGGACGATCATTTTGTTCTTTTTGTTGACTTTGAAGCCTTCGGTCTCGCCGTAGATGAGGAGGATGCCTTGGTTGTCGGTGCCTTTATTCACCTGGCCGCGCTGGATGCCTTTGGCAAATTTGGGTGAGCGGTCGATGAGTTTGTCGGCTTTCTGTGCGCCATTGGTGGGGAGGTTGTTGATGTATTTGGCGATGAGTTCGATATCTTCCTTGCTGATGTTGCCCACGAAGAAGAAGGTCTGCTGGGAAGCATCGCAGAAACGCTCGCGGAAGATCTGATAGATGCGGTCGAGGTTGAGGCTGTTGATCTGTTCCTCGGTGGGAATCATCACGGTGCGCACGTCGCCAGGATAAGCCACTTCGTGGTATTTGAGGAGGAAGGCCACCTGGGGATTAGCGCTCATGAACTTGATCTGGTTGCGGAGGTTCTCAATGTCGCGGGTGAAAGCGTCTTGGTCTAAGCGAGGAGCCTCATAATAGAGGTTGAGGAGCTGGAGCATGGTTTCGAGGTCTTTGGGAGAGCAGGAACCGCTGAAGCCCTGGGTTTGGCCGGAGATGGAGGGGGAGATGCTCACGGTTTTGCCGTTGAGTTTCTTGGCCAGCTGGTTGCTGGAGAAGTTGGCGATACCGGCAGCGTCGATGATGTTGGCAGCCATCTGAGCGGAGTAAGCATCCTTATCATCATACATGGAGGTGCCGCCCCATGCGAAGGAGTTCATCTGGATTTCGTCGTCCTTGAGTTCGGTTTTCTTGACAATGAATTTGATGCCGTTGGGGCAGGTGTATTCTTTGTAGTCGAGAGCGGTGTTGACCTTGGTGATGGTGGGTACAACGGCGGGGAGCTCTTTGCTGTAGAGGGGCTCGTCTTTGTAGGTGTCAACATAGGGTTCATAGTTGGCGTGGCGAGTCTTGTCGTAGATGGTCAGAACCTCAGCCTCGGTGGGAACCTTGATTTCAGGAGCCTGGAGGACATATACGAAGTTCTCTTCGGTTACCCAAGTCTTGATGAGGGCGTTGCACTCTTCGAGGGTGATTTCGGGGATGAATTCCTTAGCATAGCTGTATTCTTTCATGATGCCGGGGATCACTTCGCCCTGGAGGAAGTGGTTGGTGTATTCACCAGCCAAGCGGTTGGTTTGGGTCTTGTTGGCCTCTTTGGCCTGTTTGCGATAGCTGTCAAGCATGTCGTCCTTCACGCGGTCGAGTTCGGTCTGGAGGAAACCGTGCTGCACAGCGCGGAAGATCTCGGTGAATACCACTTCGGTGGCCTCTTCGATGCGGCCTTCCTTAGGAGTAGCGCTACCTTCAAATACATCGCATTCGCGGCCAATGAAACTGCCGTAGCCAGCGCCGGAGCTCATGAAGGGAGCGTCGGCTTTGGCGTTAAGCTCGTTGAAACGCTCGTCGAGCATGCGGCTGACGATGTTGCGCACGAGGCTGGCGCGATAGTCGCCAACGGTGCCCTGTGCGGGTCTCTTGTGTTTCCAGAAGAACATGATGCTAGTGCTGGTGGCTTCCTTGTCGGTGGCGATGGCCACAAGGGGTTCTTTGTTGTCGGGCACATTGAAGGTGGGACGCTGTTTGGGGTTGACAGCCTTGGCATGCTTGCCAAAGATGTCCTTCACGCGAGCTTCCATTTTGTCCATGTCAAAGTCGCCAACGATGATGACGGCCTGCATGTCGGGACGGTACCAGTCTTTATAAAAGCGGACGATGTCGTCACGTTTGAAACCCATGATGACGCTCTCCAAACCGATGGGCAGACGCTCAGCATATTTGGAATGATTGAGCATGATGGGCCAAGTCTTCTCGCGCAGACGTTCCTGAGCGCCGAGGTTGCCGCGCCACTCTTCGTGGATGACGCCTCGTTCGTCTTCAAGCTCCTGGGGGTCGAAAAGGAGACCGCCGCACCAGCCATTGAGGATGGTGAGACCCATGTCAACCATTTCGGGTTTGTCGGCAGGCATGTCAACATAATAAACAGTTTCGTCAAAGCTGGTGTAGGCATTGATGCCGCGGCCAAATTCGATACCGTTTTTCTGCAGGGTGTCGATCATCTGGTTGTGGGGCAGACCCTCGATACCGTTGAAGGCCATGTGCTCGCAGAAGTGGGCCAAGCCACGCTGAGACTCGTCCTCAAGGATGGAACCTGCATTGGTAACCATGCGGAACTGGATGCGGTTTTCGGGCATCTTGTTCACGCGCAGATAATAAGTGAGACCATTGTCGAGGTGGCCGATGCGAACTTTCTTGTCAACAGGCACCTGGGCAGAGAGGTCGGTCTTGCCTTTCGCAGTCTGAGCGAAAGTCATGCTGCACATGAGTGCTACGAGCATGAGTAAGGAAAGAACTTTCTTCATGATGAATTGTTTGTTTGTGAAAATGTTGATTATAAATTTATTTAAATTTTCTCTGTTGATGTTCTGTATTTCTTCAATCGGGACGATATTCCAAAAGGTCGGATGGTTGGCAGTCAAGCTCCTTGCAGAGGCGTTCAAGGGTGCTGAAACGTACAGCGCGGGCTTTGCCAGTTTTGAAAATGGAGAGGTTGGCGGGAGTCAAGTCCACCCGTTCGGCCAGCTCGGTGAGGGATATTTTGCGCTTGGCCATCATTACGTCGAGGTTCACTACTATCATAATTCTTCAGGCGGCGTATTAGATGGTTAATTCTTGTTCTTCCTGCATCTCGCGGCCGATGCGGAAAATCTGTGAGAGGAAAATCACTGTGAGACCGAAAAAGATGCGGGTGAAATGGATGCCGAAAAACACGACGGGTTTCCATTCGGTGCCCTGCAGCAGGTCGGCAGCAACCAGATATTCGAGATGGTTGCGGGTGTCGATGCTGATGGATGAGGCCGTGATGAGCAGGCCGATGACCAACAGCAATGATGTTTGCTTGGTGGGGAAGATGCGCCCCTGCTTGGTGCTGCGGTAGAACGATACCAGCACAATTATGGCCAGCACGATGATGACCAAGAAGCTTAGCAACTCAAAGAATTGAAGATAGAGGGCGCATGTGAGTCGTGAGTCGTTGTCGCTGATGTTACTACTGGGAAAGAAGTCCACCACATAGCTCTTCACATGGGCTATGGCCGTCATATTGCTGTCAGTTCCTTCAACGATATGCTCTTGGTTGTATAGCTCAGAGGTGGCATGCAAGTCGGTGATGGCAAAGATGTAGTCACCATGTACAGCCTTGTTGTTGTTGGGGAGCGAGATGGGCTCTTCGGCAGCCGAAATCACATTAAAAAAGAAGAGGCCTAGGCATAGCAGAAGAATACCTGCAAATAGGCTGTAGAGTAGTCGTATGCGCTTTATGTTGTTGGTCTTCATATTGGTGCGAATATGCAAAACGTGTTTATTTGTTTTTGTTTCGACTGCAAAGATACGATTATTTTTTGATTTGCAAGAAAAATTTATCGTTTTTCAATAATTTTTTTCTGTTTATTGGACTTTGTCGGCAGCAAGACTTAGGCACGGGGAAAGGGGCACAGCCTCTTCGTGGCACTCATTCTCGTGGGCAAAATGGAGGGTGATGGATTCTGGGCAGTTGCAAAACGACTCCTCTTCAATGTGGAAATGGCGGCCTTCAGTGTCAATTTTTTGAGATTGATAGACACCTTGGTTGGGCATTACGATGATGAACTGCGACAGTGCGTCGTCATTCGTTCTGACCAGAATGAAATAAAGGGGCGTGTCGCTGTGTGGCACTTGGCTGATGCTGTAGATGTACATCGGCAGCGTGTCGGCAAAGGACCAGATGGCTATCGTGTCGTTGTAGTAGAGCACCTCGGAGAGACTTTCGGTCTGGGCCTCGCTGGCAAAACTGAAAGGGAATCCATGCGAGTGGAGCTGCTGATTGATGATGGAGTCGGTCAAGTCATAGTCGAAATCAAAGGTGGTGAATTTTGCCTCCTCAGCATGCCGCTGGGGTTGGGTGTGGCATGCTGCCATGAGCAGAGCCGCCAAGATGATGAGGTATGCTTTTTTCATAATGTCGTTAAATTTTTGATACTACTGATATTTAACGCATTCCTTACTATAATATTGTTATGGAGCATACATAATAATCGGTGTGGTCGTGGTCAAAGTGTGTTCGGATGAGAAAAAAAGTGTATTTTTGCAACAAAAATGTTGCGACTTTGTCTGGCATTATAGCGTTGGAAATATAAGAATTATGGCTATTGGCGATTTTGAAAAATTCTTGACTCCGGAATATGAGGAAAAGTTTGTTGCCCCTGTGCGCGCACAAGTGGACGACATGCTTCAGCGTGCATCGCATCCTGATTTTATTCATCTGAATCAATTGGCTCAGGAAGCTGCTGCCCAGGGGCGGATACCTAAGATTATCCATTTCTGCTATGTCAATTGGCAGCATCTGGATGCTTTGTATTACCCCATTGCCAAAACATGGTTGGATCATCTGGAAGGCTACACTTTTGTCAACTGGACACCTGCCATCCTCAAGTCTATTCCTTATGCTCGCCAGGCCTTGCGTGACCACATGTGGGCCTATTATGCTGATTATGCTCGTTGCTATGCGGTCTATCATTATGGCGGATTGTACCTGGACATGGATGCTGTGGTCTATCGCTCATTCGACGATTTGCTAGACCTGCCTTATTTGCTCGACACGGAGTATAATTATAGGGGCGATTATGTGCCTGAGGCTGCAGTGTTTGGAGCCCGCCCGAAACAAGATTTCGTAAAACTTGCGCTACGGTATTATCGCAGTCATATCAGTGGTTTCCCCATCGTATATGAGCATAATGCTCCTCGAGTTTTTTTGAAAGCTATATCCAAGGGAGGGTACAATTATCTACCTGGCATTGACTCCATTGAGGCCTATCGGCAAGCGGTGCTCCAACCCAAGACCGTGGCGGCACTGGACGGCACCTTTTTCAGCAAGACCAATTCCGATTTGCCCAACCGTTTTCTTGAGGGCAAATGGCGTAATATCACCCACCACACACTTGCCCCTCATGCTTATGCGTCGCATCAGTTTTACTCAGCTTATGCCGACACTTACATGGATAAGTGCGACCATCCCCTCCTTCGCTTGCGCCGCAAAGCAGTAAAAATCAGGATTAAACTGAGAAAGATGTTGGGGGCGTAGTGTCACTCACCCCCATCTGCTACCAACTACTTCAAGTAAGTTTCTAGCGTATGACGCAATTCCACTGGGCTCACATCGTGATGTATTTCTCCGTCGAGGGCAAAAGATATGGCGCCAGTCTCTTCCGACACAATCACACTCAGCACATCCAGTTGCTCGGTGACACCAATGGCGCTGCGGTGACGCAGACCCAAATTGGGGTCTATGTCGATGCGGGAGGTGACGGGCAGGATGCAGCGGGCGGCCAACACTTGGTTGCCTTTCACAATCACAGCACCGTCGTGCAGAGGAGAGTTTTTGAAAAACAATGCCTCTAGCAGTGCCGAGGATGTGTCGGCATTGATGCGTTCGCCTGTTTCAATCAGTTCTTCCAAATCATTGGCCCGCTTGAAGATGATAAGTGCGCCAGTCTTGCTAGCCGACATGTGCATACAAGCCTGTACATAAGGCTCATAATTGGTTTGGGGGGCTTGCTGGTTGGCGTTGCTCCAAAAGCGCAGCCGGTTCAGAAAAGTGTCACCGGCTTGAGTGGTTTTGGTGCCCACGCGAAGCAGGAATTTCCTCACCTCGGGTTGGAAAACAATCACTAGCGAGATAAGACCCACATTGATCACCCCGCCGAAGATTTGGCTGCAAAGCCGCATGTGCAGAATGTCGAAAATGCGCCAAGCCACATAGAAGGCCAGCACAGTCCATATAATTTTCAATACATTGGAACCTTTGAAAAAGCGGTATATCCAATATACAACCGAGGCCACCATCAACACATCGAGGATGTCCACCAGGCGGATTTCGGGGAATGGTATGGCTAGTATCATGTCAGGTGTCATGCTTTGTTCACTTGCATCAATTGGATGGCAATTTGGGAAAGACGAGGATTGTGCACCCTCAACAGGCTTGAACCCTCCATCAGTGCTATGGTGTTCAGTGCCACGGTACCAATCTCAGAGTCGGGCAGCGGCAGCAGGGCAGGGGAGGGGTATTTCTCCAGCTGGCGAGTGATCATGGACTTGTTGGAGAGTGCCGTCAGCAGAGGGTATTGGGGCAGGTAGTCAATAATTTCGTGCAACCGGTGCAGCAACTCGTGGTTCTGCTCCAGCGTTTTGGCAAATCCAAATCCAGGGTCAATCCATATCTCTTTCACACCCAATCCCTCCAAGGCCTCAATTTTCTCGGCAAAATAGCGTTTGAGCTCCTCAGCGATGTCGTCGTAGTGGGTGTTCTGTTTCTGCTGCATGTGGCTGGGCAGTCCGCGGGTGTGCATGAGGATGTAAGGCACATTGAGCGAGGCCACGGTAGAAAACATCTGGTCGTCGAATTGGCCGCCCGAGATGTCGTTGATGATGTCGGCTCCGGCTTCCACCGCCTTGGCTGCAGGAAGGCTGTAGCAGGTGTCCACCGAAATGATGGTGTCTTTGGGCAGTTCGCTGCGGAGCAAACTCACCAGGGGAGCCAGGCGAGCAGCCTCTTCCTGGGGAGGAAGCAGTTGAGCCCCCGGTCGAGAAGAAACCACACCCAAGTCAATGATGTCGGCACCTTCGGCCAGCAGTTTTCGGGCTTGATCCAAGACGGCAGCCTGGGTGGTATATTTGCCTCCGTCGTAGAAAGAGTCGGGAGTGGCGTTGAGAATACCCATGATGGCTGGCATTTCAAAGGTCTTCACACCGCTGCGACAGTGGCAGCTGAAAGCAGAAAATTGTTTCATTCACGTCTTAATTTTAAAAAAAGATGTATCTTTGTTGTTCGATTGATAAAAACGTATTTTTGATTTTTTAATTGTGTGACAGAAAATAAAAAATCGAGTAATACGTTTTTATGGGTATTATTATTATAAATTATGCACGATACAAACTCCGAATTTCAGATAGAAATTGCCCGTTGCCGCGATATTTTTGAAAAGAAAACGCGCGACTACGGCACCTCTTGGCGCATCCTCCGCCTGCCCTCCCTCACCGATCAGATTTTTATCAAGGCATCTCGCATCCGCAGCATACAGGAGAGCGGGGTGAACTTGGTGGGCGATGGCGTGGAGCCCGAGTTTGTGGCCATGGTCAACTATGCTGTGATGGCCCTTATCCAGCAGGAACTGGGGCTGGAAGGCAACCAGGAATTGCCCTTGGACCAGGCTCTCATGCTCTACGACAAGCACATCTCAGCCGCCACCAGCTTGATGCTGAACAAAAACCACGACTATGGCGAAGCTTGGCGACTCATGCGTATCAGCTCCATGGTTGATCTTATACTGATGAAGCTTCGTCGCATCAAGCAGATAGAGGATAACATGGGCCACACCATCATTTCCGAAGGCGTGGAGGGCGGCTACATGGACATTATCAACTACTCGCTTTTCTGCCTTATCCGTCTCACCGAAGAAAAAGAAACTAATCAGAAATAAATTGGCTATGAAAATAAAAGATACTAATCTTTCCTACTCGCTCAACGTCATCTCACGCTTGATTGTGGGTCTCGTTTTTGTGTTTTCCGGATTTGTCAAAGGTGTTGATCCAATGGGCACCGCCTACAAGATAACCGAATACCTCACCACGTGGTCCATCGGATCGTTCAGCTTCGATTTCCTTGTGCCGTTGGCTCCAGTTATGTCCATGGCCCTCATCGTTATGGAATTCTCGCTGGGTGTGCTGCTCCTTTTCGGCTCACTCCGCCGCCTTTCGGCTTGGCTGCTGGTGCTGATGATGCTTTTCTTCACCGTCACCACCCTTATTGATGCCATCACCAACCAGGTGACCGACTGCGGCTGCTTTGGCGACGCTGTCAAACTTACCAACTGGCAGACTTTCTTTAAGAATGTAGTGCTGGATGTGTTCACTGTAGTCATCTTCCTCACCCGCAATGTGCGCCGCAAGCTCCGCACCGAACGCGACACCTTGATTGCCCTTTTTGCCATCATCATCATGGTCATCTTCGGCATCTATAATATCAACAATGAGCCTTGCATCGACTTCCGCGCTTGGAAGGTCGGCAACCAGATGATTGAACTGGATGATAGCCTTGAAGTGAAGTCCTATGTCACCTATCGCAACACCACCACTGGCGAAACCGAGGAGTTCCTCTCCTCCGAGTTGGTACAGAAAATGCAAGACCCCGAATGGGAGAACCAGTGGGAGTGGGAGAGCAGCCGCGTGGAGGATCCCCACGAAATCAAGGCCGACGGTTTCTCTATGCTGGACATGAACATGGACGACCATGCCCAGGAGTTTATTGGCTCGCCTGATTATATCCTCATCTGTACCATACACCACCTCGACCAATTGGACGAGAAAGGCACCCTGTCCATCAAAGGTACCAAAAACTGGGCCGATGAAAACGGCATCCAGATGGTGCTGCTCAGTTCCTCTCTCCCCGAGGATGTGCAGAATTTCCTCTCACAAAATCAGCTCGACGACCTCGATTTCTACTTCGCTGATGCCACCGCCATCGAGACCATGCTCCGCTCCAACCCCGGCTATATCCTGCTCAAAGAAGGCCGTGTGATTGGCAAATGGCACCACCGCAATATCCGTCGCCTCGCCGACCTCCCTCTTGACGATTAATCACGCATCCATTTTTTTCGTTCAACATAAAAACAATTATCCAAGCAATGATACAACGCAAACAAACCATTTTCTTGCTCCTGGCATTCTCCGCCATGGTGCTTTGCTTCATGTTCCCCATCGCCACCTTCACTGCCAAATACTCTCTGGGTGCACCTGTCTCTGGCGAACTCAACCTGGTGGCAAAAACCGTACCCGACACCATGCAGCAGATTCTCAACGGCGATCCCGTAGTGATGAGCCAAAAAGGCTTCATCAAGGTATGGCCTCTTACTGTGCTCACCATTCTGGTGGCCCTTATCTCCTTGGGAAGCATCTTTCTTTATAAAAATCGCCCCAACCAGATGAAGGTTGTGGCAGTGGGCTTTTTGCTCAGTGTGGCCGATATTTTCTTGATTTTCTTCTGGGCAGTTGACCATTTTGTCAGTTCCGTCACCGCCCCCTTGGCATGCACCGATGTGGCCACTCATTACTCTCTGGGCACATGGTTACCCATTGCTGCTGTGGTATTTCTGTTCATTGCCCAGCGTTCCATCAAGTCCGACGAGGAGAAAGTGCGTGCCGCTGATCGTCTCAGATAACCTCTGCCATGCTGACAACTTTTCATACCCTCGAACAGCTTCCCCATGTGGCACAAGAATTGCTTGCCACATTTCCTGATGATCGCTTCTTCGCTTTCTTCGGTAAAATGGGCGTAGGCAAAACCACCCTCATCAAGGAACTATGCCTCCAGCTGGGCGTCCAAGACAATGTGTGCAGCCCCACCTTCGCCATCGTCAACTCCTATCAGGCCCACGACGGCAGCCCCGTTTTCCATTTCGACTTCTACCGCCTCAAAAATCTCGAAGAGGCCTATGATATCGGATACGAAGAATACTTCTACAGCGGTGAATACTGTTTCACCGAGTGGACCGAAAAAATCGAAGAACTCCTGCCCGAACGCTATGTGAGGGTGGAAATTACAGAACAAAACGAAGTAAGAACATTAACAGCCAACATAATAAATGACTGAATCCGAAGTACTCGCCAAATTGGCCGCCCAAGCCCTGGACGAAAAGAAGGGCACCGATGTTCAAATTCTCGACCTCCGCGGTCTTCCCTCTGCTCCTTGTGCCTTCTTTGTGGTGGCATCGGGCAATGTGCCTTCTCATGTGAGCGCTCTCAGCGACCATGTGCACGAAGTGGTGAAGAAAGCCACCGGCCTCAACCCCTCCAAACTTGAGGGCTACAACCTTGCCGAGTGGATTTTGATGGACTATTTCGATGTGGTGGTGCACATCTTCCAGCAGGAGAAGCGCGCTTTCTTTAAACTCGAACAGCTTTGGGCTGATGCTCCCCGTATGGAATTCGGCGCCAAGCAGTCCGAGTAATATTAATATTGATTAATATATATTATGTCTAAGAAGAAAAAATCCAATCTCGCCAACAATAATAAGGGCGGTTCCACACCCCCAAAACGCAACTGGGTGATGGTCACCATCTATACTGTGGCCATCTTGGTGCTGGGTAGTATGCTGCTCCGTCAGGATAGCAAAGCATCCTCCAACAAGATTCGTTGGGACAAGCTTGAGCCTATCCTGGTCAAGCACCACTATTCCAAGATTGTGGTTGTCAACCAAGAGTTTTGCGAGGTTTATATCAAACCATCCATCATCCGCAAAGATTCTGCTTACAAGGATCTTGTGGTCAAAAATCTCATGAATCAACCCATCCCCAATGCCGGTTTCTATCGCTATGAGTTCGTCACTTTCGAGAATTTCGAGAAAGACTTGGCTCGTGTGGAGGAAAAGACGGGTGAGCGTATCGACCTCACTCCCGAGAAACGCACCAATGCTTGGCGTGAGATTCTTGTCCTTTTTGGACCTATCTTCATCATCATCATTTTCTTTGTGATCATGAATCGCATCACCCAGCGTCAGATGGGTGGCGGCTCAGGTGGCATTTTCAGCGTGGGCAAGTCCACTGCCAAGATGTATGATGGTAAAACTCCCACCAATGTCACTTTCAAAGATGTGGCAGGTCTCGAAGGTGCCAAGGATGAGGTGATGGAAGTAGTCGATTTCCTCAAGAACCCCAAACGTTATACCAACCTTGGCGGTAAGATACCCAAGGGCGTGCTCCTTGTAGGTCCTCCAGGTACCGGTAAGACCCTTCTGGCCAAAGCCGTGGCAGGCGAAGCCAATGTACCCTTCTTCTCCATGTCGGGTTCCGACTTTGTAGAAATGTTCGTGGGTGTGGGTGCTTCCCGTGTGCGCGACCTCTTTGAGGAAGCCAAGAAAAAATCTCCTTGCATCATCTTCATCGATGAAATCGACGCTGTGGGCCGTGCCCGTGGTCGTGCAGGCCTCAGCAATGCCAACGACGAGCGCGAGAATACCCTCAACCAACTCCTCACCGAGATGGACGGTTTCTCCTCTGGCACCAACATCATTGTGCTGGCTGCCACCAACCGCGCCGAAATCCTTGATCCCGCTCTGCTCCGTGCCGGCCGTTTCGACCGTCAGATTCATGTAGAACTTCCTTCGCTCGAAGAGCGCAAAGCCATCTTCGATGTCCACCTGCGCAAGCTCAAACTCAACAAGGACAACACCTCCGAGGAGTATGTTGATCGTGATTTCCTTGCCAAGCAAACCCCCGGTTTCTCGGGTGCCGATATTGCCAATGTGTGCAACGAGGCTGCCCTTTGTGCTGCCCGCAAAGATCATAAGAGCATTGGCCGTCAAGACTTCTTGGATGCTGTTGACCGCATCGTAGGCGGCTTGGAGAAACGTGGCAAGGTGCTCACCGATGTGGAAAAACGTACCGTTGCTTTCCACGAGTCGGGCCATGCTTCTGTCAGCTGGCTTCTTGAAGGAGCCGACCCGCTCGTCAAAGTCACCATCGTCCCCCGCGGACAAGCATTGGGTGCAGCCTGGTATCTGCCCGATGAGCGTCAGCTCACCACCTATGAGCAGATGTTCGACAAGATGACCTCCCTCATGGCCGGCCGTGCCGCCGAGGAAATCTTCTTTGGCAAGGTTGGCACTGGCGCACTCAGCGACATCGAGCGTGCTACCAAGATGGCGCAGTCCATGGTGGTTTATTATGGCATGAGCCCCGAATTGGGCAATGTCAGCTTCTACGACTCCACGGGCCAGGCCGACATGACCTTCACCAAACCCTTCAGCGAAAAGACCGCCGAGATTATCGACAAGGAAGTCCGTCGCATGGTGGAAGAGGCCTATGCCCGTGCCAAGCAGATCATCTCCGACCATCGTTCACAGATGGAGCAACTGGCTGGTCAGCTGTTCGACAAAGAGGTGCTCTTCCGCGAAGACCTTGAGCGCATCTACGGCCCTCGTGTGGGCGAGCAGGTGGCCGAGGCTGTGGCCGAACAGATTCCCGCTGAAGACACTCCCGCCCTCGAATCCGACACAAATCTCCCTAACATAGATTAATCCAATGAAAACATTTTGGATACGTACTGCCAGCGCCGCTGTATATGCTCTCCTCTTTTTGGGGTCCATATTCAGCGGTCAGCTGTTAGGCAATCCCCTCCTTGGCATTTTCATACTCACCGCTTTTGCCCTTTTTGTGGCCTTGGGTTGCACCTATGAGTATTTCCGCATGGTAGCGCTCAAAGGTGATTGCCCCAATCGCCCTCTGGGTTATTATTTCACCATCTTGATAGTGCTGTGTCTCGGTTTTGCCAGAACTTGGTTACCATCCATTTGGGTTCTTGGAGCTGGGATTCTTCTCATGTTTCCCATCACCCTCATGATTCAACTTTGGCGTCAGTCCGAGCATCCTTTTGCCGATGTGTTGCACACCCTGCTGCCGGCCATTTATTGCGGCGTTCCTCTGGGCATGATGCCTTACCTTCAACATAGTCTTCTGGTCATGTGTGTGCTCATGGTGTGGGTAAACGACAGCTTCGCCTACATGGGAGGTTCTCTTGTGGGCAAACACAAGATGTGGCCCAAGCACTCTCCGGGTAAGACTTGGGAGGGCACAGCCATCGGTGTGCTGGCCTGCGTGGCGCTGGGTATCTTTGTCGGTCCGTTGCTCGACAGCAGCCCCTCCATCCTCATCTGGGTCATCTTAGGCCTTATTTGCGGTGTAGTGGGCACCTTGGGCGATTTGGTGGAATCCATGCTCAAGCGTTCTGTGGGTGTCAAGGATTCGGGCAACATCATGCCCGGCCATGGTGGTTTTCTCGACCGCTTCGACAGCCTTCTCATGATTCTCCCCTTTGCCTTCATCATCTCTTTCTTCTTCTAGCCTGGTGCTCATTGCTAGTGTTAAAATTTAATACCATCGCAATAAACAACCTTCAACAGCAACTAAAATAATATGTATATACATCGCGAAGGAAAAAAACTCATCTTTGGTCTCTTTGCCACCATCATGGCCATTTACCTCCTCATGGTGCTCTTTGTCCATCATTGGGGCTTTGCCCATTACCTTTTTATGGGCATCCTGCTTATCTTTTGGGTAGCAGTGTCGCTCTTTTTCCGCATTCCTCGTCGTATCTTCACCTCCGACGACCAGCGCCTTATCGCTCCCGCCGATGGCACCATTGTCACCATCGAAGAAACCATGGAAAAAGAGTACATCAAGGAAGAGTGTCTCCAAATCAGCATTTTCATGAATGGCACCGATGTCCACGTCAACCGCTATCCCTGCGATGGCACCGTGGAATACTATAAGTATCATCGTGGCAATTATTTTGTGGCTTCCTATCCCAAGAGCTCTGTCCTCAACGAGCGCACCTCGGTGGGTCTTCGTCTTCCCGATGGGCAGAAAATCGTCATCCGCCAAGTGGCCGGCACCATGGCTCGACGCATTGTGTGCTATGCCCGTGAGGGTGAACAAGTCAAGCAGAACCAAGAGTTGGGCTTCATCAAGTTCGGCTCCCGCATCGACCTCTTCGTGCCCAAGCACTTCTCCGTCGATGTCGATTTGCAGGACAAGGTGCGCAACGCCATTTCCCCCATCTGCACCATTCTGCCCCCTCCCTCCAAGGATCAAAACACTAACGCTGAGTAGCAGATGAATCCCATTGCCAATCAGATTATCTATGAGGATAACCACCTCATAGCCCTCAATAAGCTACCCGGACAAATCGTCCAGGGCGACAAGACCGGCGACACCCCATTGGTGGAGCTGGTCAAGTCGTTTATCAAGGAGCGCGACGCCAAGCCGGGCAATGTCTTCTGCGGTGTCATCCATCGCCTCGACCGTCCTGTCTCTGGCGTGGTCATTTTTGCCAAGACTTCCAAGGCCCTCACTCGCATGAACGAACTGGTCCAGTCGCGCGACTTCCACAAGACCTATCTCGCCGTGGTCAAGCAGCAGCCCCCCTCGCCCCAAGGCCATCTGGAGGACTACCTGCTCCGCAACGAGAAACTCAACAAATCCTTCGTCACCCGCGATACCTCCCAGCCTGGGGCCAAACTTGCCAAACTCGACTATCGCCTTTTGGCAGCCTCCCGTGGCGGCTATCACCTCTTGGAAGTGGAGCTGCACACCGGCCGCCATCATCAGATTCGCTGCCAGCTGGCCCACATGGGATGCCCCATCAAAGGCGACCTCAAGTATGGCGCCGCCCGTTCCAACCCCGATGCCTCCATCTCTCTCCATGCCTATCGGCTGGCGTTTGAGCATCCCGTCCGCCACGAGCAAGTCACCATCCTGGCTCCCCATCCTTTTGAAATGTTTGCCGGCATACCGGATTCTAACGAATAATAAATAAAACAAAAAATAAAACAATCCACCATTTTTATGAAGAAAACTCTGAGTGCCCTTCTCCTGGGCTTAGTGCTGTTCGCCTCTGCCACCCTCATGGCTCAGGGCGTCCGCGTTACTAGCAGTAGCTACCATCAGTCGGTTGTCTCCTTCGAGGCTCCTGCATTGCACATGACCAACACCACCGTTGGATCCGACACCTACACCACCCTCACTTTCGACGGTTCCACTCCCTCGTCCGAGTTGGGCCGTGCCAACCTCCCTCTTCTCTCTCAGGTCATTTCTGTTCCTGTATGCTCCAATGTCAAAGTGTCCGTCTCCAATATCCAGACCAAGACCCTTGAACCCCTCAAACATCGCCTCATGCCTGTCCAGCCTGCTCCCTCCAAGTCCGACAAAGGCCCCCGTCCTTTTGTCATCGACCAGGCTTGGTATGCCACCGATGGCGGTGATGCCCGTTTGGCTTGGGTTGATCCCATGGGCGTGGCTCGCGACCGCAATCTTGCAGTCCTCCGTGTTTCTCCCATCATCTACAACCCCCTCACCGGCGAGCTCTCCCAGGTCACCGCTATGACCATCACCCTCACCTTCGAGGGTGCCGATGCTGCTGCCACCCAGCAGCTCTTTGCTCGCTATCACACCCCCGACTTCGCCGTCACTGGCCAAGTGCTTTCCTGCACTCCCCAGCCCAAGGCAGTCCGCAACGATGCTCCTATCCACTATCTCATCGTGTCGCACAGCAGCTTCCGCGGCCAGCTCGATTCCTTCATCAACTGGAAAAAACGTCAGGGCTTCCTTGTCACCGTGGCTTATACCGATGAAACTGGCGTAGGCACCACCGCCAACGAGATCGCCCAGTTCACCCGCTCCTTCTACGACAACGCCACCGACGCTCTGCCCGCTCCCACCTATCTCCTTCTCGTGGGCGACCACCAGCAGATTCCCGCCTTCTCATCTCGCTGCACCGCTCCCGCTCAAGACCATGTCACCGACCTCTACTACGTCTCTTGGACCACCGGCGACAATATCCCCGACTGCTATCTCGGTCGTTTCTCTGCCCGCACCGTGGCCGAACTCACTCCCCAGATTGAGAAAACCCTCTACTACGAAGGCTACAACTTCGACAACGACGACTACCTCTCCCGCGGCGTGCTGATCGCTGGCGAGGATGGCGGCTATACCGGCGACAACGCCTATCGCTATGCCGACCCCGCTATGGACTATATCGCCAAATACTACATCAACGAGGCCAACGGCTACACCAACGTCACCTATTATAAGAACAACACCTCTTTTGCTCCCACTGGTGTCACCGTCAATGGCTCCTGCTCCGCAAGCTCCACTTCCGCCGCACTCCGCAGCCTCTACAACACCGGCATCGGCTGGATCAACTATTCCGCCCACGGCTACGACAACAGCTGGTCCAACCCCTCATTCACCGCCACCAATGCCTCTGCCATGACCAACGTCAACATGCCATCCATCATGATTGGCAACTGCTGCCTCTCCGGCAAATTCAACACCTCTGCCTACGATGCCTGCCTTGGTGAGGCGCTCCTCCGCAAAGGCGACAACGCTGGAGCTGTGGCCTATTTTGGCGGCACCAACTCCACCTACTGGCCCCACGACTTCTGCTGGTCGGTGGGTGTGCGCACTGGTATCACCAACACCATGGATGCCGCCTACGATGCCCAGAACCTGGGTATGTACGACGCGCTCTTCCACACCCATGCCGAACCCCAGTCTGCTTGGCACACCACTGCCGGCTCCATGGTCACTGCTGGCAACATGGCCGTTGAAGGCTATGGCTCCTATCAGCTCTACTATTGGGAAATCTACGAGCTCTTCGGCGATCCTTCCCTCATGCCCTATCTGGCCAAAGCAACCGACCTCATTGTCAATTCCTCCGAAATTATTCCCGTGGGTTCTACCACCTACACCGTCAACACCGAGCCTTATGCCTATGTGGCACTCACCACTGCCGAGGATCACGATTTCGTAGCTGCTGCCTATGCCGATGCTTCAGGCTCAGCCACCCTCAGCCTCCCTTCCGACCTCGCTCCCGGCGAGTATGAACTCGCTGCCTGGGCTCAGAACCGCAAGCCCTATTTCTCCACCGTCACCGTCACCGTGCTCGATGGCCCCTATGTGAGCATCGTTTCCATTCAACCCAATGGCTCCCTTTTGGCCGACTCCGTCTGCACCTTCAACATCACCCTCACCAATGCTGGCAATGCAGCTCCTACTCGTGGCCTCCTCTCTTTTGCTAGCAACCAGTCCTGCGCCACCATCATCAACCCCGAGGCACGTTTCACCTCCTGCAATCCTGGCGACACCGTGGTCGTCTCCGCAGTGTTCCCCACCTATATTGCTGCCGATGCCATGGGCAACACCCAGGTTCGCTTCACCGCCACCGTTGATTTCGGTGGCAGCAGCCCCTCTTCTCGTTCTGCTGCATTCCCCGTGGTGGCTCCCTCTGTGGTGGTAACCTCCTCCCAGATTGCTCCTGCGCTGCAGGTCGGTGCCCAGTCCAATATCGACATCACCGTGGCCAATGAAGGCCAGGCTACGCTCGATGCGCCCATCTTCACCCTGGTCAACGATTTTGGCTTTGTCCAGGCCATCAGCGCTCCCGTATCCTTCAACACCTTTGCCCCCAATCAGCGTCTCTCCCTCTCCTACACCGTATTCTTGGATGAGAGCGCTCCCGATGCCGAGATTCCTTTCTATCTCTATTGCACCTCGGGCGATCGTACTTTCCTCGTCCAGCAGCTCTCCTTCCGTTCTGGCTCCGCCGCTGGCGAAGACTTCGAGTCCAACACCCTTGTCGAAAACATCGTCAACAGCAGCAACAATGCATGGGTAGTCACCTCCTCCGATTCCCACACAGGCAGCAAGAGCTTCCGCAGTGCCAACAACCTTGGCGACCGCCAGTCCTCCGTCTTCCATATCGATTTCACCTCTTCGTCCGATGATTCCATCTCCTTCTGGTATCGTGTTTCCTCCGAGAGCAACTACGACTTCTTCCTCTTCGCCATTGATGGTGGCGAGAACCTCATCGAGGCCTCTGGCAACGTCAGCTGGACCCGCGCCTCTTTCCCCGTCTCTGCAGGTCAGCATCGCTTCACCTTCAGCTATGAAAAAGACTACTCCACCGCCCGTGGCGAGGATGCTGCCTTCATCGACGATATCGTATTCCCCTTCAGCGGCGATGTCTGCACCTATGCTATCGACACCGTTTGCCAGGATGCCGAATACATGTTCAATGGCCAGTCTGTCAACACCAGCCAAGAGGGTGTCCAGTCTCTCGCTGACGGCCACAACTACCTTGCCCTCCATGTGATGCCCACTCCCACCGTCACCATCGAAACCCGCCAGTATGCTGGCTCCGTCCTCCTGGTGGCTCATGGTGCTACCTCTTATGTGTGGTCCACTGGCGACACCGCCGACCACATCGCCGTCCTCACCGACCGCCAAGGCGAATACTCCGTCACCGGCTATCGCGGTGGTTGCTCTGCCGAAGCTTCTGTGTCGCTCCTCTCCATCCATGAGGCAGCCCAGCAGCCCTCCGTCAGCCTCTATCCCAACCCCGCTCAGGCCCAGGCAGTCATCACCTCCACCGAGGTCATCCGTTCCGCCCAAGTGGTCAACCTCATGGGCCAGGCAGTCATGAACCTCCGCGGCAATGGCACCACCCTCAGTATCGACCTCAGCCACGTTCCAGCAGGCGTCTATTTCGTCCGTGTCGATACCGGTGCTGGCATCCAGGTCAAGAAACTAGTCCGTAAATAATAATATTAAGTCAATAAAATTCGAGGCGACGTCGTGAGACGTCGCCTTTTTTTGTATCGTGTGGATTGTATCGTTCCAGGTGCTATCAGACTCCATAATTCCAATCACCGATTACAGATTACTCATCCCAGAACCCAGTTCACTGATCCCCGATCAATCATCACCGATTTTCCATAACACTTTGATAGATAGCCGCTGCTAAATTTAATTTCGGCAAAATGCAATAATTTTCTTATTGTATCTACAAAAAGTTGTACCTTTGCATCCGAATCCAAGTGATTCGGATGGTTCAATTTATATCAAAACTAACTAAGTCGGATGAAGAATAAATACTATGATCTGGTCGAACAGACCTTCGATTTTCCCCAGGACGAATTCCGCACCGAAGGGGGCGAACTCTATTTCCACGATATCCCTCTCATGGAGGTCATCAAGCAGTATGGAACTCCGCTCAAGATAACCTATCTGCCCAAAATCACCTCTCAGATTCAGCGTGCCAAACGCATGTTCAACGTGGCCATTGCCAAAACCGACTACCGCGGCACCTATAATTATTGCTATTGCACCAAGTCAAGCCATTTCAGTTTTGTGCTGGAAGAAGCGCTCAAAAACGACATCAACCTCGAGACCTCTTCGGCCTTCGACATCAACCTCATCCAGGAGCTCTACGAGCAGAAACTGGTCGATAAAGACAAATTCATCGTCTGCAACGGCTACAAACGCCAGCAGTATATCGAGAATATCGTCAACCTCTACCACGATGGCTGGCACAATGTGGTGCCCATCATCGACAACCGCAATGAGTTCACCTCGCTCGACACACTGCTCACCAACCCCGATGTGCCCATGAAGATTGGTGTGCGCATCGCTTCCGAGGAAGAACCCAAGTTCGACTTCTACACCTCGCGCCTCGGCATGCGCTATAGCGACATCGTCAGCTTCTACGAAGAGCAGGTAAAGCCCAATCCCAAGTTCAAGTTCAAGATGCTCCACTTCTTCATCAACACCGGCATCCGCGACACCTCCTATTATTGGAATGAACTGGCCAAGTGCGTCAATGTCTATTGCGACCTCAAGCTCGTCTGCCCCGAACTCGACAGCCTCAACATCGGCGGCGGATTCCCCTGCAAGACTTCTCTTGCTGCCACCTACGACTATGAGTATATGGCCGAAGAGGTGCTGGCCCAGATCAAAGCCATCTGCGCCAATCGTGGCGTCGATGAGCCTAATATCTTCACCGAGTTTGGCAGCTTCACCGTGGGCGAGAGCGGCGCTACCCTCTATTCCATCCTCGACCAAAAACAGCAGAACGACCGCGAACGCTGGTATATGATCGACTCGTCTTTCATCACCACTCTCCCCGACACCTGGGGCATCAATCAGCGTTTCATCATGCTCCCCATCAACCATTGGGACTGCGAATACCAGCGTGTGTTCCTCGGCGGCCTCACCTGCGACAGCGAGGACTACTACAATGCCGACTCCCACGCCAACGCCATCTTCCTGCCCAAGCTCCAGAAGGATGAACCCCTCTACATCGGTTTCTTCCACACCGGCGCCTATCAAGAGAGCCTCGGCGGCTATGGCGGCATCCAGCATTGCCTCATCCCCGCTCCCAAGCACATCATCATCGACAAAGACGAGAACGGCGACTATGTCACCAAACTCTTCGCCAAAGAGCAGAGCCACAAGTCTATGCTCAAGATACTTGGGTATTAGCCATAGCAACATCTAAAAATTGTATAAACTCAGTTCCGCTTGCGAAACTGAGGAACTAAAAGAAATTATCAGAAATCAATCAGAAATTTCTAATATACAGTAATTTCTGATTGATTTCTGATAATTTTTTTTTCGTCAGCCGTAGCATACCCCGCCTTACACTCGAAGGTCCATTCTCGCCCTCTAAAGAGGGGGACCGCTGGCGCATCCAATATACGCAACATATATTGATTTGAGAGAAGATAGTGGAGAGTGAAGGGTGTAGCGTGAATCGACGGCTACCGCCCATCCCCTTTCGGAAAGGGGTGGTCCGACAGGACCGGGGTATGTTTCGACAACATTTTTCCTTATAGAAAAACAGCCTTCTCGTCAAGGAACAATCTCACCTACTACCTCCAACCTGTTCCCGCACCAAAAAACATTAAATTCTTTTGCCCATCTTATAATAAGTTTTGTCCATTAACGTTTCTATTGCGATGAATTTGGATGAAAATATACTCAGCAAATTGGGCATCCCTACCGAAGGACTTCTATTCTGCAATCCTTTCCCACCCTATAATCCTGCCTTGCTTCCATTGGCTCGTGAGTTACGCACCCACGGAACCAAGACTGAGGCTATGATGTGGAAGATTCTCAAGAACAGACAGACAGGATATCTCTTCACTCGTCAAAAACCAATCCTGAACTTTATTGCTGACTTTTACTGCCATGAACTGCGAGCAGTTGTAGAGATTGACGGTGCCACTCATTTCTCTGGTCCCGACCACGATGATGATATAGAGCGTGATCGTCAGATGAATGCCATCGGTCTCAAAGTGGTGCGTATCATCGACCACCAAGTGCGACAAGACCCCATTGTTGCCGCCCGCCAAATT
Organism: Bacteroidales bacterium; assembly: GCA_024400505.1. Lineage (GTDB taxonomy): Bacteria > Bacteroidota > Bacteroidia > Bacteroidales > P3 > Colimorpha. The sequence continues at coordinate 32,765 of JAKSMP010000007.1, read as the reverse complement.
TTCTTCGACTTAGGCATAGATATTCCAGAACTGTAGCTTAATCTGCGAATCGATGGCTGCCGCCCATCCACTTTCGGAAAGGGGCGAGAAGGTTCAGTGAACCTTCGAGTATAGGCCCGGGGTATGTTTCGACAAAATTCATTCCTTAGAAAAGCAAGGATTCTTTTCATTTCCGCTGACTCCGTCAGCCGTAGCATCCCCCCGCCTTACACTCGAAGGTCCATTCTCGCCCCTCTAAAGAGGGGGCGGCTGGCGCATCCACGAATCAATTCCGCCAACGAGTAAACATTGACTCAAGTTATTATTTGATCATCACTAAGGGCAGCACTCTGGCGAAGCTGGGCTGAAAAAAGAGGGATCGGGGCCGAAGCCCCAATCCCCCTCATCGACTTTCGCCGGACTACTCTTCTTCGTCTGTCGATCCGCCAGAACCGCCGCCGTTACTGATGAATATAGCGGTGTAGCTTCCGCTAGATCGCACCATCACCGTGCGTTGGCTTTGGGTCTCCCCATCGCTCCATCGGCTGAAGGTGTAGCCGGCGTTGGCAGTGGCTGTGAGTGTTGCCGAAGTGCCCGAAGCATATCTTCCAGCTCCGCTCACCGTGCCTCCTGCAGCCGGGCTGGCACTGGCGCTGATGGTATATTCTGTGGGAGTCGAAGAGCCGGGCGTCTCCTGCATAGTGCCCTCTTCGATGTTGGCCAGCTTCTCTTCCCAATCCTCCTCGTCCGGAGCCAGATAGATAGAGTCGCTGGCGCCGCCATAGCTGTTGATGGCTTTGGTGAGGGCGTTCTTGGTGCAGTAGTCGGCCAGTATGGGGTTCCACACTTTCAGCGCTTGGGTTGAGGTTCTCACCCCATCTTTGGTTCGGCTGCTATGCACAAAAGTGATGCCTCCGTTCACCGCAAACCCTACGCCCCACATGCCGTCAATCGCTTTCACATACTGCGGGTCCACAATCGACCACAACTTCACGTTGGGGCACTGCTCGCACACCATGTCCATCTTCAGTTGCTGCTGGTGCACACGAATCACTGGCACAAGCTGGTCCTCGTTGTAGCATTGCTCGGCATAGAAGATAGAGATGTAGTCGCCATCTTTGATGTCGGTGTTGTTGCGTTCCACATTCACGCAGAAGTCGGTGTACAGCGTGTTCTCGTCAATCGTCAGTTGGCCAATGCGAATGTTGCTGCAAGCCACGTGGTTTTCGTCCAGTTTCACCTCGATGGATTGCAACCCGCCGCGCGACACCACAAAGTTGGTCACCAGTTGTGCCCCCTTGTCGGAGTCGTTTTTGGTCAGATACACGCCGCCCACCTTGGCGTTGGCATGCATAAACTGGTTGTACTCGCGTCCCACGCCACCTTCGTAGGCATGGCTCAGCAATTTGTGGAAAGCGCGATAGCTTCTCGACACGTTTGACCATCTCACACGCTGCTTCATTTGAGCGACAGTGCGCGATTTGTTGTAGAGCACCTTCTCTTTGGCGTAGGTGGAGTTGCTACCATTTCTGTGGGCGAAAGTCATGTTGCCCATGGTGCCGCGGATGCGGCCTAAAAGGCTATTTATTTTTGCCATAATTTGATGAAAAACCTCTTCCGCCGGATCCTTAGTCCGGGGTTTTAGTGGAAGAGGGGTTGAAACAAAGCCATATTCCACCGCTGAAAGATCGTTCGTCCATCGTACTTGCTTCGGCAGGGGTAGGATGCCGGCTGGGTAGGGCTTGCTGCCAACGGCGTGGCTGCTGGGTAGCAGGTTCGCTGTGTGTTCGCTGCTTTTGGGTTGCGGCAAGGCTGCTTGTTCGCTCCAGAATCGGTTTGAGCGAAGCCGAGCGAAGCTGAGCGAAGCCTGAGCGAAGGTTGAGCGAACAACCATCGAAGCGGCAGCGAAGGAGCAACGAAGGAGCAGCGAAGGCGCAGCGAAGGAGCAACGAAGGAGCAACGAAGGAGCAACGAAGGAGCAACGAAGCGGCAACGAATCCCGAGCCCACCTCCATCGAAGCCGCAAGCCACATCCATCCCAGACCCATGCTCTGTTGAACGACCTTTAGGTACCAGTTGAGGCTGGTCGTGGGCATGTCCAGGGGGAGTGACATTGCGTTTTTGTCGGTGGTGTGTACTCTATTCATTGGTGAAATATTTTTTTATTTCGTTTTGCAAAATTACGCCACTTTTTTAGACTGCCGTTCTTTTATATAGGTCTGAAAGCCATAAATTTACTGTTTCAATGAAAGCCAATGAATGCAATGAACAAAATGAATGAACGCCAATGAGTGGCAATGAACGCCAATGAATGTTTTGAATGAATGCCAATGAATGTCAATGAATTTGGACAAAAAAAATCCCCCGCAGCTGTCTGCGGGGGATTGTATTGGTAATCAATATGTTGTTATCCTGCTATCTGGTCGTTACTTCGGTAGAAATTCCTATTTGATAAGATTCCTCCATATTTTTTTGCTGTATTCTTGTCATTCCCTTGGGGCCAATTGTTGTATTTGGGCGTCAAGTTTTTCAGATGATGGTTGGCGGCTTCAGCTTTCTTCTTCATATCCGCTTCCGTCAGCATGTCGGCATTGGTGGCGCGAACCAGCATACGGATAAATTTTCTAGTGCATGATCTTTCCTGTAGCATACCGTGGTCGTGGGCAACGGTCATGAGTATGGCCAGGTTTTTGGCGTTGCCCAAGATGTTGTGCTCTTCGGCAATTTTTGCCAGCGTGCTGGCGCACAGCTTGGGTTGCCCCTTGAAGATCTGCTCTGCAGCCTTGTTGTATTCCTCGGTATAGTCGCTGTCTTGCCGTTTGGATGGGTCTTGCTGCTCTGGCGCGTGGTCAGCGGTGTTGTTTTGCGTCCATTGCTCTGCCTCTTCGTTTGTCATCATCACCCCCATCATCGTGCTCGATGTGGTGGGCGCGATGGCAATGTCGGGCAGTTCCTGCTTGCTGGGGTCTATCATCAACGTTCGTATCTTCGCTTTGGTGGCGGCGGGTGTGCTGTTCAATTCCAAGAAATATTTCAGTTCCTTGTACCGTTCCTCCCTCATAGTAGTTGTCCAATTTTCATTGCCAACCATATCCCTGTCAACTATCTGGGCAATAGCTTCGCTTTCTACATTATTATGAACCATGTGCTTACAAATTCTAACGCGTTGATACTTTCTTGATGAACTAAAATGAAAAATAGTATTAATACAATTAATAATAGAACTCTTTCCGGCTGTTATTCCCGTTGTAGTGAGTCTATGCACAGGCCAATCTTCTCGGTGACTTTCTTGTTGGCAAATTTCATTCATTGCTTTTATTGCCATGACGATAGTTGCTTTACCATAACCCAAAGAAAGTTCATTCATAAAAGCTACCTTCTCTAAATTAAACGATTTTATTTTGATTGTTAAAATCATAATACTATGTTATGAATTATTTTCAATTTGCAAAGATACAACCTTTTTTTGACATGAATCTGAAAAAATTGTTTTTTGGTTTTATTTTGTTATTTATCTTATTTCATATATTGGTGATTTGCATTCGGTTATAATCTATATATTTTATTGATAAATAAAATTTTTTGATATATCAAAGAAAATGGCTATTTATACTTGGATTTTTAACTTTTTATCAGTGTCGAGAAACAAAACCAACGCCGTATTTCCAATCATGCTGGTGTTGCGGCAAGTGGCTGAAGATTATTGCGGGGTTGCCCGCTGCCGCAAGAAGGATTGAAAATTTCCGATAACAAATACTATTTTATATTAGTATTCGTTAATATATAAAGCTGATGAGTCGAGAGCGTCTCATCAAAATATTGACACCGATACATCACCCTTCGCTGTTCAGACGTAGGAAATCAGAAAGTTAGAAAGGTGGGGACGGTCGCCGTGACTCAGTTATTATTAAAGATAAAAGATGGATGTTGTATCATTCTTTGCAGGTTGTGGAGGACTTGACCTTGGCTTTGAGCAGGCGGGCTTCGATGTGGTTTGGGCAAATGAACTTGACCCACACTGCCGTTTAACGTACATCCGTAATCATCCCAACACGAAGTTCGTGCTTGGTGATGTCTGCAAGATTGATTCTGATTCGATTCCCGATTGTGATGGTTTCATCGGTGGTCCTCCATGCCAATCTTGGAGCGTTGGTGGTAAAATGAAAGGGCTAGATGATGAGCGTGGTCTGTTGTTTTTGAAATATATTGACCTCATCAAAGCCAAGCAACCGAAGTTCTTTGTTATCGAGAACGTCAAGGGTATGCTGGATGATAAGTTCAAAGAAGTGTTTGAAGATTTCATTGTCAGGCTTGAAAGTGCTGGCTATGATGTTCAATGGTCATTGCTTGATGCTGCTAACTTTCGCGTTCCTCAGAATAGAGAACGTGTATTCTTTGTGGGATTCAAGAAGGAGTTGGAAGTGAACTACAGGTTTCCTAGTCCCACTTGTACCGAACCTATCACATTAGAGAGAGCCATCGGCGACATTACAGAGGATCCGAATCGCTATTCTGGATGCAAGATGAAAGAATCAGATGGTGTTTCTGAAATCTGCAATCGACCTAATCATGACGTGTTGACCTCAAAGTTTGGCTCTTTTTATTATCGCGGCAACAGACGTAGAGGATGGCAGCAACCCTCATTCACGATAAATGCTACTGCAGACTTTGCTCCATTGCATCCATCTTCACCCAAGATGATGTATTTTGGCCATGAGAACTGGAATTTCCAAAAGGACAAAGTGGATGAATACAGAAGGTTGAGTGTTCGCGAATGTGCTAGGATACAAACATTCCCCGACAGTTTCATCTTCGAGTACGATGATATTAAGGCGGCCTATAAAATGATTGGCAATGCAGTGCCTCCACGTTTGGGAAATGAAATTGCAAAATCTATTGTAAATGCTTTGCATGGTATTGACTTATCAACTTGTACGTCAAGACAATCAGCCCCCCAAACAAGCGTACCTATCCTTGTCGGCTATTACAAAGGATATATGCACAAGCATCTCATTCTCAAAAATGGGCTATACTACGTCCGCTCTGATGGCCGTCCAGGGTCAATGTTCAAAGAGGATTGTTCTGTAATTCCTCGATACTTGCTAATGCACTACAAATCAGATGTGGAGTTCTATGAATTGGAATCAGAAGACCCTATACTAGCAGATGCGTCATTCTTAAAGACACTTGGATTTCAAACTTCGGGAGAAGCGTACCTGTGCTTTAGATTAAAAGATACGAAGCCAAAGAAGTTGGGCAACCCTCAATACGAAAGTGGTCAATATGCACCTTACTTCACGACTTTAGATAAACTAACAGGAATCGAAATTATAAATTAGAAAACGAAATAACAATATGAACGTTGATAGCGAACAGATACAATTTGATGCATCGGTTGTTGTGGCACAGGATCAACCATTAACTCCCAATGGCATTTATGATGCACTTAGCCAATGGCTCGGTCATCAAAATGTATCAAAACAAAATATCCTTGGAAAGACGGTTATAGTTTATCAAGATGGCAACATAAAGATTGTTTTGTTGACAAAATGTATAACATATCTTGGCAATCCTCATCCAATTTTCAAGAAACGCATACAATTGCCCGAATGGTACCAGGATTTCTGTATCGATGTAGAACGTAATCATTTAGATTATGATGTACGTTTCATTGGTGTCTATCATTTCGATGGAAACATTGTATTTGTGGATTTCGTAAAAGAAACCTATCTGCAGCATGGATTGCACAACTCATCTGCTCATGTTTACACCAATGATCTCTTCCAAGCAATGACCTACGGAGTATTCCGCAAGGAAGACAAACTCGGCAATACGATAGTGGTTGTTAGAAATAACAAAATGAAAGAGTATTTAGGTGGCAATATACAAACTCAGAATACTCTCTTTGACTTGTTCCGTCAGTTCAACTGTGGTTATCCGTTTGGAAAATGGCTTTATGCTTTTGACATAATTCGTAAAATGCATGAAGGAGAATGGTCCCAATGGAGGCAAGCCGAATGGGCAGGATGGTTTCTTGAATTTGAGTTTGACAAGTTCACTCGCGAACACAACGTTCAGACACAAATGCGCTACGTTGGCTGCTCTAATAAGCGTGATGGAGATTTAGATTTCGACATCCGCTTTGAGGAAGCCGACTTTTATGGTGATTTGAAAGCAAGTGACATCAAGAAAAACGAAACTCCGGGCAATGACCAGGAGAGTCTTGTAGAGTGTATTTATCGTTATAACAAGTTCTGGTACGTTATCTACGAACATGAAACAAAGAAGGATTCTGATTATGGATACGAAGCGACAAAGGCACGTAATCACTACATTAAAAGTGTGGATCCGGCTTACGACAAGGACGAAATGTCATATCACCAGAGAATGAAGCATAGTGTAAAATTCATGAAGATGACTATTATTGAACTTAACAAAGCGAATTTCCGTGATGCGCTAAAGGTTTTCAACCAAGGTAAGCAACCAGATGGAAGTGCCCGAGCCCCGAAGTTTAATATTGACAAGAATACTTTAGCGAATGACAACTTTGTTGTTTTTCGTTATTCATATAAGTAATTGCAGATGGAACATTTTAAATTTATAGACTTATTCTGTGGAATTGGAGGTTTCCATCAAGCAATGGCTGCATTGGGAGGTGAATGTGTTTTTGCTAGCGATATAGATGCCGATTGCCGCAAAACCTACAAGGCAAATTATAATATTGAACCAGTTGGCGATATTACAAAGATTGAGGCAAAAGATATTCCTGCACATGATGTTTTGTGTGGTGGTTTTCCTTGCCAATCGTTCTCAAAGGCGGGTAAAAGACTCGGTTTTGAGGATGAAACAAAGGGTACTCTTTTCTTTGATATTTGCCGTATCCTTGAGTACCACAAGCCAAAGTATGCACTCCTTGAGAATGTGCGCAACCTGGCTAGTCATGATCATGGCAATACATGGAGAGTTATTCATGATAAATTGGATGAACTTGGTTATAATCTTCTGCCGGAACCAGTAATTTTCAGTCCTCACTATGTTGGTATTCCTCAACATAGGGAGCGTGTTTACATTATGTGTATTCGTAAGGACATTGGTGAAATTCGTCCTTTTGAGTTCAATAAAAAGAAGTTGCCAACTTGTTCTATAGAAAAAATCCTTCAAGACGACAATGAGATTCCGAACATAGAAGAGTACCGTATATCTCAGGACATGGAGAATCTTATTGACTTGTGGAATGAATTTATCCAGAACATACAGGTAGAGAGGCTGCCAGGATTCCCTGTATGGTCAGATAGATTGTGTGATCTTGATCCTAATGAAGACCTAGCACAGTACCCTGCATGGAAGCAAAATTTCATCTTAAAAAACAATGAGCTCTATTTGAATAATAGAGAGTTTGTTGACAAATGGCTTGAAAAAGCGCGTAATAACCCTCTTTTTTTCGGAGCAAAAGCCAAACTAGAGTGGCAAGCAGGACAGACTGCACATCCCAACATTTGGAATCAAATTTTCCAGTTGAGACCTTCGGGCATTCGCGTAAAAGTAAATACCTATTTCCCTGCACTTGTCGCTATCGTTCAAACATCAATTGTTGGTTCAAGAAGAAGATTTCTGACCCCTAGAGAGTGCGCTCGTCTTCAAAACTTTCCAGAAACTTTCCAGCCTGATGTTAAACAACAACAGGCATATAAGCAATTCGGAAATGCAGTTAACGTCGGTCTTGTAAAGTACTTTGCTCAATACATGTTCTGCGAAGATCAAGAGCAACCGACGTGTTATGATGGTAGTACTTATCAGCCTGTTGTCACAGTGGTTAGAAAGATTAGTGGGCGTAAGTCAAAACGTCATGATAAAATTCGTTTCGCAAAGGGTAATGCTTTTGAACCAGATAGATTTGGTGCTGATGGTGTGATTGCTTTTGTACATGGAGGATATACTGCTTCTGATGCATCTTATTACGATTTTGAACAGAAAATGTTGGATAAAATCAAGGTTGTGCTATACCGATACAACACAGATGAACACCCAATGCCACGGTTGGAAGAGTATGAGGAAATTGTAGGTGGCGCTCTTGATGAACTGTCTGCTGGCAACGCTAAAATTGTAGTTATGCCACCTTTAAATGGGGACGGAGGTTCGTCAGATGATAAGTTGGACGCATTAGAAAATGGTGTGGCATTATGGCTTGAAAATCATGCTGATAGTAGTATAGAAAAGGTTTTTATAGCATCATTATAATTGTTTATGTTACACCCTGATACCCTTAACGAGATACGAGAAAGCCGACTCAAATGTGTTGAGTATGAAATAGGTTTATTCTTGTGTTTGCTTACTAATCCTGATGAAATTGAAGCAGTTATTAATGCTGCTTCAACTCGTGATGACTATAAAAAGATTCTAGGTATAGCAAATAGTGCAAACAAGGAAGCGATTTTAAATATTCTATCTTATGCAGGTATGTCATTTCTAGATGTAAGTTTTGAGTCTCAAAACGATGATGTAGGACCTGCAGATGTTATTGTTTATGCTGTAAATAGGCATGGCGAAAACAAAAAGATAGGTTTATCTATTAAGTATGACAACGATGTTATATGTAACTATACAGGAAGAGATATACTTACAGAAGAACAAATCGCTAATTTACAAGAAAGACTTCCTGAGTTTGCAAATCGTTATCTAAATGAAATGATAGAACGCTTTGGTACTTTTGATGAGTGGTATAGAATAAGATTTGAAACAAAACAAAAAATTGCCTCAGTAGTAACAAACGAATATATAGATATAGTCCGTGATGCCGTTGTTGAAAGATGGGCAATAATGTCTCAAGAAGAAAAAGACGAATTCCTCTATAAAGTGTATAGAACAGATTCTCCATTAGATTATTGGATTTACAGTTTTCAAAAGAAAGGACAATTTGTTTTATGTACGAATCCTCCTTATATTAGAAAATCTGCCTATCCGAGAGTTACAATTAAGAAAATTGCCGGGCAATATCTTGGGTTTTTCTTAGACGGTCAATTACTAGGAAAAACTCAAGTAAAATTCAATAATGGAATCTTCGAAAGATATACTTCGAAACCTTATAAAGATGCTATAGAAGCAGGTAATATTGAACTGGCTAATTCAATATTTGCTCAATATGAAGTTCAAGGCAAAGGAATTATGGTTCAGGGAAAACCATTGAAATATGGGGTTCCATTTTCTTCATGGAATTTTGAAATTAGTTATTAGGATGAATACCTATAGGCCACCTTCAGTTTCAGCCGCAAGGTGCTGGACCGCGCTATGACCATTGAGATGAACGAGGTGGACTTGGCTGGCGGTCTGGAGGATGGGGAGAGCGAGCGCTTTGGCATAGCAGCAGCTGACATACTGCCCACAGCCGTGGAGGGCAAGGATGTGTATGCCGAGAACAAGGAACTGTGCGACAAGGTGATTGGGTACTTGCAGCAGGTGAACGATGTGCTGGAGGACACCCCCTTCAAGATTGCCTACCGCACGAGGAACGAGTTCCTGGTGTATGCTGTGAACCGTGGCGAAGACCACCTGACCGAGGCACTGGACGAAATGACGAGCATGAAGATACTGAGCCGCATAGAGGGCGACCAGGACAAGGTGGGCCATGTGCTGGAGCGCCTGGAACAGGTGCTGAAGGACAACGGCCTGGCAGATGAAGGTCTGTCGCGCAAGAAGGTGAAGTCCATGACCCAAAGACTGAAAAGCGGCTACACCAGCTATTGGAACTAAGAGAAAGTATGAATACTGTAGAAGGCTTTTAGAAAATTAAACGATTTTGTGTTTGATTTATATTTTTGAAGCGTTGTAATTAGGTAAAAATCATCTACTTGAAGTTTTTAAATTTAAACGATTTGAACATAAAGTTTAAACGGTTGCAGTGTATGGTGAGGACCTATACAGTAAATGAATTAACTCGCATGTAGAATGCATGTGTTTGACATGTAAGATTACATGTATATGTATTGTAAGTAATTAAAATATAATATGTTGTAATTATTTTGTTTGGGTGAATGTACATTGTATTTACATGTATATTGTGTGTTTTTGTTGTACGTTATAGATATAAGAAGGATTTAGATGCCAGAATTGTTGACCATAAAACATGCCGACTTTACCCTGAGGATTGACTGCTCTAAATACAGCAGCGTCTGGGCTATTGCCAAGGGGAATATTCCAGCTGAGAATTTGCAATGCAACTATCAGTGGGATGAGGGTGTGGAACGGATAGAGTTTCTAAACAAAGAGATGGAGGGGAATAGTTGGGATGCTGTGTTTTTTGACAATACGGACTATCCTGTGTGGGTGGATTTTGAGGGGGATGATGTGAGTGAGGCATGGGTGATGGCCAACAGGCAGAGCGTGTATGAGAATTTCTCGTTCCATGAGAGGAAGCATGTGCTGAGCGGTTTTCTGAACTACGGCAACGAGATTGGCAAGGCCAGCCTGGAAATGCACTATGTGAAGAATGGGGTGCGGAAATGCTGGCGGCTGAGATATGAGGTGCTGTCGAGCAAGCTGAACTACAGATTTCACTGGCAGGCAATACTGGAGGATATCGAGCGAGAGTATAGGATGCTGAGCCTTGACTTTCTGAAAAAGACCTACCATGGCTTTGGCACTTCGGAGAAATCGGAGCAGAAAGACCTGATATGGTGGAATATATTCAAGGAGAAGCAGCAGGAACTGATACAGAATATCAAACTGATTATCGAACGCCCCAAGCAACGACTGAGAGACAAGAAAGAATACCGTAGGGCCGACCAGCTGAGGCGGATGACGCCACGCTTAGAAAGGGAGTTTGCCGAGCATCGCAGCCAGCTGGAATATGCCTACAGGGTGGATGTACCACAGCTGAACCGCGATACCTTGGAAAACAGGTTTTTGAAACATGTGGTGAAGTCGGTGGCAGAACGCCACGAGCAGTTGGCCAACAAGGTGCTGGAGTATAAGGTGGGCGTTTCGGAACCGCTGAAAGCCGAGATAGCGCAAAGCTGCAAGGAACTGAAGGCATTGGAACGCAATCCGTTCTTTAACGGAATAGGTAAGTTTAAGGGGTTCACTCATGAGAGCTTGACCTTGCAGAAGGCTACTGGATATAACCAGGTGTATAAGATATGGCTGATACTGAACCGAGCCTATGACCTGAACGACAGCCTGTATAAATTGGAGACAAAGGATATTGCTACCCTGTATGAGATTTGGTGCTTTATCGAGGTGAAGAACGTGGTGAAAGAGTTGCTGGAGGAACGTGAGGTGGCAGTGGAGATTGACAACAGGAGCCGTATAGAGATGAACACGGCGTTTACCTACGAATTGGGCAGAGGACAGCGCTCTAGGATTATCTTCAGACAAGAGGATGTGGAACTAGCCGAACTGATATATAACCCACAGACAGATGTGGATAGCAGGAAGAACACCGGCATAGACAATGTGGAGAGCCGCACGGTGAGCCAGCGCCCCGACATAGTGTTGCAGTTGACAAAGAAAGACTCGCAGACAGGGCTGAAGCTGACTTACCTATTTGATGCTAAATACAGGCTTGGCGATAAGCAGAGCGGGGTGGATACCCCGCCAGAGGATGCAATCAACCAGATGCACAGATATAGAGATGCGTTGTTTTATAATGAGCATCCCAACTATGTGGGTAAACTGCTGCCCACCGATTTGAAAAGAGAGGTGGTGGGCGGTTACATCCTCTTCCCTGGAGACGGTAAAACGAATGAGGTGAGGATGAAAGATTTCTACCGTTCTATAGGTGAAGTGAATATCGGGGCTTTCCCATTAAGACCCAAGGAGGAGAAGAACAGGGAGTTGCTGAAGGATTTTGTGGGTACGCTAATAGATGGAAGTAAAGATGAGCTTATAGGTGAAGAAAAATCTATTCCGCAGAAAGGTATGAAATATGTGCTGCCTGAGAATGACTTGGTGTTGGTGGCCAAAGTGCATAACGAAGAGCAGCGCCAATGGTGTTTTGGTAATAAATGGTACAACATACCACTGGATAAGATTGCCGACACTCCATTGATGGAGGCCAAGTATGTGCTGTTGTGCAAAAGCAAAGAGAGTGAAGCGATGGATATTTGCAAGGTGGTCAAGAGCAGGTATGAGGTGTGGACGAAAGATAAGTTGGTTGCAAACGGATATCCGTATGAGCCAAGTGCCGAGGCATATTTCATGTTGAGAATACACTCGCCTAAGGAAACTGACGAGGGATTGAAAAACAGGATTTTCCAACCTGTAAAATGCAAGCATTTTGTTTGGGGAGACCCAAGTAAACCATATTATTTTGTGCGACTGGCAGACTTGCTTGACCATTAAAATGAATTCTTGTTGACGGCTACTAAGTAAAACATGCAGGCTCACCGAGCCTGCATGAATATTTTGGTGGCTTATAGAAATTCAACGTTATGAAAGATATGATTAGAGAAAAGCTTTTCTTTGAGTTTATCTTTTGAGAGTTGAATATTTGGATATTACCTCATGTATGTTTGATTTTGGTGAGCAGCCATAATGGAAGGGGCAGCCGAAAGGCTGCCCCGAAGGAAAAAGTATGAAAAAGAGGATTCTTAGTCGTTGAAGATGTCGATGAGCTCCACTTCGTAGATGACGGGTGTGTAGGCAGGGAGGTCGGGGACATTCTGGGCGAGCTGGTAGGGGAAATAGAAGCGGTATTTGCTGCCGGCACGCATGGTTTGGAAGCCTTTGTAGAGGCCGGGGAAGATGGAGGTGGAGAGGTTGTGGATGATGGGGCCTTCGTCTTCGTAGGAGTTGACCAGGGGCCGGCCAGAGATCATCTCGAAGGACTTGAACTCGAAGCTGATGCGATGGTTGGCGGGAGCGGTGCGGCCGCTGCCGGGGACGAGCACTTCGTAGTAGTAGCCGTCGGGGGATTTCTTGACGTTGGGGTTTTCCTGGACGAGTTTGGCAAAGTAGGCTTCCTGGTCTTTGTCGGCCTGCTCCTGAGCGGACTGGGCTTTGGCGCGCTGCGACTGGGTGGTGAGGAAAGCAAGGTAGGCGCAGGCCTCTTGGTAGGCTTCGCGGGAGAGGGGCTGGTCTTGCTTGCCGTCGAGGGTGGCTTTGATGGCGCGGAGCATGATGTCGTAGTCGAAGTCGTAGATGCCGCTGGTGGCGGTTTCGGCGATGCTCATGCCCATGGCATAGGAGATGGTGTCCTGCTGGGTGCGGAGTTCGGGGATCTCGTTTTTGCTGCCGCAGGAGGCGAATGCCAGCGCAAGGAGGCCGGCTGCAAGGAGGTGGATGTGTTTCATTATATTATATACTCTTTAATGTTTTGTTCATGAAGGGGGTGGGGTTTATTTGCCTCGGCCTTGGAAGATGATGCCCACGGTGTAGATGAGGATTTTGATGTCGGTGGCGAGAGACATGTTCTCGAGGTAGAGGAGGTCGTATTTGAGTCGCTCGCACATCTCATCGACGCTGGAGGCGTAGCCATACTTGACTTGGCCCCAGGAGGTGATGCCGGGCTTGATGCGCTGGAGGAGCAGATACTCGGGACAGCGTTTGACGATTTGGTCGATGTAGTACTGTCGCTCGGGGCGGTAGCCGACGATGGACATGGTGCCTTTGAGGACGTTGTAGAACTGGGGGATTTCGTCGAGGCGCACTTTGCGCATGAAGCGGCCGACGGGGGTGATGCGGGGGTCGTCGTCGCGCGAGAGGGCGGGGCCGGCGCTTTCGGCATCGATGTACATGGAGCGGAATTTGTGCATCTTGAAGGGGCGGCCCTGATAGCCGATGCGCTCTTGGGCATAGAAGACGGGGCCGGGGCTGGTGCACTTGACCATGATGGCGGTGATGAGGAAGACGGGGGAGAGGACGATGAGGGCGAGGAGGGAGAGGACGATGTCGGCAAGGCGTTTGACGGAGTATTGCCACTCGTCCATGAGGCGGGTGTTGATGGTGATGAGGGGGGAGTGGAAGATGCTGTCAACCCGCACCATGCCCAGGATGATGTCGCGGAGGTCGGGGGTGACTTTGATGATGACTTTGCCGCAGCCGTCGAGGGTGCTGAGGATTTGCTGGATTTGGGCTTGCTCGTTGTCTTCGACGGCGATGATCACCTCCTCGATGTGGTGCTGCTCGATGAGCTGCTTGACTTGGATGGTGGTGCCCAGGCAGGGCATGATGGCAGAGAGGCGCGACTCGGCAGCGGCGGCAGGGGTGCTGCTCTCGACAGAGACGAAGCCTACAAAGGCGTTGCCTGAGTATTTCTCTTGGTTTTCGAGGTCGAGGTAGGTTTGGTAGGCTTTGTTGTGGGAGCCGATGAGGAGGGTGGGAAATCCGATCTGGCGGTTGTGGACGGAACGGACGATATGGGATGTGTGGACGACGCGGAAGAGATAGGTGAGCGAAAACTGGGCCACAAAGAGGAAGATAAGTGTGAGGTAGTAATGGCGGTAGGGTCCCACTTCGTCGTCGAGCAGCACCAAGAAGAAGAGCACCACCACCCCGATGAGGGTGCCGATGAGGGTGTCTTGGAATTCTTTGAGGCGCGATTTGCGGAGGACGTTGGTGTAGGTGCCCTGGAGGGTGTAGAGCAGCAGCCAGGCCAGGGGGATGAGGGTGATGCCGAGCCAGAAGTTGGTGTCGGAGAAGACGAGGCTGAAGTCTTGGGGGGAGAGGTCTTCGAATCCTATCTTGCGGAAGAAGAAGAGGAGACCCCAGGCGAGCATGGCGCTGAGGAAGTCGAAGAAGATGTAGATGATGGTGGCTTGGGTAGATTTCATCAGAGAAGAATCAGATATAGAGTACTTTGACGTTGTCGAGTTTGATATGGCCTTCGTGGCCCTCGGTGTTGATGGCCTGGAAGAAGACTTTGATGGGGGTGTTGTAGTTGAACTGGCTCCAGGTGCGGCTGAGGTTGATATAGATTTTGTTCCAGCCGTGGTTGGGCTTGAGGCGCATGACACCTTTGGCGGTGGCGCTGCCGTTGGCAGAATAGAGGAATCCCAGCATGTTGATGTCGATTTCGACGTCGGTTTGATAGTCCATCTCCAGATAGAGGGTGGAGTTGGGAATGGAGAATTCGTTTTTGAAGAAGAAGGTCTTGGTGGTGAGGGTGTCGGGGATGGTGACGAGGCCATAGCCGATGCCGGTGCAGGCGTTGTCGGGGTCGTTGGTGATGGTGACTACGTTGGAGTCGAGGTTGGAGCTGAAGGAGGTGGGCTCGAAGAAGTCGGAGCAGACCACATGGAATCGGTCGCGGTCGAAGTAGTGGGCGTTGAGGGTGTAGAGGTTGGTGGCGGTGTCGAGGAAGCCGATGTGGGTGACGCTATCGGGGGCGAGGGTGACGCCGGTGAGGGTGATGGACTGGTAATAGGGATAGGCGATGCGGGTGCCCACCATGCCGTTTTGCACCACGCAGGGCACCACACGGAGGTATTCCATGGTGCCGTGGCGAAGAACGGGGGTGGTGAAGGGGAGCTGGAATACGCCGATGACGGTTTCGGCGGGGTCGCCGACAAAATAGGCGATGAGTTGCACGCTCTCGATCTTGGCGGAATAGAATCCGGCATCGGCAGAGGGTGCGTTTTGGCTTTGCGGAACAAGTTCGATGCGGTCGAGGTGGAGATAGGCGGGGACGGTGACGTCGCCTTGGAATTTTCTGCAAGAATTGAATGACAGCATGATAAGTGCTGAGAGGAGCAGAAGGAGGGTATTGCGTTTAGATAAATTCATACCGAAGAGTAACGTGTGAATGTTTTTTTTAGTATCTTTGCATGTTATTTTTAATGAATTATTGTAATGAAAAAGATTGGTGTTTTGTCGGATACCCACGGGAGGGTGCCTGTGCAGGTGTTTAGTTTTATGAAGGATTGCGACGAGATATGGCATGCGGGCGACCTGGGGGCGGGGGTGTATGAGGCGTTGAGCGATTTCAAACCGCTGCGGGCGGTGTATGGCAATATTGACAACTACAGCCTGCGCTACCAGGCGCCGGCCACGCAGGTGTTTGAGTGCGAAGGGCTGAAGGTGATGATGACCCACATAGGGGGCTAC
This sequence comes from Bacteroidales bacterium, assembly GCA_024400505.1. Classification (GTDB taxonomy): domain Bacteria; phylum Bacteroidota; class Bacteroidia; order Bacteroidales; family P3; genus Colimorpha. The sequence continues at coordinate 16,748 of JAKSMP010000007.1, read as the reverse complement.
CCCGGCCACTATCCCGCCGCGGTGAAGCAGCGACTGCTGGAGGAGAAGCCGGATATATTTGTGGCGGGGCACAGCCATATATTGAAGGTGATGTATGACCCGGAGATGAATTTGCTGCATATAAACCCCGGCGCCGCTGGCAGCCAGGGTTTCCACAAGGTGAGCACGATGGTGCGCTTTACGATTGATGGCACCCCCAAGGGATTGGAGGTGATGGAGTTTGCCAAATTTTAGTGGCGAGAGGGTTGGCGGGAGAACGCAGATGTGCTAGGGTCACTTGGCACTCTTGAGCTGCGCGATGACCACGCCGATGATGACAATGACAATGCCGATGGGCTTGGACCAGGAGAAGGTCTCCTGCCCGATGAGTAGGGCGGCGATGAGGGAGAAGACGGGGATGGTATTGGTGAAGATGCAGGCGGCGGTGGCTCCCAGACGCTGGACGCCCACATTGTAGAAGACATAGGCCAGGGTGCTGCAGAAGATGCCCAGCACCAGCAAGAGGAGGATCATCTTGGGCGAATAGGAGAGGAGGGGAAGCTGTGAGCCGTCGAGGATGAGCATGAGGGGAAGAAAATAGATACAGCCAAAGAAATTTTGATAGGCGGTGATGGTGAAGGGCTTGTAGCTGCCTACGAGCTTGACCAGCACGATGGTGAACACCACGGCGGTGAGCACTGCGCCGAAGAGGAATGCCAGTCCGGCGGGATTGGCATCGAGGTTGCTTTGTCCGCCGAAAAGGAGCATGACGGCAAGGCCGATGACGGAAAGCAGGATGCCGAGGAGGGTGACGGGGCGGATGCGCTCCTTATAGGCCGCAGCCATGCCGAAGGGAACGAAGAGGGGAATGGTGGCCACGATGATGGAGGACATGCTGCCGCTGACGAGCTGTACACCAGAGGTTTCGCAGATGCTGTAGATGAAGGGCTCAAGGAGGGCTAGGATGAGGAACCACTTGAGGTCGCCGCGGCGGATGGGCTCGAGCCGGCGCATGAGGAGGAGCGAAGGGAGGGTGACGGCGGTGGCCAGGATGAGGCGGAAGGTGAGGATGGTGAGCACGGTGAGGTGAGGCTCGGAGTTGAAAAGCTCTTTGGTGAGGATGAAGCTTACGCCCCATACGATGGCGGCGAAGGCAAGAAGAAGATATACGAATGATTTTTTCATGATTAGTTGATAGTGTTTTGCTGAAGGGGTTGGTAGATGATGTTGGCACCAGCCAGGAGACCTAGCTCATGGCCCGAAGGATGGAGGCGGAGCAGGGCGGCGGAGGTGGGCAGTAACACTTGGGGATGGAGTATGCGGATGAGAGCCAGCAGGCGAAGGGTGGCATCGAGTGTGGAACCGGGGCGGTCGGCAAGCGGTGTGCCAGGCAGGGGGAGTAGGGGGCTGACGCTGACCAGATGGGGACAGAGGGTGAGGATGCGCTGGAGCTCTTGATAAAGGATTTCGAGGGTTTGATGGGGTGTGCCCACGATGAAGCCGCTGCCCACCTGGAACTGGAGTTGGGCAAGGTGCTCGTAGGCTTGCTGATAATGCTCAAAGGGGATATCGTGGGGATGGAGTTTGGCGAAATGGATGGGGTCGGCGGTCTTATGGCGGAGGAGATAGCCCACGACGCCGGCCTGGCGGAGGCGCTCATAGCTTTGGCGAGAGCGGACACCGAGGGCGAGGGAGACGGAGAGTTGGGGGCACTGCTGGCGGATGCTGGAAAGGAGGGGGATGAGGAAGTCGTCGGAGAGGGCGGCATCGGGACCGGCAGAGAGGAGGATATGGCGGAAGCCGATGGCCTGAGCTTGGGTGCAATGCTGGAGGATCTGCTCGGCGGAGAGGCGGCAGCGCTGGATGTCGGGCTGGGAGTGGCGGGAGGGGCAGTAGGAGCAGTCGAAGGAGCAGTGGCTAGACAGGTGGAGCAGGGCATGCATGGAGGCCTTGCGTCCAAAGTTGGCGGCGGTGGTGTTGCGCGCTACGGAGAAGAGGTATTGGATGCCCTCTTTGTTTTCGGAAACCATGAGGCCGGCGAACTGCTCGAGGGTGAGGTTGCCGGAGGAGATGATGTGGTCGATGAGTTTGATCATAGATGGAAGGTGTAGATGCGTTCTTGGGGTTGGCCGTGATAGAGCGTGAGGGTGCGGATCTCGGTGCCGACGGGAAGGCGGAGGGGTTCGAGGTAGAGGGGGGAGTCGGTGGTGGGGTCGGTGCCGTCGGTGGTATAATAAAGATAGGTGTCGGCCACCTCGAGGGTGAGGGTGGCGATGACTTCGGTGCCTTGCCGCTCGGCGATGAGCTGGGGCTTGAAGTTGCCGGGGCAGATGTGGTAGCCGAGGTCGGTGAGGCGGAGCTTGTGGTGCTCGATTTTGCGGCGGAAGTGCTCCCAGTTTTTATGGTCGGCGGGTGTCCAGAGGCACTCGGCGAAGGCGCAGAGGCGGGGGAGGAGCTGATACTGGGCTTGGTCGTAGGAGGTGATGTAGCCGGTGTGGAGGGTGGCCTCGGCCCCGAGGAGGTGGTGCTGGAGGTCGGACGAGAGGTTGTGGGAGAGGGGGGTGTAGTTGTAGAGCTGGCTGAGGGTGAGGAAACGGGGCGCAGCGGCGGGCATGTGGGTTGAGTCGGTTTGATAATAGTCGAGGGCGAGGGATGAGCTGGCGTCGATGGTGGGGTTGCCGTGGAGGGTGGAGTAGTGGATATAGCCTGTGCCAGAGGAGGCGGTGACGAGGGCGGTGGTGGAGAGGTTGTCGTTGTCGAGTATGTCGTCCCAACCGGCGATGCGTTTGCCGTGGCGGGCAAGGTACTCTTCGATGTGGGTGAGGAGCCAGTTGGTGAGCGACTGGGTGGATTTGAGCCCCTGCTGATGGGCGAGGGCCTGGCAGCGGGGGCAGGTGGACCACGCGTCGGTGGAGTCTTCGAAGAAACCTAGGTGGATGTATTCGGATGGGAAGAGTTGGCACATCTCATCGAGGATGTTGTCGATGAACTGGATGGTTTGGGGATTGCCCAGGCAGAGGGAGGGGGTGGGGAAGAGGGGACCGAGGGCCACGGAATAGGTGCCACCATCGCAGGAGAGCTCGGGATAGGCGGCAAGGATGGCGCTGGCATGGCTGGGGAGGTCGATTTCGGGGATGACTTCGATATGGCGCTGGGCGGCGTATTCCACAATTTCGGAGATTTGGGAGCGGGTGTAGAAGCCGCCATAGGTGGGTGTTTCGCCCGGCTGGGCGGGAGCGGCTTTGCCCCAGGGCTGTGTGGTGCGATCCACGCGCCAGGAGGCTATGTCGTTGAGGAGGGGATGGCTCTCCACCTCGATGCGCCAGCCGTGGTCATCGGCCAGATGCCAATGGAATTTGTTGAGTTTGTAGGCGGCCATGAGGTCGAGGTGGTTCTTGATTTGCTTGACGGTGAAGAAATGACTGCAGCAGTCGAGATGGCTGCAACGCCAAGGGAAGGCGGGGGAGTCGAGGATGGTACATTCGGGGATGGTGATGAGGCGGTAGTTGGTGGAGGTGATGTCGTCGGGGAGCATCTGGATGAGGGTTTGGAAGGCGTAGAAGATGCCTGCCTCGGTGTTGGCGCTGATGAAGATGCCTGAGGGGGTGACTTGGAGGAGGTAGCCCTCATCGGCAAGGGCGGGGTTGATGGTGTCGTTGAGCGAGAAGGTGATGCAGCCCTGTTTCTGCGACCCGCTGAACTTGGGGCGGATGTGCATCTGGCGGAAGGTGGAAGAGATGTATTTGGCGGTGGGGGAATTCTGCCCCAGATTTTCAAAACAAACGTTGGTGCGGAGCGAAAGGGAGAAAGTGCGCCCCTTCTGGACCATGTATGTGGGCTCGGGGATGATGGAATAATCGGTTATCTGTACGCTTTTGGCGCAAGACGATATGAGTAGCAACAAGGTAAGCACCAGGGCGATACGCCGAAGATGTTTCATAAATATATTGTTCATAAATAATTTGCAAAGATAGGAAAAAAAATTGAGTTATTTCTTGGGTGGGATAGCAATATATCTATTGATAGAGCGTTATTAATAATTATTAATAGTTGAAAGAAAATGGCTAATTCGTTAAAGAGAATTTTCTCTGATACAATGATATACGGCATGAGCAGCATTGTGGGCCGATTCCTGAACTATATGCTGGTGCCGCTATATACCTACAAGATAGCCGCCGCTTCGGGCGGATATGGCATGGTGACCCGTGTGTATTCGTTGACGGCGCTGATGCTGGTGATACTGATTTTTGGCATGGAGACCACGTTCTTTTATTTTGCCAACAAGTATAAGGAGCGTGCGGACAAGGTGTTCTCGACGGCGTTTCTGTCGGTGGGAGTTGTGGCCGCGCTCTTTGTGGGGCTGGTGATGCTGTTTGGCGTGCCGATGTCGAATGTGCTGGGGTGCCCGGGGCATCCGGAGTATCTGCGGGTGATGGGCACAGTGGTGGCGATAGATGCGGTGCAGGCCATCTTGTTTGCCTTGCTGCGGTATGAGGGCAGGGCCTGGAAGTTTGCTTTTCTGAAACTGCTGTTTATCTTTTTGAATATTGGACTCAACCTGCTGGTGTTCTTGGGTATTCCGGCTTATGTGTCGGGGCATCCGGGTGCGTTTGGCTGGTATGACGAAAATGCGCTGGTGGGCTATATATTTGTGATGAACTTGATATGCACGGCTTTGGTGACGCTGGGATTCCTGCCCGAGCTGCGCAAGGTGAAGCACGGGATGGATTGGAGCCTGCTGAAGGAGATGCTGAAATATACCTGGCCGCTGCTGCTATTTGGCATTGCCGGCATATTGAACCAGGTGGCCGATAAGATTTGCTATTATTTTATTGATCCTTCGGCCAACGGCGATGTGCAGCTAGGAATCTATGGCGCATGCACCAAGATTGCGATGATTATGGCCATGATCACGCAGGCGTTCCGCTATGCGTATGAGCCGATTGTGTTTGGCGGCATACGCGACAAGAATAGCAAGGATACGCAGGCGATGGTGATGAAGTATTTTGTGATGTTTGCGCTGCTGGCGTTCCTGACGGTGATGGCTTATATGGATGTGCTGAAGCACATTATTTCGGCCAGCTACTGGGAGGGGTTGCGTGTGGTGCCGATTGTGATGATGGCTGAAATTTTTATGAGCATTTATTTCAATTTGTCGTTCTGGTATAAGCTGAACGGGCAGACTTGGTGGGGCGCAATTTTCTCGGCCATAGGTTGTGCCGCACTGCTGGCGGTGAATTTCGCCTTTGTGCCCAAGTATGGCTATATGGCCTGCGCCTGGGGCGGTTTCACGGGCTATGGCGTGTGTATGCTGCTGAGTTATTTTGTGGGCAGGAAGAAAAGCCCCGTGCCTTACCAGCTGGGTACGATATTGGGCTATTTCGCCTTGGCACTGGGATTGTATGGTGTGTCGGTTTGGCTGAAACCAGAAAGCCTGGGCTGGGAATTGGCGTTGAATACGGTGCTGCTGATGACGTATGTGGCAGTGGCGCTGTGGTGTGAGCGCGATATGATAATGGCCAAGTTGAAACGCAGATAAATAAAGACAAAGATAATTGATTTTTTGTTTTGCAAATTTTTTTGTATCTTTGTAGATTGAAAGTTTGATAATAATAATATTTAAAATGCATAATATGAAAAAGATACTTGTTCTCGTAGCACTCATTGTGATGGGTCAGTCGATGGTATTTGCTCAGAAAGAGAAAACTGTGAAAGAGGCTGATGTGCCCGCTCGCTATGTAAAGGATTTCCAAGGCCAGGCCAGTGATGCACTGAATGTGGTGTGGACTATGACACTGGACAGCAGTGCTTATATGGCCACCTTCAACACCCCTGATGGTGATCTGCAGGCAATCCGTTTCACCCCCAAGACTTCTGAAACACGTTATTATATCGAGTCTCAGTATTATCCTCATGCTATCATGGACACTGTGGCTTCGCAGTATCCCAAGCACAAGGTGACCTGCCTCTATATCCGCAACCTCAAGGGTAAGATGACCTATCAGGCTCGCATTGCCAAGATGAAAGGTTTCCTTTTCTGGAAGAAAGAGTCTGAAATGAAGCAGCTCTCATTTGAGACCAACGGAAAGATGATTGAAGTGCTGGATGTGGAATAAACAGCCAGCTTTATGGCAATAAGGAGAGCGCGTCGGCTGCAAGCCGACGCGCTCTTTTTTTGTGGCAGATAGTATGCTGTTGCTACAATATTTTGTGACTTATTCCGTTATCAAAGAAAAACAAGATTATGTCAATATCTAGAGTTATATTAGCAGTAATTTTCCCTCCATTGGCTGTGTTGGATAAGGGGTGTGGTTCGATACTTATTACTTTAATACTTACAGGGTGCGGTTGGGTGCCAGGCGTGATAGCCGCATTGGTGATATTGAACAAACGGTAGTATTATAGCCTCGTTTTTGATTTACATCTGAAAAATAAAAGGGCGTGACAGAGAGTCACGCCCTTTTCTGTTATTGAGTGAAATAAGGGTTAGTCAACTACGTTGAGCAGGAAGTAGTTCTTCTTGCCTTTCTGAACGAGGATGCTGCCACAGGTGAGTACATCGGAGGTGGAGAGACGGCAGTCTTCGCCTACCTTGGCTTTGTTGACGGAGATGGAGTTCTGCTTGAGCTCGCGGCGGATTTCGCCTTTGGAGGCAAACATGCCCACTTCGGCAGCAAGGTCGATGAGGGATGCGCCTTCGGCCAATTGGCTGCGCTGGACGGTGAACTGAGGCACACCTTCGAAAACGGAGAGGATGGTGTCGCGGTCCAGAGCGTTGAGCTGCTCGGTGGTGCCCTTGCCGAAAAGGAGTTCGGAAGCGGCTACGGCCATCTCATAGTCTTTCTCGGAGTGGACACGGCAGGTGATGTCTTTGGCCAATGCGCGCTGGAGGATGCGGCGCTCGGGAGCTTCGGCATGCTGACGCTCGAGTTCGGCAATTTCTTCCTCGCTCAGCATGGTGAAGATGCGGATGTATTTGGCGGTGTCAACATCGGAGCAGTTGAGCCAGAACTGGTAGAATTTATAGGGAGAGGTCTTGGCGGGGTCGAGCCATACGTTGCCACCTTCGGTTTTGCCAAACTTGGTGCCGTCGGCTTTGGTGATGAGGGGGCAGGTGAGAGCAAATGCCTCGCCACCTTCCATGCGGCGGATAAGCTCGGTGCCGGTGGTGATGTTGCCCCATTGATCGGAGCCGCCCATCTGGAGCTTGCAGCCCTTGGTGCGATAGAGGGTGAGGAAGTCGTAGCCCTGGAGGAGCTGATAGCTGAACTCGGTGAAAGAGATGCCGGTCTCCATGCGTTTCTTGACGGAGTCCTTGGTCATCATATAATTGACGGTGATGTGCTTGCCCACGTCGCGGATGAAATCGAGGAAGAGGTAGTCCTTCATCCAGTCATAGTTATTCAAGATTTCGGCACCATTGACGGGGTTGTCGAAGTCGAGGAATTTCTCCAACTGTTTGCGGATGCATGCCACGTTGTGGTTGATTTCATCGGAGGTGAGGAGTTTGCGCTCCTGGGCTTTGAAAGAGGGGTCGCCAATCATGCCGGTGGCTCCACCTACTACGGCGAGGGGCTTGTGGCCAGCGGTTTGGAGGTGCTTGAGAAGCATGATGCTGACGAGGTGTCCGATGTGGAGGGAGTCGGCAGTGGGGTCGATGCCTACATAGGCGGTGGTAACCTCTTTGGTGAGCTGCTCTTCGGTGCCGGGCATCATGTCGTGAATCATGCCACGCCATTTGAGCTCTTGAACGAGATTCTTGTCCATATATATTATTTAATGTATTATTTATAAATAAAAGAGGTGCTGAAACGTTTGGACCAGCACCTCTTTTTGTAGTAATATGATTGAGAGGTGAGGCCTAGAGAAGCATGGATCGGTATTCTTTTCTTTTCATTGCTATCACAGTTGTCAATTAGCTTATCTAGTCCTCACAAATCAATGAATTAGCGAACAACAAGCTTGGAGGTGGCTTTCTCACCAGCAACGATTACGTTGACAAGGTACATGCCGTGCTTGAGGTTCTGGCAGTTGAGCGTGTGGTTGTGAACACCTTCGGAGAGGGTGCCAAGGTTTTCAGAGAGAACAACCTTACCGGTGATGTCGTAAACCTTAACAACGGTGTTGCCAGCCTTGGCGATGGCGATTTCCATCTGAGCGAAGTTGACAGCAGGGTTGGGGTAGAGGCGAACGGAGTTGTTGCCGAAAGCGTTGACAGTGGGGATGTCGAGGTAAACGTCAGCGGGAACGATTTCGTTGGTGTGGTCAACAACGTAGGTGGTGTCCATGAAGATACCGCGGCCGTAGGTGCCGAAATACATAGCGTTAGCCCATTTGGTGCGGGGGAAGATGTACTGAACTTCGGTAACACCATCGTGGCCAAGGTGAGAGATGTAGGGGTTGTTGTTGGTTACCTGATACATGGAGGTGACGGGAACGCCCTTGAAAGCGCCGTAAACCTGCCAAGAGGGGTTGGTGAGGCTGGTGGTCTTGAATACGCCTTCCTCGGTGCCAACATAAAGTTCGCCAGTGGTGAACTCAATCATAGCGCTGTAAGCGGGGATGTTGGTGGGAAGAGAGATGTTGCGGATGATGGGGTTGTTGCTGGAAGCGTTCTCAATGTAGATGACATTGGGACCTTCGCAGTTATAACCGTCGAAAGTGATAACGGCAGCATCCTTGCCTGCACGAGGATCGATGCAGATGGAGGAAATGCGGCGGCCGAAGAATACGCTGGTGTCGCAGCCCTGGATGGTGTCGGTGAGGGTCTGGCGGGTGCTGATTTGATAGTTGCAAGCATCGCGGATAGCGGGAACATCCTGGTTGTAGTCGATGCTGTTGAAGCCGCGAACGCGAGCGATGAGGGACTGCTTGGTGGATTTGTCCTCAACAACTACGAAAGCGCAGTCGCCATCCTGGCTCATGGCAGTGTAGCGAACAGCCATGTTGGGGTAGGTGGTACCGTTGACGCCATAGATGTGGCTGAAGTAGCGGGTCTCGTTGGAAGCATCGAATACCTTGCGGAAGTCGGTGGGGAACCAGCAGTAAGAGACATTGGAGTTTTTGTTCATGTCTTTCTCAACAGTAACAGCGAGGAGACGGCTGAGGTAGGGGAGGTGTACGGTCTGGTACATTTCGTTCTTAACGGTGAAGTTGTGGTCGAAAACGTGCCAGAAGGGATAAGAAGCGTGAGCGGGATCGAGCAGGAGGATGGAGTCGCCAGCTTTGATCTGGAGGCTGGTGGTGATGTCGATGCGTTCGCCATTGCGCTTGATGTAGCTGAGGGTGTCGATGAGGACGCGGATGCTATCGTTGGAAGCTACGTTGTTGTTGGTCTCCCAGAGATAGATCTGGCCGATTGCGGGGCCGCCTTCGATGAGGTCGGTGGTGAAGTCGGTCTCGGAAGTCCAGGTCTGAGTGTTGGTGTAGTTGGAGAAGTCGGAGTAAGCACGACCGATAGAACCATTAGCAGAAGAAACAAAGATGGTTCTGCGGTTGTAGGGAGCATACTGGGTGAAGCGAGAAGCTGCTACGCTACCGCCGTTGCCTTTCCAGATGATGTTGGCCATGTGGTTGGTGTTGCTGCCAGAACCATCGTACCAAGTGGAATCGTTGTTGCCGCCGTTGTGGTCAACACGGGATTCGATGAAGGGGCAAGCGTTTGCATTGGCGCCGGAGATGATGGAACCGTCGGGGCTTACAGCAAGGCTGTTGATCTGAACATTGTTCAAACCACGGTTGAAGTTGTCGAAAACAACGAAATCGCTGGTGGGGGTGGAATAAACGCCGCCATCGGTAGCAATGTAGGACTGGGACATGAGGAACTGGTATTCGTCATTCCACTGAGCATCGATAACGATCTGATGGATGCCAGAGTGAACGAAAGAGGAGTTGGAGTAAACCATGGACATGTAGTCGCCACCATTGAGGCTGTATTCGTTGGAGGAAGAAACGGTCCACTGATAAGGAGCGTTCTCAACATAACCTTTACCAACCCAGATGTCGGCACCACCGATGATAACTCTGGTGGCATCCATGGGGTCAACGGTGAGGGAACCGCAAGTCATTGCAGTGGCTACACCGTTGAAGGGGGTAACGGTAGAAGTGGAGAGGAGGTTCCAAGTGTTGGTGTTGCGGGTAAGGTAGAGACCGGCAAGTAAACCATCATTGTTGGCAACCATAGCATAGAGATATGTCTCATCGGTGGGAGCGAGAGCCAAGATAATCTTGCTGGCATTCTGACCGAAAGCGGGGCAGCTGCTGGTGATATTGACAGGAGCAGCGTTGTTGATGATGTCGCTGATCTTGTAGAGGTTGCCATCATGATCGAAGAAAGCACGGTTGTACTGCTTGGAGAGCACTATGTTAGAAACATTGCCTTCGAAAATGCAGGTGGGAGCAGCGTTGAAATCGTTGACCCAACGGAACAAACCCTTAGGAGTGGCAACATAGAAATAGGTGACACCCTGGAAGGTGACGAATTTCATGTCGTTGATGGATGCGAAGTTGTGTTCGAGATCCATGCCAGGATTGGTGTTGCTGATGCGAACGAATTCTTTGGTGTTGGTGTTGAAAGTGAACATACCGCGGCCGATGGCAGCAAGTTTGTTGAGCTTGTTACCTTTACCGTAGTAGCTTTCGCCAGTAGCAATAACGATGATGGAGTCGTTGAGCTTAGCCATGTTGCTGATGGGGAGGGTGAGTTCTTCGCCATCGATGTAGCAAGGAAGGTAGCTCCAGCTGTCGTCGTTGATGCTGGTGCGGGTGTAGAGACCGCCAGTGGCTGCACCGGCATAGATGGTTGCAACGTGTTGCTCATTGTTGTTGAATACAGCAAGAGAAGTGACACGACCACCGATGTTGTCAGGGCCGATTTCAACCAGTTTGTTGTTTTGGTAATTTGCTGTTTGGGCAGTAGCTGTGCCTGCTAAGCACATGGCAAAGCCCATAATCAAGCCGAGAAGTACTTTTCTACTTTTCATAAATTGTTATTATTTAATTAGATGTTTAATTATTTCTATATATTTTAATAAGCAAAGATACTGATTTTTTTTGGGATATCCACTTTTTGAAAACAAAAAAAGTAAAAAAAATATTAATTTGGCAATAAAATGGCAATAAAAGGTGGTTAGGTTGCGTTATAAACAACGATTTTTTCGGCATGGATGCCGAGCATTATTAAGTGAAAAATAAAACAAATTTTAAAGATAACAATGGAAGAGTTTGTCAACATCCAAGAACTGAATGAACGAATCTCCAGAGAGAGCGCCTTTGTGGACGCACTCACCATGGAGCTGCGCAAGAACATCGTGGGCCAGAAGCACATGATTGAGAGTTTGATGATAGGCTTGCTGAGCAATGGCCACATCCTTTTGGAAGGTGTGCCCGGATTGGCAAAGACATTGACCATCACTTCGCTAGCAAATGCTATCGATGCCAAGTTTAGCCGTATCCAGTTTACTCCCGATTTGCTGCCTGCCGATCTTTTGGGCACAATGATATATAGCCAAAAAACCGAGACCTTCAATGTGAAGAAGGGACCCATTTTCTCCAATTTTATTCTGGCTGATGAAATCAACCGTGCCCCTGCCAAAGTGCAGAGTGCGCTGCTCGAAGCCATGCAGGAGCGCCAAGTGACCATCGGCGAGACCACTTATAAGTTGGAAGAGCCATTCTTGGTCATGGCCACCCAGAACCCCATCGAGCAGGAAGGTACTTATCCCTTGCCTGAAGCCCAGGTGGACCGCTTTATGCTCAAGGTGGTTATCAGCTATCCTCAGAAAGAAGAAGAACGCCAAATCCTGCACCAGCAGATGGTTGGCGGTTTCACCAAGCAGCAGCCCATCCTCAAGCCCGAGGATATCCTCAAGGCTCGTAAGGTGGTTCGCGAAGTGTATATGGATGAGAAGATTGAGAACTATATCACCGACATCATTTTCGCAAGCCGTTTCCCCGAGCAGTATGGCTTGGGCAAGCTCAAAGATTTGATCAGCTATGGTGCATCACCCCGTGGCAGCATCAATCTGGCCTTGGCTTCTAAGGCTTATGCTTTCATGCGCCGCAGAGGATATGTGATTCCCGAAGATGTTCGTGCCATCGCCATGGATGTGCTCCGCCATCGTATTGGCCTTACTTATGAGGCTGAGGCTGAGAATATCACCAGCGAAGAAGTGGTCAACGAGATCCTCAACAGAGTGGATGTGCCTTAAGGCATAATTGAACATGGATTGAATTGTTGAATACTGATAAAGTGGAACAACAAAATAACGATATTTTAAAGAAAGTTCGCAAGATAGAAATCAAGGCTCGGGGACTCTCGCGCCAGCTTTTCTCAGGCGAATATCACAGTGCTTTCAAAGGACGTGGTATGGCGTTCAGCGAGGTGCGTGAATACCAGTATGGCGACGATGTGCGCAATATCGACTGGAATGTGACAGCACGTCTCAACCACCCTTATGTCAAGGTGTTTGAGGAAGAGCGAGAACTCACCGTGATGTTGCTGGTGGATGTGAGCGGATCCAACCGATTTGGCACCCATCACCAGTTCAAAGAGGAGTTGGTGGCCGAAGTGGCTGCCACCATCGCTTTTAGTGCCATTCAGAACAACGACAAGGTGGGTGTGATACTTTTCTCCGACAAGATTGAGAAGTTCATTCCTCCAAAGAAAGGCAGCAGCCACATCCTCCGTATTATCCGCGAACTGATCACCTTCCGCCCCAGCAGCAACGGCACCGATTTGTCGCAAGCTTTGCGCTATTTCACCAACGTCATCAAGAAACGTTGCACGGCATTTTTGCTGAGTGACTTTTATGATGAGAACTACTTGGACTCCATTAAGATAGCGTCGCATAAACACGACTTGGTGGCCATCAGAATAGCCGATGAAAAAGAAGCCCGTCTGCCCGATTTGGGGTTGGCCAAGTTCTACGACCCTGAGACCTCCGAAACCATCTGGATTGACACCGCCGATGCCTCCATCAGGCAGGCTTTTGCCGACAGGTATGCTGCCCATGTGAGAGAGGTGGAAGAAAGCCTCAAGAAATATGGTATCGACCAGGCTGTGCTCTTTACTGGCGAAGACTATGTGAAAGAACTCAAGAAACTATTCGACCGCCGAGGGGCTTGATGCCACAGTTCATATCTGAAATAGAATTTATGAAGAAAATCATCTTTATCCTCCTTTGCTTCCTCTCCTCTGTGGGCGCCATGGCCCAGGAGGAGGTGGCCGAACAGCAGCTGCCCACCTATCAATTCCAGTTCGACAGCACCACCTTCATGCTGGGCGACCAGACTGTGCTGAGTATCCAGCCAGCCCCCATCATGCCCACCCTGGAGGACCTGACCAACAATGATATCGTGGCTGTGCGCCAATGGATGGACACCGCCAGCGGCACTTTGTACACAGCGCTCACTTCATTCGAAGAAGGCGAGCACTGGCTGCATATTGGTGCTGATAGTGTGCTGCTCACCGTTATGGATGTGCCCAATGTGGACACCACCAACACCAACATCCGCGATATTGCCGATGTCTTTCGCCAGCCCTACACCTTTGGTGAAGTGGCCAAAGTTGTGGGTATCGTGCTTGGCATTCTGGCCATCCTTGTGGGTGCATATTTTGTGATCAATCGCATCCGTAACCACAAACCCATTATTGCCATTCCTCAGGCTCCACCATTGCCTCCTCACACCAAGGCACTCAACGAGTTGGAGTATCTCCGCCAGCAGCAACTTTGGCAACAAGGAAAGGTCAAAGAGTATCATACCAACTTGACTGATATCCTCCGCAATTATCTTGAGGAGTCTTATCATATCCAGTCAACCGAGATGACCACCGACCAAACCTTGGATGCCTTCTGTGGCAGCAAGGCCTATAGTCCCGAAGCCGAAAATATGCTTCGTCAGATTCTCCAGATGGCCGATATGGTGAAATTTGCTAAGTCGGAGCCGCTGCCCCACCAGCACGACTTCTCGTATCAGCAAGCGGTGCAATTTGTCACGGCCACAGCCCCCAAAGCCGAAACGGCTCAGCCCGCCTCGGCTACTGACAACAATCAGCCCAAAGAGTAACATATCACTATGAATCATATTACATTTGCGCACCCATATCTGCTTTTGCTTCTGCTCATCATTCCGTTGATGACGGCATGGTATGTGCTGCGCTATCGCAAGCAAAAACCAGCTCTGCAATTTTCCAATATCACCCTTTTCAAGGGGCTCAAAAAGACCCTTCGCCAGCGTACCTATCCATTGCTATTTGCATTGCGCATGGTGGCTGTGGGTGCACTTATTGTGGCATTGGCCCGTCCCCAAAGCAAGTTGAGCCGACAGGAAATGAAAGTAGAGGGTATTGACATTGTGCTGGCCATGGACGTCAGCGGCAGTATGCTGGCCGAAGATTTCCGTCCCAACCGACTGGAAGCTTCCAAGCATGTTGCAGCCGATTTCATCGATGGCCGTCGCAACGACCGTATCGGCCTTGTGGTTTTCTCGGGCGAAGCATTCACCCAAGTGCCTCTCACCATTGACCACTCTGTGCTGCTCAAGCAACTTTTTGCTCTCAAAAGCGGCATGATCAAAGACGGTACAGCCCTTGGCGATGGTTTGGCCACCGCCATCAACCGCATCAAGGACAGCGAGGCAAAGAGCAAAGTCATCATCCTCCTGACCGATGGTATCAACAACCAAGGCTCCGTTGACCCCCAGAGTGCAGCCGAAATTGCCGCCCTCTACAACATCCGCCTCTACACCATCGGTTGCGGCACAAACGGCATGGCTCCCTATCCTGCCCGCGATCAGTATGGTCGCATCCACTATCAAAACGTGCCTGTGGAACTCGACGAACGCCTCCTCACCGCCATGGCCAACTCCACGCAGGATGGCCAATATTTCCGCGCCACCAACAAGAAGTCGCTGGAGAAAATCTTCAAGCAGATAGATGACATGGAGAAGAGCAAGATCGACGTCACCCAGTATTCGCAGACCAAGGATGAGTACCTTGGTTGGCTGATAGCAGCCGGCATCGCCCTGCTGCTCGAAATCCTGCTGGGCTTGCTCTACTACCGCTCCACTCCTTAAATTGATATCAGAACCCACTTAAAGAAGCAACATGATTCATTTCGAACACCCACAACTATTATGGCTTCTGCTGCTTGTTCCAGCTGCAGTAGCTCTGTGGATATGGCTTCAGGTGCGCAATCGTAAGCGTCTGGAGCAATTTGCCGATCGCAACATGTTTGGTCGGTTGATACCTGATGCGTCCCCCTGGCGTCCCGCACTCAAATATGGGCTAGTGATGCTTGGTTATGCTTTCCTGGTCATTGCCTTGGCCAACCCCCAAGAGGGGAGCAAGATGGTCAAAGGCGAGCGCATAGGCAGCGATGTGGCCATCTGCTTGGATATCTCCAACTCCATGATGGCTGAAGATATCCAGCCCAACCGTTTGGAACGTAGCAAACGCATTGTCAACAATCTGCTCTCCTCGCTTGGCAGCGACCGTATCTCGCTGGTGGTGTTTGCCGGCAGCAGCTATGTGCAGATGCCCCTCACCAACGATTACAGCGCCGTCAAACTCTTTCTCGACCAGATAGATTGCTCCCTTATTTCGGCCCAAGGTACTGCCATTGGTGATGCCATTTCCAAAGCCATGGAATCTTTTGGCTATGGCGACCCCGACCGCGAATGGAAGAAATCCGAGGGACGTGCCATCGTGGTCATCTCCGACGGCGAGAACTTTGAGGACGACCCCATCTCGGCTGCCAAAGATGCCGTTTCACAAGGTGTGCGTGTGTGCACCATTGGCATGGGCCTCACCGAGGGTGTGCCCATCCCCGAGTATCGTCATGGGCAGCGTGTGGGCTATAAGCGTGACAACCAAGGCAACACCGTCACCACCCATCTCGACGAAGCTACCCTCACCCAGATCGCTCATGCTGGCAAGGGCGTGTATATGCGTGCCAACAACAGCTCCGATGTGCGTGATATCGTGCATCTGATTGAGGGACTGGAGAAAGAAAACTATGGCGAAGCCATGTTCTCCGAATATGAGAGTCGCTATCAGTATCCGCTGGTGGCTGCTATGCTCTGCCTGTTGGCCGAACTGCTCATTTTCGAGCGCCGCAACAAAAAAGTCAATCTCGACAAAATTCTCAACAAAAGTCAAATCAAATAGCCATGAAACGATACCTTCCATACCTCTGCCTGCTGTTCATGCTCATGGCCTCAGCCGCCGCATCGGCTCAGACCGCTACTGCTCGCAAAGAAACCCGCCGTGGCAATAAGGAATATCGAGCCAAGCAGTATGATAAAGCCGAGGTGGCCTATCGACGTGCCATCCATAGCGATAGCACTTCCTATCGTGCTCAATATAATATTGGCAACACCCTTTATCGACAAAAGAAATACCAAGAGGCCAACACCCACTACGAAAAGGCTCTTCAGCAGCCCAATCTCGATGATAAGACCCGCAGCAAAATCTACCACAACCGCGGCAATAGCTCCCTTCGTCAAGGCCTTCAGCAAGAAAATCGTGCCCAGGGGCTCCAGCAGTTCCAGCAAGCTGTAAGCGACTATCAAGAATCGTTGAAACTCAACCCCAAGAACGACGACACCCGTTACAACCTCTCCTACGCCAAGAAACTCCTCCAGCAAGCCCAGCAGCAACAACAGCAGCAAGGCGGCGGTCAGGACCAGAACCAGGACAACCAAGACAAGCAAAACAACAAGGGTGGCAATGGTCAGGACCAAAACAAGGACCAACAAAACCAGCAAGG
>JAKSMP010000069.1 GCA_024400505.1 Bacteroidales bacterium | reverse complement strand
AAGGTATGTTATCAGGCAAAGGTATGCTGCTAACGATAGCCATTGTGCCCAAGGTGTAGCCAACCATGCTTCTGACGTGAAGTTCACACCGCCAAATTGCATGGCAGCACTCACCACTCCCATCAGCGCACCACCAGCAATGAATCCACTTGCAAGCAAAGTTCCTTTTTCGCCTGCATCGGCTGACTTCTTGTTGACATACCAGCTTACAGCACCGCCAGCCATCAAAGGCAGGTTCAACTGCAATGGGATAAACATACCCAAAGCAAATGGCAAAGGAGGAATCTTGCAGAAATTCAGCACCAATGCTATCACCGCACCTATTCCGTAGAGCAGCCAAGGAGCACCCTGTCCGCTCATCAGCGGTTCTATGACTGCTGCCATGGCACGAGCCTGAGGAGCTGCCATCACGTCACTATTGTCGGGCGTGAAGCCGTATGCCTTGTTGAGAATCATTATCACACCACCAACGGTCGCGGCACTTACAAGAATACCTACAAACTTGTATGTCTCCTGATATTTCGGAGTGCTGCCCAACCAGTAGCCAATCTTCAAGTCGGTAATGAATGAACCAGCACTACTCAGAGCCGTGCATACCACACCACCCATGATGAGTGCTGCCACCATGCCGTGAATACCATTTAGTCCCACAAGCACCATTATAATACTTGAAAGAATCAAGGTCATCAGCGTCATTCCGCTCACAGGGTTACTGCCCACTATGGCAATAGCATTTGCTGCTACAGTAGTAAAGAGGAATGCTATGCAGGCAACGATAAGAATGCCTACTATGGTGAATAGCAGATTGCCCTCCATCGGACCAAAGAAAAAGAATATTGTGGTGACAAGTATTGCCAAAGCCGTACCACCAGCAATAATCTTCATCGACAAGTCGCGTTGAGTGCGACCGTCAGATTGTTTAGGAGCCTCCTCTAAATCTCCCCCTGAAGGGAGAGACTTTAAGCCCTTCCCTTTAGGGAGGGGTTGGGGTAGGCCTCCAAAAATCTGCCCTACAAGCGAAAAGGCATTTTTGATTACGCCCCAACTCTTCACCACGCCAATGATTCCAGCAGTGGCAATACCACCAATACCGATACTTTTTGCGTAGAGGAAAATCTGTTCAGGAGAAGCTGTCGAGGCTGCAACTCCACTAACCACTTCCAAATCAGGAAATAGCAAGGCAATAAGCGGTACTATCACCCACCACACAACCACACTACCGAAGCAGATTATGGTTGCATATTTCAATCCTATTATGTAGCCCATGCCAAGCAATGCAGCAGACGTGTTGCAACTGAAAATCAGTTTTGCCTTGTCGGCAATCACTGCGCCAAGTTCCGTCACTCGCGAGGTGAAGTTCTCAGTCCATGCTCCAAAGGATGCCACAGCAAAATCATACAATCCACCAATAAGTCCTGCCACAAGCAGCGACTTTGCCTGACTGCCACCCTTCTCGCCCGACACAAGCACCTGCGTAGAAGCGGTTGCTTCTGGGAAAGGATATTTGCCATGCATGTCCTTTACGAAATATTTTCTGAATGGTATGAGGAAGAGTATTCCTAACGCACCACCAAGCAACGAAGCCAAGAACACCTGCAGAAAATCCACGGTTATCTCAGGATGCGTGCTTTGTAGGATGTAGAGTGCAGGAAGTGTAAAAATTGCTCCTGCAACAATCATACCCGAACATGCTCCAATACTCTGGATAATCACATTCTCGCCCAATGGGTCTTTACGGTGAGCAGCACCACTCAGTCCTACTGCAATAATCGTAATAGGTATTGCTGCCTCAAACACCTGACCTACTTTCAGCCCGAGGTAAGCCGTAGCGGCTGAAAAGATTATTGCCATCAGTATGCCCCAAAATATGCTCCAAGGAGTAACCTCGCGGTATTTCTTCCCTTCAGCCATAAGAGGCTCATACTGTTCACCTTCTTTTAGTTCCCTGAACGCATTCTCAGGCAAACTTGTTTTCTTCATTTCTTCTGTCATTAGTTATTTATCAATTATTAATCATGCCTTTGGCATTAAATCCTTCATCAACATAGTTATAAATACTCTGACATACATTCGACGAAAATTGTTGCGCAATTGCTACAATCTCTGCTGTTTCCTGTCTGCTTCTGCCAAAATCCATCCCTTTTGCCAAGGCGTATGCCACTCCAGCATTAAAATTGTCGCCAGCACCAATAGTGCTCACCACCTTGCCGCTGATTTTCGGAACAGGCAATCTCAAATGCTCTCCATCCCAAACTTCTACCGGACGACTGCCGTCGGTGCATATAAATGTGGTGCAGTAAGGACTGATGTGCTCAGTAAAAACTGTTTCGACATTGGTTCCTGAGCCTACCCCTAACCCCTCCCGAAGGGAAGGGGACTCAAACTTTAAGCCCTTTCCTTTGGAGAGGGTTGGGAGAGGCTGGTTATCGTTATCGTTATCGTTAGTGTCACCATACAGAAACTCAAAATCTTCCTTGCTGCCACGGACAATCGTTGCCAACTGATAGTTCTCGATTATGTTTCCCATAATCTGTGGCAATTCTTCACGGTGGTTCTTTCTGAAATTTATGTCGTAATAGAGAGTTGCCCCTGCATCGTGAGCCTGAACCAGAAAGTCCCTCGTCATCTCGCGTATCACTGGGTTCACGGCAAAGAAACTACCAAAAATCACGATGTCATCCTGCTCCACCTTGGGAAAGTGGTGAGGAATCTCGGCATGCTGATGGTCTTTGTAGAACTCATACTGTGCATCATTGTTCTCATTGAGAAAAGCCAACGAAATATGCGACTTCCTGCCTTTATGCACAGTCACGTATTCTGGTGAGACGTTATTCTGCCGCATAAAATCCGTAATTATATGCCCGATAATGTCATCCCCTGTTTCGGAGATCATCAAGCATTCAACCCCCTCTTTGCCAAGCGTTCGCCCGAGCGAAATCATAGCATTGAAAGTGCTGCCGCCAGGCACAGCCTTGTCTGGTTGCCCATTGCGGAATATAATGTCATAAACCGTTTCTCCTATGCCGATGATTTTCATAATTACTTTTTTCGGGCAAAAGTATGTAAAATTGCATAATAACCAAAAAAAAATAACATTTTTTAATCTACTA
>JAKSMP010000068.1 GCA_024400505.1 Bacteroidales bacterium | reverse complement strand
AGCATCGACCTCACCTATATGCCCGACCAGATGTGCGACTTCCTGGGCTTCAACGGCTATGCCACCAACTTTTTTTATGACTATATCAACCCCGACTCTCCTTTATACCTCACCCGTGCCTACTACAAGATGAAACGCGACATGTTCCGTTTCTCGGCCGACTTGCAGGGCAAGATTTCGCATCCTTGGTACTGGAACCTAGGTTTGGGTCTGCTGCACTATAATATCGGTTCGGTGGATATCGACCGCCTGAACCGCTATGTGAAAGACGAGGCCGACAAACTGCCCTCTGCCACAACCCTCTACGACCAATATATCGGCTGGGGCTATATCTCTGGTGCCGAAACCCATGGCGGCTTCTCGCCCTATCTGCATGGCGGCATCACCTACGATACTCGCGACCGTCAGCAGAATCCCCGCCGCGGCATCCATGCCGACGCCTTCGTGACCTACTATGCCGGCCTGGGCGACATGAGTGCCTACAACAACCTTAAACTCAATGCCTCTTGGCGTCACTACATCCCCATCATCCAGCGCCGCCTCACCTTTGCCTACCGTCTTGGCACCCAGCTCAATCTGGCTGGCGACTGCCCCTTCTACCTCAACAACTACCTCAACCAGCTCTATATGCAGCGTTGCGTATATGAAGGTCTTGGTGGCGGCAACAGCCTGCGTGGTGTGCTGCGCAACCGCATCTGTGCACCCGGCATAGCCTTTGCCAATATCGAGCTGCGCACCCAAGTGATTGATTTTATGGTAGGCAAGGAGCATTTCTATATCGGCCTCAATCCCTTTATGGATGCCGGCATGGTGGTGCAGCCCGACCGCGAGGTGCTGGCCGACCCCTATGCAGTCTCCATCGTCGATTGCGACCCCACCACCAATCCCAGATTCTATCGTACTTCCGAGACCTATAAACCCCATATCTCGGCCGGTTGCGGACTCAAGGCAGCCATGAACGACAACTTTGTGCTCTCCGTCGATTGGGCCACAGCCCTCAACGAGCAGGACAACAACAAGTTCAGCAACCTCTACATCAAAATGGGATATATGTTTTAAAAAAAAGATGGTAGAAGTTTTTGAACTTTCTCCGCAACCCCACATTGACCTTTTGCAATACACTTTTTTTTATTAATCAAAAAACACACAACAATGAAACACTTTACAATTCTCCTTGCTGCGCTCTCCATGTGCTTTGCATCCTGCGCACCCAAGTCCAACAACACCGACGAACCTGTCCAGCAGAAAGTCCTCGTCACCTATTTCTCTGCCACTGGCAACACCAAGGCTGCAGCTGAGCGTCTCTGCACCCTTATTGGTGGCGACCTCATGGCCATCGTTCCCGAAGAGGAATACACCGAAGCCGACCTCAACTACATGGACACCACTTCTCGCTCCACCGTTGAGATGAAGAACCTCGACTGCCGTCCCGCCATGAAAGCTTTCGAGGCCAATGTGGCCGACTACGACGTGGTGCTCATCGGTTTTCCCATCTGGTGGAACACCGCACCCAGAATCATCAACACCTTCATCGAGTCCAATCCCGCTCTCGCCGGCAAGACCGTGGCTTTCTTTGCCACCAGCGGTGGCAGCAACCTTGACAACTCCGACCAAGTTTTCAAAGCCCAGTACACCGACCTCAACTGGCAGAACGGTCTGCTGATGAACGATGTGGCCGACAGCACCATCACCTGCTGGTATGGCTCTCTCAGTCTCTAATCATCCCACATCCTTCTATACCAAGGGCCGCCTCTAGGAAGAGGCGGCCCTTTTTCTTTGGGCAGACGATAAATCCCTATCTGCCCACTGCCTAACGATATTTTTTTGATCATTCAACAATTCATTATCTGCGGGCTGGGCCTCTTCGCCTTCCATCTGGGCCTATTTTGCAGGTTGCCATAGCTGGGGCAGATGCCCAGTGGCCTGCCGAATGGTTTCGCCCCAGTCAATCACCTCGGAGGCACTGAGGACGGTCATCCATAAGTGGTCGGCCACACCGTTGTGGTTGAGCCCGAATCCGATAAAAAACCGTCCGTTGATGGTAGTGTCGCTGAGCGGATGCTGCTGGAGGATTAGCAAATTATTCGCCCAGGTAGGCGGCAGGCTCTGTTACCTTGGGCAGTTTCTTGATATCCACGGGGAGCCACAGGCCAAACTCGGTGCAGCACACTTTGTTGGGGCGCAAAAATGGGTGGGGCGGTCAAACCCGTTGGCTTGGTCTTATCTGTATGTTATCTCTCGCTTTACAATGGTGATACTTTCTCTTTTGCCTTTTTTGTCAATACGGATATTGGTAGTCCAATTGTTGTGCGCATCATATTCATAGGAAGATTGCGATTGTTTGGCCCAAACGCCATTTCTCTTTTCCCAATCTGAGCTTATGTCACCTAATTCGTTATAAATATACAAATACACATCGTTGCAAACTTCAGTGTTTTCAATATTCGGCAATCTGTCATCAGGATAATAAATCGAGTATTGCACCATTGAAAAATTCATTCCGTCATGATGGGAATAGGACTTCAATTTGCGACCCATCGTATCGTATACTGTGCGGAACTTAAGTTCTTTATCATCAAATGTTTCACACACAATGCTATCGGCATAATGGGTATAGATATGCTCTGTAATCATAATTTCGCCATCACACTCACACAACTCAGTCGTCGGCCGATTGAGACTATCGTAAGTGTAGGTATAACGGCAGTTGATAAGGGTATCACCTCTCTCGTCAAGTAATAAGTTTTTCGTCATCTGCCCATGGTTGTCATATTCATATTGAGAGTAGCGAAAGGGTTGGCCCAATGACAAATACTCAATAGCCTTGACTATACGGCTATTTTCGTCGTAAACATATTCATTTTCAGAGCCCTTGAGTCCAGGAATATAGTTGCCACTTTTTTTCTTACAATTATAGTAAAAAGTCTCACGAACTGATTTTATCTTCCCCGAACGATTTTTGTTTGTCTCTTGCGCTTGAACAAAAGAAAAAAGGGCGACCATCGCTAGCAGTAAAAGTATCTGTTTCATTATGTTGCTTTGTGTTAGTTCAAAAAACTTATGTCGGGTTCTATTCTAAGAATTTATAGAACTCCCTTTATTTTTTCAAATCAATTTTTTGGTAGTGGCAGTTGATCACCTCCTGGCAGTCGTCGTGCCAGTTGTGCATGCCGTT
>JAKSMP010000067.1 GCA_024400505.1 Bacteroidales bacterium | reverse complement strand
CGCGACCCCGACCTTGGCAAGGTCGTGCTCTACCAACTGAGCTATTTCCGCATTGTTGTTTTTTTGCTTTGAGCGGAAAACGAGACTCGAACTCGCGACCCCGACCTTGGCAAGGTCGTGCTCTACCAACTGAGCTATTTCCGCATTGTTGTTTTTTTGCTTTGAGCGGAAAACGAGACTCGAACTCGCGACCCCGACCTTGGCAAGGTCGTGCTCTACCAACTGAGCTATTTCCGCATTGCGTTCACTATTTCAATGTGACTCTTGCTTTCGATTGAGGTGTGTTTCTTTCTCAAAAGCGGATGCAAAAGTACGAACTTTTTTTGAATTGACAAAAATATTTTTACTTTTTCTTGATAATATTTTTAATTTCGTTCAATTTCAAAAGTGCCTCAATAGGCGTAAGTGAATCAATATCAATATCAAGTAATCTTTCTCTGATATCCAATAGCGTGGGATCATCCAATTGAATAAAACTGAGCTGATACCCCGATTCTGGCTGTTTTTTTGTACTTTTCTTCTCGCTTTTTTCTATTTTTGGGGTATTTTCGCTCACCTTCTCACTCTTCGACTCAAGCAATTGCAGCATAACATTCGCTCTTTTAAGCACTTGGGCTGGCATTCCCGCCATTCTAGCCACATGGATGCCAAAGCTATGTTCGCTCCCGCCCATTTCTAATTTACGGAGAAACAGCACTTTATTACCAACCTCTCGAACAGATATATGATAGTTCTGTATTCGGTCATATTGATCGGCCATATCAATCAGTTCATGATAGTGGGTGGCGAACATCACTTTGGGTCGAGCCTTCTTGTGGTCGTGGAGATACTCCGTGATGGCCCAAGCGATGGATATGCCATCGTAGGTGGATGTGCCGCGGCCAATCTCGTCCAGCAGCACCAACGAACGGTCGGAGATGTTGTTGAGGATGCTGGCCGTTTCATTCATCTCAACCATGAAGGTGGATTCGCCAGAGGAGATATTATCCGAAGCACCCACGCGGGTGAATATCTTGTCCACCAAACCCACATGCGCCTTTGTGGCTGGGCAGTAGCACCCCATCTGAGCCATGAGCACGATGAGTGCCGTTTGGCGCAGGAGTGCCGATTTACCCGACATGTTGGGACCCGTGATGATGATGATTTGCTGAGTATCGTGATCTAAATATACATTATTACTTATATATTGTTCGCCCAAGGGGAGTTGGGTTTCAATCACAGGATGGCGACCCTCACGAATATCCAGGGTTGTGTCATCCGATATTTCGGGTCGGCAATAGTGGTTGGCCAAGCTCACTTCTGCAAAACAGAGCAGGCAGTCCAGCCTAGCCACCAACTGGGCATCGTACTGGATCGGTTCCAAATATTCCATCAGCGCAGCCAACAGCTGTTCATAAATCTGTTGCTCCAAGCCTAGAATACGCTCTTCTGCACCTAATATTTTCTCCTCGTATTGTTTCAGCTCGGGAGTGATGTAGCGTTCGGCATTGGTGAGGGTCTGTTTCCTTATCCACTCCTCTGGCACCTTGTCTTTGTGGGTGTTGGTCACCTCCAAATAATAGCCGAAGATATTGTTGAAGCCCACCTTCAGCGAAGGGATGCCCGTGCGATCGCTTTCGCGGCGTTGGATCTCCATCAAGTAATCTTTGCCCGACCCTGCCATGGAGCGAAGCTGATCCAGCTCTTCCGACACACCGGATGCTATCACGCCCCCTTTGTCCAGCTTCACTGGTGGGTCGTCTTGTATCTCACGTGATATCCTATCATGGATGTGCTGGCAGGGGTTAATTTGTTCGGCCATGCGGCGAAATGCCTCATCGTCCACCCTAGTGCAGAGCTGCTGTATCTGCCCCAGGGCTTGCAGCGAACGACGAAGTTGTATCAATTCTCGTGGATTGATTCGGCCCACCGACACCTTGGAAATCAGGCGTTCCAAGTCGCCTATCGCACGAATGTGCGGCATCAACTGCACAGCCAAATCGCGGTTAATCACCAACTGATCAACCAGATGCAGGCGGTCCTCTATGGCCGATTTCTCCTTGAGAGGCATCACAATCCAGCGGCGCAGCAATCGCGACCCCATGGGGGTAGCCGTCTGATCAAGCACGTTCAGCAACGTGCGGGCATTCTCGTTGGGAGAATGAACCAGTTCCAAATTGCGGATTGTGAAACGATCCAGCCACACATAACGGTCCTCCTCAATGCGGTTGATGGTGCAGATATGCTGGGTGCGGTCGTGCTGGGTGGCCTGCAGATAATAGAGGGCTGCGCCCGCTGCCACAATGCCTTCTGCCAAGTCTTCCACGCCAAATCCCTTCAGCGAGTTGGTATCAAATTGCTTGAGCAGCAACTCGCTGGCAAAATCCGACGTAAACACCCAGTCGTCAAAGGTATTGGTGTAATACTTTTCATTGAAATGGTCCAAAAACCAATGCAGCTTCTTGCGTTGCAGCACCACTTCGGAGGGGTGAAAATTCTGCATCAACTTGTCGATATAAGCCAAGTCGCCTTGTGCCACATAAAACTCGCCTGTAGATACATCCAAGAACGAGACACCGTGGATCTTATCGGTCAGATGCAACCCGCATAGGAAGTTGTTCTCCTTCACCTCCAGCACCATGTCGTTGTATGCCACACCAGGAGTCACCAGCTCGGTGATGCCTCGTTTCACCAGGCCTTTCACCGACTTGGGATCCTCCAGCTGCTCGCAGATGGCTACACGCAATCCTGCACGCACCAGTTTAGGCAGATATTGGTCCACCGCATGGTGGGGTATGCCGGCCAAATCGGTATAGCTGCCGCCACCGCTTGCTTTGCGGGTGAGGGTGATGCCCAGGATGTTGGACGCCTTGCGGGCATCCTCACCAAAGGTCTCGTAGAAGTCACCTACGCGAAACAGCAGCATTGCATCGGGAAACTTACGCTTCATCTCAGCATGTTGCTTCATCAATGGGGACTCGTTCTCTGCGTTTTTTGCCATTTCTAGAATTTTATTAGAACCTTTTAAACGCACTTGTGCGAGAATTATTGCATCAAGAGCCAATTCTTACCTCATTTTATCTCCAGCAGCAACCGCGCTCTGTCGATTCTTACGACAAACTTTATCAAAAGCAACGTCCCAGCCGCATCCAAAGCAAGGATAATACCCAGCCCTGCTCCACCTTCGCTTCACCTTCGCAGTATCGCCGTAGTAACGCCCATCTAATGCCGATGAAAGACCTACCAACGGAATGCCACCAACGCCCACCTTACGATGTATTCCCAACACATAATATCCACCTTGCAACACCGAGCCCACAACGAGCATCATATTACAACCCCCAATGGCAGCATCTTTCTTCACTTATAGAGCCAAAGACATATCCCTTGGATGGTAAATTTTCATACAACCACTATACAGCCACTATACAACCAGTATATAACTACCCTATACCTATAACCACCCCTATTCAGCAACAAAAAACTAACACAAGAAAACCAAACGACCTCACCCATTTTGCAACTTTTAAAGGTCCCATTCTTGTATCATTCACACACAAGAAAACTCAGGAGTCGAGCACAATATTGTTGAATGATTGATGCGGGTTTTAAATCCTTACATAATCTGGCTGAACCGAATTTTGTAACGAAACGGCCGGTGAAATCCCTATAGCCCACGATCATGCTTCAGTAAAAGATGTAGTCGAGGATATTTAGTTTGATGTTCTCAGCACTCATGACTTATTTCTTTTTGCCGATTGATGTAATTCTCATACGGGCCAAGGGTCCAGCCTCTGACGAGGCCTTCCGAGGGGCTATTTCTTGCGTTTCTTCTTGCTTTTTTTCTTGCCCAGGGTCTTATTGAGGGCTCGCCTGCGGTTGTGTTCGAGTAAGGCTTCTTGGCGAAGGCGCTCACGTTCAATGGCAACTTCCTCGCAATGGCGCTGTTCTTCGGCATCCGACCGGAGTATTTTTATGAGAAAGACTACCTCTTTCACTTCGTACACAAATATACCTATACCGACTATCACCAATAGCCAGCCGATGAATTTGGTCCCATGAGTATTGAAATCGACTCCTTCGTAGCGTTTGCCATCAATATAGGCCACATATATATCCACATTATGCTCATTGCAATGGTTCGGTAGAAAATAGTTAACAATTAGGCGGCAGGAGCCGCAATATTAAAGAGTTCTTTGACAATTTTGGCATTTATTGACTTGTTAGCTTCGCTGACGTTGCTCCACCTCGGCAAAGATCAAGCGAGCTTGGCTTTGCACTCGGTTTCCGCAACGTTCGGACGGAAACCCGATATGACAAAAAATCGGTTCATGATATATGCATTGTATAACAGCGACTTAAGGTTTGCTATAGAGAAAGTGGGATAGTGCTCCTTGATGACGATCTTTGCCACATTGACGGCAGTTAGAGAGGCGTTGAAGGCGAAATCCAGTTTGG
>JAKSMP010000066.1 GCA_024400505.1 Bacteroidales bacterium | reverse complement strand
CAATTGACTTTGATTATTGTCCCGAACTGAATAATATTTTGCTTCCCAAATTTCGGCCATGTTGGCACGTTGGTGTTGTGCACCGCGCAATGGGCGGTAAACAGATTGATGGGCAGGGCGATAAGTAGGCAGCAGCCGGATGGCAATAAGGGGTGGCGGTTAGCGGGCGAGCTCCCAATGTTTGGTGACATTGGTGGTGATGGTGGAGCCGCCTGAGGTGGTGCGTTGCTCGTCGTGGCTGAATTCGAAAACTAGGCGGGTGCTGTCGAGGATGAGAATCTTGTAGGGCTTGGCATCCCAGAAGAGGGTGTCGGACTGAACGGTGTAGGCATCGTCCCATGAGTCGGGGTAGCCGCCTACGGTGGCGGAGTAGGTGAGGAGACCGTCGGTTTTGAAGGTGAGGCTGAGATCGGTGGCCCACTCGGAGGCATAGGTGATTTCTTCGTAGGTGTTGTTCTCGGTATAACGCTCATAGCATTGGCTCAGTTGGGCGTTCCAGTGGCCAAGGATGGCTTGGGCATAGTCGATTTCGGGCTGAGAAGGAAGGGTGTCGTTGGTGGAAGGGGTGGTGTCGATAGGCTGTTCGGGAAGGGGCTCTTTCTCGGAGCAGGAAGCTAGGCTCAAGGTGAGGAGAATGGCGGAGAGGAAAAGGATGGTTTTGTTCATAAGGGTTGTGCGTTTTTGTTGTTATACAATGGATTGATGAGGGGGGCTAGAGCTGTTTGCGATAACTCCAGCTGCCCATGGTGTGGTCTTGGTGGGTGAAGGTGGTGGTGTGGAAGAGTTGGTAGCCAAGCGATTCGTAGAAGCGGCAGTTGCCCTCGGAGTTGGTGAAAAGGACGAGCTGGGTGCCGCCATGGGATTTGACATAGGGCTCGATATGTTCGAGGAGGAACTGTCGCCCGATGCCCTGGCGCTGGAAAGAGGGGTCGATGACGAGGGAACTGAGATACCAGGTGGTGCCGCCGAGGAGTTGGTGGCAGGGGTGGCCGGCCTGGGTGTCCATCTGCAGCCAGCGGTCAACGGCTTGGCGATCGGGGGTGAGATAAACCCGCAGCCATCCGTGGAGGAGGTATTGGAGGTCGGAGGGCTTTTTGTATGTAGGGGTGAAGAGTTGGCACACTCCGGCAATCTGCCCTTGGTAGCGAGCCACAAGGGTGGGGACTAGGCCGAAGGTGGTGCGATATTCGGCTCCGATGATGCGCTTCATGCATTGAAGGCGGACAGATGGGTTGGGGAAATAGTTGGTGAAATATTCATAGGTGGAGAAGGCTTTTACTACCACATCGACGCAGGCGCGGATGTGGGAGCGATCCATGAGGGAATATTGCAAAGTGTTGTTCATGACTAATAATAACTCAGTTGCGCTTGGTTTATTGCTTAAGGGGTCAAATTCCACTTATGATTATCCGCAAGTGGGTGCCGAAATATAAAACTTGTGCAGAAAGGTGGTGAGTTATTAATCATGTGCATAAGGCTTTTTTGCATGCAAAATGCAAGATTTCAAAAAAAAGTTGTATATTTGCAAGTGCGTATTTCTGCGGCAAATGCCGCAAGTGCGTTATAAGATAATGTAATATAATTTATAAAATATAGTAATATTATGAAACAACTCATTGAATGTGTGCCTAACATTAGCGAAGGCCGCGACATGAATATCATTAATCAGGTGACTGCCGAAATCGAGAAGGTGGATGGCGTGAAACTCCTGGATGTGGACCCCGGTGCAACTACCAACCGTACTGTTATCACTTTCGTGGGCGAGCCCGAACCTTGCTGCGAGGCTGCTTTCCGCGTGGTGAAAAAGGCTGCAGAACTGATTGATATGCGCAACCACCATGGTGCTCACCCCCGTCAGGGTGCCACCGATGTTTGCCCCCTTATCCCTGTGAGCAATATCAGCATGGAAGAGGTTGTGGAATATGCCCACAAACTTGGCAAGCGTATCGGCGACGAGCTGAATATCCCCATCTATGCATACGAGAGTGCCGCTTTTATCCCCGAGCGCAGAAACTTGGCTTATTGCCGCACTGGCGAATATGAGAGCCTGAATACCCGTCTGGGCACCGAGCAGTGGAAACCCGACTTTGGTCCCAACGAGTGGAACACCCATGTGGCTATGACCGGCGCTACCCAGGTGGGAGCACGTGATTTCTTGGTGGCTATCAACTACAACCTGAACAGCACCAGCACCCGTCGTGCCAACGCCATCGCTTTTGACGTGCGCGAGAAGGGTCGCCCCATGCGTGAAGGTGGCAAGCCCAGCGGCAAGCCTATGAAGGACGAGAATGGCAAGCCCATTATGATCCCCGGCACCCTGAAGGGCACCAAGGCTATCGGCTGGTATATCGAGGACTACGGCATCGCTCAGGTGTCGATGAACATCACTTCTATCAAGGTGGCTCCCGTACACCTGTGCTTCGACGAGGTTTGCCGTTGTGCCCAGAACCGCGGTTTGCGCGTGACTGGCTGCGAAATCGTTGGCCTTATCCCCAAGAGCGTGTTGATTGACGCAGGTAAATACTACCTGGCCAAGCAGCAGCGCAGCCTGGGTATCTCTGAAGAAGAGATCATGAAGGTGGCTGTGAAGAGCATGGGTCTGGACGACCTGAAGCCTTTCGATCCTAAGGAGAAGGTGATTGAATACCTTATCGAAGACAAGAGCCAGAAGAAACTGGTGGACCTCACCTGCGTGGGTTTCTGCGACGAGACCGCTAGCGAAAGCCCCGCTCCTGGTGGTGGCAGTGTGAGCGCATACATGGGCGCTTTGGCTGCTAGCCTGGGCACTATGGTGGCCAACCTCACCGGCGGCAAGGCTGCTTACGACGACGAATGGGAGAAGTTCAGCGATGTGGCTGTGAAGGGCCAGGCTTTGAAGAGCGAACTCCTGCACCTTGTGGATGAGGATACCAACGCTTTCAACAAGATTATGAACGCTTTCGGTCTGCCCAAGAAGACCGATGAGGAGAAGGCTGCTCGTACCGCCGCTATCCAGGAGGCTACCAAGTTTGCTACCGAGGTGCCTTTCCACACCATGCAGAAGAGTTTCGAGGCTTTCGAGGTTTGCCGCGCTATGGTAGAGTGGGGTAACCCCGCCAGCGTGACCGACGGCGGCGTGGGCGCTTTGGCAGCTCGCAGTGCTGTGATGGGTGCTCACCTGAATGTGAAGATCAACGCCAGCTCTCTGAAAGACGAAGCTTTCAAGAACGAAATCCTGACCAAGGCTGCTGAACTTGAAGCCCGCGCTATCAAGGAAGAGGCTGAGATTATCAAAATCGTCAACGAAAAGATTGGTCTCTAATGACTGTTGAAGAAATAAAAAAGGAACTTGAGCAGCAGCAGCGTCTGCTGCTCAATTACCAAGAATTGGAAGTGGATATGGAGGATGATGTCGCTTACGTGGCTCGTGGCAATGGTTTCTGCGATGCCAAGTATAGCGAGGATTTTCTCCAAAGCCAGGAAAAAAAGATACAGGATAGGATTGCCGAACTGCAACTGTTGCTGGCCAAAGCTTCTGAACAATGACCCTAGGGCAACCGAATTCTATTGATATGATAGAATAGAAATAAAAAAAACCTCCGCTGAGAAGTGGAGGTTTTTTTTGTAGGAGCAAAGCCCCTCAGATAAGATAGTGGTGAAATTATTCAACTACCTCAGCAATGCTACCGCGATAAGCAGGGCAGGTGTGATGGGTGCAGGATGCAGCAACCATAGCGAGAACCATAACGATGCAAATTGCAAAAACGGATTTCTTCATAATAGTAGATGTATTTTGATTAATAATAAATTTATTGATTTAATAATTATATATGTCCGGTGTTCAGATCAATGTTGGAAGGACTATTGTCGTTGTTTGCATCTTTCAGCACACCCATACGGAGGAGTCGGCCTCTGATAACTCTTTCTCTGACCGTTGCAGCTCTGTCTTTGTGCGCAATATAATAAATTTTTGACGGAGGAAGCATAAATCTTATACTTGCCTTGAGGTAAGCCCACTTATGGACGCTGGTTTTCCAGCTTTTTGTGTTTTTGTTATCCATAGATGTATATGACTTTTAAATGTTTAAGGCGCACAATCGCATAACTTTATTCTTTGCAAATATATTAAAAATATTTGACATTCCAAGATATTTATAAGAATTATCACGATTATTTATGAAGCGAGAAGCGTGAGGTGACTTTGCCCCATGCTCGCACTACACTTTGCATTCTGCACTCTTAAAATCCTTTTAACATCGAGAATCTGATATTTGCTTTGATGTGGGGGAGTGATCAGTATAACAGAATTTGCTTTTCATCTAAATTTGGTATCAATTAATGTGTGATTACAATTGTAATTACATGTGTAAATATGTATATTTGTAACGTGTATTTATGTAAATACAAATGTAAATGTATGCTTATGTTTGTAATGTTTACAGATGTATTGTAAGAATAATAGT
This sequence comes from Bacteroidales bacterium, assembly GCA_024400505.1. Classification (GTDB taxonomy): domain Bacteria; phylum Bacteroidota; class Bacteroidia; order Bacteroidales; family P3; genus Colimorpha. The sequence goes on along the minus strand of JAKSMP010000066.1, from coordinate 34 downwards.
AATACTGTTAAATCAGTGTTAATATGTGTTTAAA
>JAKSMP010000065.1 GCA_024400505.1 Bacteroidales bacterium | reverse complement strand
ACCTCCCAATGAGCAGGGATTTGGTCGATCCAGGGGATGCCGCTGTCTTTCATTTCGGCATCGGGGTTGAGGCCATGGGTGACAGCGTCGGCGATGATGGCTTTCTTGGTCTCGTTCAAGAGGTCTATTTCCTTCTTTCGTGCCTCGATACAAGCATCTATCTTCCCCACTTTATCGTCAAGGTAGGTAACTATGGCTTGCTGTTCGGGGAGAGGTGGAAGGGGAATCGGTATAGTTCTTACTTTTTCCCAACTTCGAAAATCTGAAGTGTTTTGTCGAACACCATTAGAAATAATCTTGAAAACTTTTTGAAACGCCATGTGCCGCATGTAGTATTTAACAAAAGACACATTATTGCATTTACTTGTACACACATGGACAACGGGGGTACAATAGCCATCCATTGATGATGTAGCTATTGCTCCATGCCAGGTATCCATTCCATGAATCAATAAGTCTCCCTTGGAAACCCCTTGATATATATCCTCAGAATCAGCAATAAGACCTATTTTTGCTTCTCCTCTGGGAATTACAGTTCCTTTATTTGTGCATACAAGTAATTCGCCATCAATAGGTCGAGGCCTATTCTCCTTTTGAATAACATTCCCTAAGCGGTAAACATTCCACACCTTAGGAATTTTAGGATTCCAAAAGATACCGCTGTCCTTATATTCTTCGTATCTATTCATGGTCGAAGAAGATTTGGTCCAACAGCTCTTTTACGGTGCTTTCACATGCAATGATCTCGTCGGTGAGTTGGCTGAGGCCTTTGAGTTGCACAGGCTTGTAGAAATACTTGGTGAAGCTGAGTTCGTAGCCCACCACAGGGTCGAGGAATCGCACTTCGGAGTCGTAGGGCTTCACCTCTTTCTCGTAGAAGCCCTGAATACCACCGGGGTACAGCAGGGGTATCTGCTCCACCTCGCCTTTCACCTTCTTGTACTTGATGTTGCCTTTGCGGTCTTTGAGTGGGTTGCCATCCTCGTCGCGCTCGGGCTTTTCGAGTTGCACCTCCCAGTAGCCAAACTCCTCGTTGGGGAAGATGCGGCTCTGCTCGTTCTCCTCAAAATCCATGTACAGCTTCATGATGGCGGCACGGTCTTCCTCGTTGGTCTCGCAGTTTTTCTTGCCCAGGTTCTTACGCAAAGGGTGCTTAAGGGCTGTGGCATCTATGAGCTGCACCTTGCCTTTGCGACGCTCCTCTTTGCGGTTGGTGACCACCCAAATGTAGGTGCCAATGCCGGTGTTGTAAAAATCGTTTTCGGGCATGGCTATGATGGCTTCGAGCAGGTCGTTCTCGATGATATATTTGCGCAGGTTGCTCTCGCCACCGCCAGCCTTGCCGGTGAAGAGGCTGCTGCCGTTGTGCACCTCCACGATGCGAGTGCCAAACGGGGTGTTCTTCATGCGGCTGACGTTGTTGGCCAGAAAGAGCATCTGGGCATCGCCAATGTCGGGGATAAAGGAGGTATCGCCGTGCCAGAAGCGCAGGTCGGTAAATTCTTTCTTTTTCTTCTCGTCGATGCCCAAGGCCTGAAGGTCTTTCTTCCACGGCTCGCCAAAGGGAGGGTTGGAGATACAGAAGTCAAAAGCCTCGCCAGCATGGCCGTCGGCACTGATGGTAGAGCCCTGGCAGATGTATTGGTGGTCTTGTCCACCCTCTCTGTAGGTGAATTTCTTGATCTCACCGCTCATCATCAAGTCGGCCTTGCAGGTGGCGTATGTGGGGCGAGTGAGCTCTTGGCCAAAGAGGCGCACACTGATAGTCTTGCCCAACTGTCGGGCAATGGTTTGTATCTCTTCTTGTGCCACGGTGAGGATGCCACCAGTGCCACAGGCTCCGTCGTAGATGTTGTAGGTGGTGTCCTCCAGTCGGTCGGCAATAGGCAGCACAGCCAGGTCGGCAAGCAGATGCACATAGTCGCGTGGGGTGAAGTGTTCACCGGCCGAGGTGACTTGGGTTTCCTCGTTGAATTTGCGCAACAGCTGCTCGAAGAGTGTGCCCATGGTGTGGTTGTCGAGGGCGGGTTGTAGTTCCTTGCCATCCTCGTCCACGATGGGCTGGATAGAGAGGTTGATATTGGTGTCGGTGAACTTGGCAATGATAGCACCCAGCAGTCGTTTCTTGGTCAGGTCTTCTACAATGTGAGGGAGGTCGAAATTCTCAACAATATCCTTCACATCAGGACTGAAGCCATTGAGGTATTCCATCATGTTCATCATGAGGCGTTGGGGGTCGGTCACAGACTTAAGCATGGTCATTGTGTAGTTGCTCACGTTGTAGAAGGGGTAGCCTGTGATGTTGTAGAGGAATTTCTCTGCTGGCAGACCTTTTCTCTCGCAATCTTTGGCTTTTGCCAGCACGGCATCCTTGGTAGGCTCCAGCAAGATGTCGAGACGGCGCAAGACTATGAAGGGCAGTATCACACTCTTGTAATCGTGTTTCTCGTAGTCGTTGACCAACACATCGTTGGCAATGTTCCAAAGAAAGCTGAATAATTGGCTATATTGCGCTGAGTTCATCTGATTGTTTGTTCTTTTATTTATATTTTTTTTCCTTGGTCTCGGTTACTTCAACTTCAACTACAGGTACATCACCGACTTGAGTGTATTTGACCTTTCCTGTTCTGGTTTTCGACTCCGACTCTCTGGTATCGGCCTTGGTCTTTTCTATGTGGGAGTATATGTCTTTGCCCACAGAAACGGCTTTGTCAACAACTGTTTTTGCTTTTTCAGAAACTTTGTTCATTACATCGGCAGCAACTAAAGCTGCACCTTTTTCATTCTTTTCCATATAGATACTTGTTAGTTGATTATTATATTATTAAATCTGGTCGATTTCAAATTGATACCCATCGCCGCCATCGCCCCAGAAGGAGTAGCAGGTGGGGTGAGACTGGGAGGGCTGGACGAGGTATTGGGTGCCTGAGAAGGTGTAGATGTCGGGGGCGGTGAAGGTGTAGGCAAATGAACCATCGGAGCGGGGTTCGAGCCAAGTGGTGTCGATGCCGATGCCGCCGCACTGCACCATGTGATAGAAATGAACGCTGTCGGGCGTGAAGCGGACATAGCTCTCGGCCCAGGTGGATACCCAGCACTGATAGGTGGCATCGTAGGATGCGATCCACCGATGGGTGCCTAGCATCTGATGATAAAGCTCTTGGCCTTGGAAGGTGGGCGGGGCAGGACTTTCTTTGCCGCAAGATGACAAAACTAGGCAAAACAAAAATGCCATTGCCGCACCAAATGGTGCAACAATGGCATGATGAAATCGAGGGCAGGAATCGGCTAACTCATTGAGCCCCCCCCCAGTTACAAAGGTTCTGAATCTAAAAATAGGTATCATTGATATATATTTTCTATTTTGCAAAGATACGAATTTTTTGTTGATTTGAGGATTTGGGGCAGGTGACTAGGGGCACATTAAGTAAATGCAGCTGGCGCAGGCTTGCGGGTTGACTTCTTGGCAGAAAAGTTATCCATTATCAAAAAAAAGTAGTATATTTGCATTTGGTATTGCTCGGCTGAAAGCGGGGGATGCTGTTGGCAGTGAGGCGGTTGCCGCATGTGGCCAACGAAAGAAATGTATTGAAAAGAGATATCTTCAGGGTAAGGTGAAAGTCCTTTCCGGCGGTGATAGTCCGCGACTCGCTCTTTTTTGTGAAGGGCGACTGACTCGGCGAAATTCCGAGACCGACGGTGATAGTCCGGATGGAAGAAGTGTTCGCAACAACTAGGAATTGTGGCGTCCCCTTCGGGATGCTTTTCTTTTTTCTGGTGTGCCCTGCAAGATGGATTGTATAACAAAATGAAAGGGCATACTGGATGTATGTGAATGATTTTATGCTAAGGGCCGTGGCACTGGCCCAACGAGGCGAAGGCCACGCCAACCCCAACCCGCTGGTGGGGTGCGTGATGGTGAGCCAGGGAAAGGTGATTGGCGAGGGTTGGCACGCTTGCTACGGCCACCTGCATGCCGAACGCGCCGCGGTGCAGGACTGTCTGGCCAAGGGCCACAACTGCCAGGGAGCTGAGGTGTATGTGACGCTGGAACCTTGCTCGCACCATGGCAAGCAGCCCCCCTGCGCCGACCTGCTGATTGAGCAGCGGGTGGGCAAGGTGTATGTGGGGATGGAGGACCCTAACCCGCTGGTGGCTGGCCGCGGCATCAGCCGACTGAGAGCTGCCGGCATTGAGGTGAGCGTGGGTTATGAGCAGGAGACTATTGCCAAGCAGAACAGGCCATTCCTGACGCTGATGACGCAGAGGCGGCCCTATGTGCTGATGAAATGGGCGCAGACCTTGGACGGCAAGATTGCCACCTACACGGGCGACTCCAGATGGGTGTCGGGCAAGGCGGCCAGGCAGTATGCTCATGCGCTGCGACACAGGCTGATGGGCATCATGGTGGGCATTGGCACTGCCCTGGCCGACGATCCGCTGCTGAACTGCCGACTGGAGGGCGAAGCGAACCCCTCGCACCCTATTCGCATTGTGGTGGACAGCCGCTGCCGACTGCCGCTGGAGAGCCAGCTGGCACGGTCGGCCAAGGAGTATCCGCTGGTGGTGGCCCACACCGAGGAGGCCCCTGCCGGCAACGTGGAGGCGCTGCAAATGATGGGGGCTCACACCCTCTTGTGCCGAAGCTACGAGGACGAGGTGGATTTGAAGGATTTGCTGAGCCGCTTGGCCAGCAGCGAGAACGGCCTAGGCAGACCCATTGACTCGATACAGGTGGAAGGGGGCGCAAGGCTGAATGCCGCCATGCTGAGGACTGGATGGGTGGATGAACTGAATGTGATTGTGGCCTCCAAGATTGTAGGCAGCCACAACGCCCCCGGCCCCGTGGCCGACATGGGCATAGCCCAGATGGCCCACGCCCTGGAGCTGGAGGTAACAGAAGTGAAACGGCTAGGGAAAGACTGGGTGATGAAGATTGAAGGGAGTAGGTAGTAGGTAGAAGGTAGTAGGTAGCAGGTAGTAGGGAGTAGGTAGAAGGGAGTAGGTAGTAGGGCGTAGGTAGTAGGCAGTAGGTAGCA
>JAKSMP010000064.1 GCA_024400505.1 Bacteroidales bacterium | reverse complement strand
AGATACGAACTTTTTCCGTTCCGGCAAATTTATTTTCGCATTTTACTATCGGCACATCAATATAACCGATGAATATCAAGCGTTTGATATGAAATATTTTTTTTGAAGATCCTCATTTATCCCAAGAAAATAGTTGCATTTTTGCCAAAAAAAGGCTGTTTTTTTCAAAAATAAGGGGTCTTCTCATCGCCTTCAAAACACGCATCCGTGTATTTTATTGATTTCCTATACTTTACTATGATAACATTCTACGCTCACATACAAAACGTCCGACACAAACGCATAGATATCAATCATCTATAATTTACTCATTGATTCATATACTCAACAACAGTATTCACCTGTTGAAGGAAAGAACCTGGGAAACGACATTCAAAGAATGCGCTGCCGATAGTAAAAGCCCAAGGGGACACCGATTTTATCTGATCTAGCCGCTCAAACCCATCGATACTGCCGGCCACGCATACAGGCAGATCGACAGTTTGGACCAATTCTTGAATCAGCCGATAGGCATCTCCCTCATAGCGATAACCCAACAAGTCAATACCATCCACCCCATTGGCACGGCACTCTTGAGCCTCCTGAATCATAGAAGCCACCGATCCTTTCAGCACCGAAGGACGCCCAACAATATCACCCACGAATGGCATATACTTTATATTATAATGAATACATATATTATGTATCGATGCAAAATACTTTGTGCCCATCAGAATATCCACACCTATGGCGGCAGCAATATTAGCCCCCTCTATTCCCTCTTCCTCGGAATAAGAGACCACCTCCAACACAGCCACCTTGCCACATTCATGGAACAGCGAGACCAAATTGCGCATTTGATCCATCGGAAGAGGTGCTTCTTTGAACCCCCAATAGCGAGCCTTGGACGATTTGCACTGAAGAAAGATTTCCTCGGCATTGCTAACCGTAAGGTCGTTGTGAGTGAGCATCACAATCAATTCAGCAGAATCAGCCATCACCTCTATCCTATTAAGCAATTGCGATAACGGTGGATAGTTTCCTCAATGCCCAGGTAGAGCGCGTCGCTGATAATGGCATGGCCGATGGACACCTCATCCACAAAAGGAATCTGCTGATGGAAAAAAGCAAGATTCTGCAAACTGAGGTCATGGCCTGCATTCAACCCCAACCCACAACCACGAGCGGCATTGGCAGCCACCACATATTTGGCGATAGCAGCCTCGCGGTCACTCAGATAACCTGCTGCAAACGCCTCTGTATATAGTTCCACTCTATCAGCCCCCACCTTTGCTGCGCCTTCCACCATGTCCACTTCGGGGTCAACAAAAATAGAAACACGGATGCCCGAGCGGTGAAATTCCGCAGTCATCTCTTTGAGGAAGTCATAATTTGCAACAGTATTCCAGCCGGCATTGCTCGTAATCACATTCTCGGCATCAGGAACCAACGTGACCTGATTGGGGCGCACCTCATTGACCAAGTCAACAAAACTAGGGATAGGATTACCTTCAATATTAAACTCCTCCGTAAGCAAAGGACGAATTTCCCTAACATCAGCATAACGAATATGCCGCTCGTCGGGACGGGGGTGGACAGTAATGCCCTGTGCACCAAAGCGCTCGCAATCCAATGCGAACTGGCAAACATTAGGCATATTGCCACCTCGGGCATTACGGATGGTGGCCACTTTGTTGATGTTAACGCTTAATTTTGTCATATCTTCAATATTAATTTTGAGACAATAGCACCCTTTGTGCCGTCATAGGCAGAAATCAAAGAGGGCTACCTTATACCAATCTAGTTATTTGAGGCCGTCATACTCTTCAATCAATTGTTTGGCCTGATTGAAGAAGAACATAGCCACTTGATTAAAATCCATATTCAAATCGCGGCTGAGGCCCACCCTATCTTTAAAGATGGCCACATTGTACCACTGCAAGCATTGGAAAGCGCGATGGAAATAAAGTCTTTGCAACTCTTCCACAGTGGGCACACGCCCCACATAAGCCTCCAGCAAAGAGAGAGCCTTGTCAAAACCCGCATTGCCGTAGCAAGCAATATCGTAGAACGGATCGTTCATTCCAGCAAACTCCCAATCCAGCACATACAGCTTATCGCCATTAATCACAAGATTCGTGGGCTGATAATCGCAGTGGCAGGGCACAAGCTTCACCAGTTTATGAGCCTCGCGCATAGCTTCCAGCCGTTGACGAAGTTCCACATACTCCTTGGGATGAGTGAACCCCATCTCGCGGCAGTAGCGCTCGTCGTTATAAAGGCGGCCAAACGCATCATAGTCATGAAAATGCAAGTCGCTATTATGAATCTTCTTCAATGCCTCCACCGACATTTGATTATAAGACACAATATCTGTATCCGACATAATAGTGCCCTCCACATATTCAGCCAATTTCTCGCCCGAAATCACCTCCACATACGAAGTCACATTATTCAGTCCTAGGCGGTTCACCTCTTGCAGATTATCCCATTCCTCCACACGGTCAACAAATTTCTCGGCAAACTTGCCCGGCACTCTATACGTGTATTTCTTGCCACGGGAGGAAACCACAAAAGTATAATTACTCATACCGCCTTCCAATCTCTTCACAATAGCGGCATCCTCGGTGTGCATCAATGCATTCACTCTGGCAACAATATATTCCTCTACATTCATAAATATTACTTTATAGTTTGGATACAATTATTATTTTCTATTTTGAAACAGGAGATGATGCCTGTATTCCGTCGGGGTAACGCCAGTGAGACGCTTAAAAAGAGTGGAGAGATGGGAAGAAGAAGAGAACCCCAAACGTCCAGCAATCTCGCCGAACGAAATTGACCCTTGCGACTCCAGCAGTCCCTTGATTCTCGAAAGCAAAGTGGACTCAATGATGGCCTTGGGGGTTTGGTCAGCCATGCGGCGTGTCACCTGCGAAAGATATCTTGGGCTCACACCCAATTGGGTGGCATAGAAATTCACATCATGGCAATGGCTGCACAACCTTTCCTGCATTTCCAGGAAATCCCTATATATATTGGCAATCCGGGGCGGCACCTCATCGTGATCCATCTCATGCTGAGGCAGAAGCAGATTGGCCTTGCGAATAGCGTCGTCCAACGACACATCTTGATTGAGATACACTGCAATGGCCGAGCACAACTCATTGCATCGCCCATGATTGTCGGCAGCCTGTATCATCCTTGGAGCACTAAAATGATGCGCATCGCGCTTGCGCACCACCAATAGCGAACACAGCGGAATCAATTGCCGCTGCACCAACGCCACCATCTCATCATCCATCAGGCGCTCTTCGCGCACCGACGACACCACTGGAGAGAAAAGCACCCACTGAGGCCTGTGCCGTTTGAGCGCATGAACAATAGCATGCAGAGAATCCACATCTCGCACCATGCCAATCTTCACCACCATCGGATGAGCATCATCCACCACAGCGTCAATCTGGCGTTCAATCACCGGTGCCGGAATATCATAAAACTCCTGAATACCCAATGAGTTCTGCAGCGTGATGCTAGTCACCACCGACATAGCCTCAGCGCCCAAACCGGCAATCGTGCGTATATCGGCCTGGATACCTGCTCCGCCAGTACTGTCGGAGCCTGTGATAGTCAAAATGGGTTTTATGTTCTGGCACTCGCTCATTTGCGCTATTCCTTTGTTGGCAAGAGAAGATAATAAAAACTGATTCTCAAAGTCATAGTTTATCTTCTCTTGCGATGAAATACTTTGCAAAATAACAAAGAAATGCCGACATATCAAAATAGTGTTCCGAAAAACGTAAGAAATTTCCCATTTTCATAAAATAGAGTCCAATGCCGCAACCAATCACCCCATCCCAACCACACCTTATCGCCGCCACTCATCGCCCGTTCATTCCTTCACCAGTTTGCGGGTGAGGGAGCCGCCTTCGGTGCTGATGGTGACCAGATAAACGCCCTGCGGCCAGGCCGAAACGTCGAAGCTTGTAGAGATGCTCTGCGGCTGCTGGCGCAGGTACTGCTGCCCCGTAAGGCTGTAGGCCTCCACTCGGCTGATTCGGTACGACGAGAGCACCGTCACCTTCCCCTGCGCCGGATTGGGCATCATCCGCACCATCGCGCCCAGCTCGCCCTCGTCTGGCAGGTGTATCTCCACCGGCTCGCTGCTGTTGGTCCACGACACCAGATACGTCCACTCACTGTAGTACACGCTGTCGTCATAGCGGCACACGGTGCGCACGCATGCCTGCATCTCCATCCCGTCGTGCAGCGTGTCCACATACGTCCAGCTGCTGTCGCTGCAGCCCACTATGGTGCACTCATCCAGGGTCTGCCCCAGCAGGCCGTACGATAGCTCCCACTCCCCCTGGCCGTTGCCGTTCCAGGCCAGCGTGGTGCTGTCGCCGCTTGTCCCGGCCAGGTGCAGGTTGGTGGGCTTCTCGCACTCCGGCGCGTAATAGGTTGTGTCTATACGCCGCACGATGGGCAGCACGAGCAGGTATTGCTGCGTCTCGTAGTTGACCCATTCGTTGTAGCCAAATTCGGGATGGTACGAGAGCTCTCGAGGGTTCATGTTCATTATCTTCCAATGGCTTGGCGGGCGCACGCAGTTGGAATCCGAATGTCCCCAAACGACGAGGTCAGAATATGTATGAAACATATGATAATCGAAGGCATCATACAAATATGTTTCCCCCATAATCGACGGCAAGTTGCCTCGCTGAGTGCCTCCCACATAGAACGAGTCTTTCACCACGATCGGTGTTTCGAAGTACTTTTCAACCAAATCAGCATGCGTATAATAATCTCCCGCTGCCACACTGCAGTCTTGACTGTTCGTGTGGCGCGTGGTTATTGGGGCTCGCACGGTGTAATTCGAGTCCATATATTGCCACGGGAGCATGCCCACAAGCTGGAACGTGTCGGGCTCTGCCTCGTAGAGGAGCAGGTAGTGGATCATGTTCAGCCACCAAGTACCCCCATTCCAAATGTATGCCGCCAGGCCAACCACTTCCAAATCATCCTCGGTGTAGTATCGCTGCACGACATCGCCAATGATAGGATACTGTGCTATGCCTGGAATATGGATTTCACTAAGGTCATATACGTTATACCGATCCTCGTTCACCCAGTCGGTGAATTCGGGGTCGTAATGGAACACTTGTGTTGTGT
>JAKSMP010000063.1 GCA_024400505.1 Bacteroidales bacterium | reverse complement strand
GCACCCATGCACACGGTGGTGTGGATACCGCCCATGTTGAAACCGAGGGTGTAGCATCCGATATCACCGAACACGCGGCCATTCTCATATTTCTTCAACACATCGATAACGGCCTGATAGCTGTCGATATGGGGGCAACCCTGGCACAATGCTGGAGGACGATTGGTGACAACCTCGGGCACAGCAGGACCATTGACAACCTGGAGACCAAGTGCTTTGGCAACCTTCTCGGCATTCATCTCGCCATCGCGACGGATGGTTTCATCTAAGCGGCCGTGAACAGGTTTTCCTTTGCCGAGAGCACCTTTGAGGTGTTCTTCTACGAAAGGCTGGCCGTCTTCGAGCACGAGGAGTTCGTCGCACTCATCATAGAGTTTGCTCAGCATATCGGTGGGCAGAGGATATTGGGTGATCTTCACCACGGGATAGGGGCATTTGCCGCCGGGGAAGTTCTCGAGCAGATAGTTGTAAGCAATACCAGTGGTGACAATACCGCGGCTCTTGTCGGTGCCGGGGATGTACTGGTTGAAACCACTCTCTTCGGAGGATTTTACAAAAGCGGGCTGCTTGTCGATCAATTCGCGATAGAGTCGTTTTGCGTTAGCGGGCAGCAGCACATAGCTTGCAGGATCGGTAGGATAGTTGATGGGGTTCTGTTCGCGTGCGGGGCGGCGTTCTACGCCAGCACGGCTGTGAGCCAAGCGGGTGGGGATACGCATGAGGATGGGGGTGCCCATCTTCTCTGACAAATCATAGCCGAAGAACACCATGTCGTAGGCTTCCTGCTGGTTGCTGGGTTCTAGCATGGGGATCATGGCCCAGTGTCCATAGTAGCGGCTATCTTGCTCGTCCTGAGAGGAGAACATGCTAGGATCATCGGCCACCACGATGATTACACCCTTGGTACCAATGATGGAGGCATTCATGAATGGGTCACCACACACGTTCATACCCACATGTTTCATACAGGTCATAGCGCGTTTGCCAGCGTATGCCACACCGATAGAAGCCTCAAGAGCGGTCTTCTCGTTGGCGCACCAGTTTGCGCGAATGCCCTTCTGGGCAGCCTCTTTGGACTTGATAACGTATTCGGTAATCTGGGTGGAGGGGGTGCCAGGATAGGAGTTGATGGCACTACCGCCTGCATCAATAAATGCTTGGGCTATTGCTTCGTCGCCCAGTAAGAGTAACTTCGACATAGACAGTATTTTTATATTTTATATTCTTGTATTTTGATTTTGCAAAGATACGTTTTTTTTTCAAAATAAACATATTTTGCAATATCTATTATTTTTTAACGATTTCCCTCGCCATTTCTGCTTGTCATTCTAGCGCAGTTTTGTCAGGCAGCATCTTATTTCGCCACCTGCTCCTTTATCCAATAGAGTATTTGCGCTATCACCTCATCATCAGGAGCTTGCCCCAGCGTTGCATATTCCTCCACTGCCCCTGTCTGGCATTGTTGGAATAGGTGGTTCTTATCTGTGCAGTATTGCGTCGCCCAGTCTATGCCACGCTCTTCTACGGCTTGGCGCACAGCATGCAGATTTTTCTTGGCGTCCACCTGGCAGTCTTTCTCGCCACACAGCGCATATATGGGGCATCCCATTCGGGACAGATAATCCATCGGGTTGATCTTTATCATGGCCAACATAAAGGGCGATGACATCGTCTGCGCCCAGCCAAAGCAATCTGCCGTGGTGAGACCTATGGATTGCCGCTCTTCCTTGTTCAGCCCGTGGGCCAAGGAGTCTTTCAGCTTTCGTAGTTCCTTGTTCAGCCGTTTCGCCAGCTGTGTCGTGTCGCTGCTGGCCACGCTGTCAATAACGGCAAGTGCTTGGCGCACAAATTCCACGCGGCGCATCACCAGCGTGTCGGGCAATCCTTTGAGCAAGAACAGCTGCTTGTTCTGGTCCATCAGCACCTGCCCCATGGTCAATGCCGGTCCGGCCATCGTCACCACAAAAGCCACCTTCTCGTTTTGTGCGGCCGATATGGCAGCCAGCAAACCGCCTTCGCTGTGGCCCAGCAACCCCACCTGCTTGGCGTTGATGCCCTTGGCCGATGCCAGCCACTGCCATTGGGTCTGGATGTCGGCCACCAGGTCCCAAGGAGTCACATCGGCAAACGCTCCGCCCGAGCCACCCACGCCGCGGTCGTCGCACCGCAGGGTGGCTATACCGTTTTTAGCCATATAATCGGCAATCACTTTAAAAGGTTGGTGACCAAACAGCTCTTCGTTGCGATCCTGCGGCCCCGACCCCGTAATCAGCACCATGGCGGGCCAGCCACCTTTAGGGGCTTTCCCACTGGGCAGGGTAAGGGTTCCCGATAGCACAATTGGGCGGCCCGCTTCATCAATGCGTTTGATGGTCGCTTCATGCTCTTTGCCGTTTTGAGCAAAGGCACTGCAAGATATCAGCAGGGCTAGTGCCAGCAATGCGGTTTTTATCGCCATTGAATGCTCTCAATTAAGTGGTCAACATCAGCTTGAATGTATTCCAGCACGGGGGCCAGCGAGTCGTTGTTAGGTGTGCAGTCTATGTATAATGCCCCGCGCAGAAAGTGGCTCACACTGTCCGTCACCCAGAATTGGTAGGTGCTGGCCACGTTTTGCCCCTTCAAGTGGTAGGTCATGCCATACACCTTTCGTTCGGGGTTCATAAATCGGTTTTCATCCACACCCGAAGAGAAGTGGAAATTATCCTCCACAAATCTGTATGAAGTGTCAATCTGAGCCTTTAAGTCCTTCCTGTCGTGCAGCCGTTTATAAGATAGGAATAGGTATCCTTTGTAGTTGGGGTATTGCAGGGTAAACCACTTATCGTGGCTGCGGTCGGGTGCTTCCTTCCATTCCATGCGAGCAAGGTTGCTGCGCTCAAAAGTGAAAGGGAGCGCGGCAGTGTCGCACAATGCATATCCGTGGGGAGGCAAGTCAATGCGTAGGTAGGCTTGGGGCTTGGGCATAGCGTTGTCATGGTTGAAACAAGCCGAAGCCAAAGACAGCAAAAGGATGGAAACTCCCACAAAGAGAAAAGTATTTTTTTTCATTCAATCAATTGATATAGTTATTTAAGCAAAAAATGTTGTCTGTGCAGTTTGGGGTGCGAAATCAGCAGCCCCACATCATATAAGTCAATGCTCACATTATATTTGTCGTTGCCCTGCTGGGCCTGCCAGCGCCATTCGTGTTGGCGGCAGCTGTGGGGTCGGCACACCACCTTCACCGTTTCCATCGAGTCGGCGCCGCCTTTCAGCACAGCCTCATCTTCGTCATAGCATATAGTGTCCATTCCGTAATGTTCCTTCAGCTTATACACCATCTCGTGGTATTTTTTGCAGCCGCCTTTTTCCTGAGCCACCTTTTGCGACAGATGGTGTGGCAGCCGTGCAAAAAGCACTTTCCGATACATGTCAAACACGAACGGAGAGTGTACACTGTACTGAGTGTGGGCTTTTACCCAATAGGTGATACGATTCATAATCGGCTGCAAAGATACGAAAAGTGTGTGGAATAACTAAAAAAAGTTGATGCCCGTTGGAAGAATTATTTCTTTCAGTCTCGATTCTTCGCCTTGGCAAAGAGCGGGTTGTTATATCTCATATTGATTATCGATTTATGTTATATCATTATTAATTCCGCCAACGAGTGAATAAAGGTGCTATGTAGATGGATGGAAGATATGAAGGTGACAATTTGTAAGAGCATGCTTGCCGCAACGAAGGAGGGGCGAAGGTGTAGCGAAGGAGAACTCAAGCCTCTTCTGACGAATTGATGAGCGTGCTCTATTCTGCCAGCTTGGGGTAATGGAATTGAACAATTGGGATTTTTAACAAATTTGTTAAATCAATGTGTTTTTATTGCCCCAAATATGAATTTATATGCCTTTTGATACAGCCACTATACAACCACTATACAGCCACTATACAGCTGCCCTATATTTGGAGGTGTTTTGTCTGTGTTAGAATAATGGCAAGCGAATCGTTGCTGTATTGGGTGAAAAGGCTTGTTTGTAAGTTGTAAATCAGTTAGCTATGAGATATCTGGATTGCTATATGCTGTTTCCTCAACGTCAGGTTCGGTCAAGAATCTTGCATGTGGCATTTTAACAAAACAAATCCTAAATCAATGGATAATAGGTTGAATTCCATCATTATATGGTTATTTTAACATATCGCCTACCTTGCTTTGGCGCCTTGTTCGAGAAAAGCGTCGCATTTTGAAATCTTCCGCCCGAAAAAGAAGCAAAAGATGCAGCGAACTCATAATTCTTTCGTGTCTGTATATCAGCAATATATGTCAATTAACATAAAACTTTTCATTGCAAATGATTGATATTCATCCTTGTTTCATTTTGCCCATTTCCCATTTTCCGCTGGAAATCGCAAAAACACAGTGCATGTTGGAAGAATCAATCTTTCACCTACACCCTTGCTGAGGCAGGCTTCAGCAAGGGGGACTGAAAGACGAGAAAGGTTCTGTGAACCTTTTGAGAGAAGTCAACATTATCCAAAAATTATTAAACCCGTTGGCGGAATTATTCTAGAGCATATTTAACATGGCCAAGAGGTCTGTCTCAAAGACGAATCGAAACTCTATGATGTTCAGTCAAACGATTATCTCGCTGTCAATACTGAGAGGTTCGGCTGTTAGCGATAATGCGACTACTTCTAGGTCCGAAAACTTAGGCGCGACACCTCTTTGGAGCACATTTCCGAGTCATCTTTGCGCTCGTGGAGATACTTGGCCTCGGTAATGCCAAAATTAATTTTGTCATTTTGCTCGACTTTTGTATTTTTGCATAAAAGTTGTGCATATTGATAGTTTTTTTGTAATAAATTGTTTTTTCACTACAAAAATACGAAAAAAGTTATTGACATACACAACTTATTTTGAAAGATATAATTAACATAGTTAATTCATCCAACAGGATTATTTTATTATTAGCATGCTATCAAGCTAAATATGATGCTGGTCTATGCTGCTATCCTCCAGTGTAATACGTGTTGCTGAGTGGGGCGCAAAACAGCGTTGTGTCACACAAAAGTGTGTTGGTTTGATAATTCTTTGTATCTTTGCAATGAATAATAAATAGGTATAACAATGGCAATGGTTCGGTAGAAAAAAGTTAACAATTAGGCGGCAGGAGCCGCAATATTA
>JAKSMP010000062.1 GCA_024400505.1 Bacteroidales bacterium | reverse complement strand
TGAAATCATTTACAAAAATACTCATTTTCAGCCACTTGACCAAATTTTTAAAGTTAAAAATGTTTAATTAAAATATTAATAATCAAATTGTTGAACTAAAAAGTTCCGAAGTATTGATATCTATTCCTGGATTATTAGTACCTTTCATCACAAAGTCAGGATATGAATTGTGAATTCCTCCAAGGCAATACTCAAATTATCATATTGTATAATATGTTTCAGTTCAGGGAGTACTATATTTTGTTTTATCAACACTTTTGAGCGTTGGTTTTTCGTTAATCCATCTATCAATCACATCTTCGCTAACTCCATTTCTTACAGCAATGTCTTTGAATTGGCTAATCCAACCTTGATAGAAATTTGGGGCACATTTGGCCAAAGCAGGGTTGTGTTCAACTATCATTAGAGCCATTTCATCGTCAATGTTGTTTAATACCTTCGAAATGGTATCTAGATGTTTTATCACCATCCCAAAAACCTTAGGAACAGGATTTTTCAGCATCTTTCCATTCTCATGAGTTATCCTGCCTCCTGCAGAAAACAGATCTCTAATGTTTGGTACTACAATCTGATAGCATGAGCAGAGCCATAAACTGATCGGATAATATTTCGTATTCTCAGCGGATGGATCAATCGCACGAGGGAACAATATCATGCTCTTAGCCAACAAGATATCACGTTCTTTAACGTCAAGGGAATTCCACATTTGAATGTTGAAGGAGTATGGCTTGTCCACATTGTCTGTTGTCATCCACCAAGGCATACTTTGCCCAGCCTTGCCTTTGGGGTTATTTTTGTAATACCTGCGAACAGCAGAAATGGGGTCATCCATTTTACGAAACTCATCATAGGTTGTATTCATTTTGTGTTTGTATAAGTTGACGAATACATTTTTTTCTCGCGATTAGAAAAAAAACATTATATTCGCGGATTAGAGAAATGAGTATTTTCCGCAGGCTACAATGCCCTATTAATTGATATTAAAAGAAATATAATACAATAATGACACAAGAACAATTATCAAAAATCCGTAAGGTGCTTGCATCTGCACAGTCCTTCTGCTATGAGGAAATGGATGTCATCTGTGACGAAGATTATGCAGAAGACATCCAGGTGTTATGTAACCAAATAGAGGAAGCTATTCAGCTTATTGATAGTGAACTACAATAAGCAGTTCTCTCGGTGGTATTTCAAGTATGGTTTGTGTAAATCATCTATTCGTGCTAGGCACATAGATGGCACTATCCCGAGTGCTTTCATGTCTTCTTGAGACAAGGTGTTCGAGCATATGATACGCCCCTTTGCGTCAAAAGAGATGTATCCTTTGTCAAATAGCTTGTCTAAATTTGGCGTTAAAAGTAACCCATTGAAGACATCCAAACGCTGGAAGTTTGCGCATTTCCTCCATGGCTGGATATGGGAAGCCACAAGAAGATGGACGGCACCACACTTGGTTACAGAGCAGCCGCCCCAATATTGGATTAGATCATTTCGGAATTTCCCTTGTCCAATACGTGCTCGAATAAGTGATTCTCGTTCGGTACTAGGTATGTTAGAATCATTAATAATCTTTTCTTCTTCTGCTAAAATGGATTGGTCAAGAACCTTTCTATAATCCGATTTTATATATTCCAGGAATCTCTTTAGTCCAGATGCAATATCCGAAATTCCTTTGGGCGTATTGTAACGTTCACGAGTAGATGCTGTCGCTTTCAAGTCGGCAATAATTCCACTAACATCACTTTCCGTCAAAGATTTATCCAGGTTGTAATACTGGGCGACAAAACGTAGTCGAGATAAATAGTCATGATATGTTTTGTTGCTCTTGAACAACTGTTGATCTTTCATGTATTGGAAAAAGTCTGACTGTTCATCAAGAAACGATTGAGAATAGTTCAAACCAATTAGAGTAGATATACTCTTAGACGCATCTTGAATCTTAGTGTATTTCACTTTTTTTCTTGCCATATCACATTCGGTATCTGAGATGCAAAGATACGAAAAAACAATAATTTATTATATTTTTAAAATAGTCTTTGTCTTCGTCATGTCAAAAGTGGGGAAGGCGAGGGAGAGCTGGCGGCGGAAGCGGAGCTGGAACGAGCGGCGATCGGACTCGATAAGGGGGCGGCCATAGCGGCGGCGGTCGGCGGACTGGAGGCGGGTTTCGTAGCCGTCCAGCACGGCTTGGTAGATGGCTATGAGTTTGGGCAGTTTCAGGATGTCGGACTCGGTGAGGGCACCATTTTAGCTGCGGCTAAAAATGCCGTTGCGCAGCCCCAATTCTGCTTGAAGCACCTTCCGTTTGCCGGGGTAGAGTTTGTCGATTTCGGTCAGCACCAAGCGGGTCATTTCCATGGCCGATGCTGTGGGATTGATGGCGGTTTTGTTCATGTTTTTCATGTTTTCGAAATTAATATTTTTTATGATAACGGAGAGCTATTGTTAATAGTATGTGCGAGGGGCAAAAAATGGTGTTTTGTGTGGCATGAATAGCTTTTTTGCAGCCGAAAATTGGGTAAAATTGCTTTTCTGCTATCTGTTGTATTGTTGCTTGTTATGACAAAATGTGTCCCCAACGGGGACGCATTGGGGCGTGTGCCAGGCAATGGGTGTATCTTTGCACCCGAATTCACAAAAACACAAGGTGCACCGAGTGACATTATTTAACTTAAAACCCACAAAAGATGAAACAAGAAACGAGACAGACCGAAGTGAACATTGAGGAGGTGGTGAGCGAGTTTCGCCAGCTGGAGAGCAGCTACCAGAGCGCCCGAGCCATCCGCGAGAAGCTGCGCACGCAGATCATAGAGCACGCCAAGGGGCAGAAGGAGGCCTTCGCGGGCGACGAGAAGTCGTACCACATGGCCGGCGGGGTGGTGGTGCGCCGCTCCGCCACGCTGAAGAGCCGCTTCGACGAGGAGAAGATGGACAGCCGCTGGCTGGCGCGCATCCTCAGCACCGAGTCGGCAGCCGCCATCAAGGTGAGCATCGACCCCAAGCGGCTGCACCGCGACGCCGAGACCGCCCGCCTGCTGGCCGAGATCGACTACGCCGAGGAGACCCGCTACAGCTACACGGTGGACACTACTACTGTTGAGAATCAGTAGGCTGTGATTTTAGGTGGGGTGTGGTATTGCCGCTTTCGCAACATTTCTATTATGACGAAAAATAAAATAGACCATTACATCGCCTTTATAAGAGAATGTTTTTAACTATTTTATTTTACTCCCATATAGGAAAGTTATATAAAAGGAAGCACCCTCCCCACCCAATTTTAGAAATCGCCTCATAATCAAACATTTTGCCATTATGAAGAAAAAAACATACCCAACGCCCCAAGACATCGCTCCGGCCTCTCTGGTGCCGAATGTGCTGGACAACAGCTCGACCCCAGGCCTGATTGCATGGGATGAGCTAGCCCAACGCATGCGCTCCGACCCGGCCTTGGCTGAGAAGATACGTTACACCCGCCACCACAAGGCCTTGATGGACGCGGAGACTGACGAGGCCGAGAAGGCTCGCAAGCGCAAGATTTACGACAACAGGAAGCGAGGCTGCGGCGCTTTCATCCCCGCGGCACAGTTCGGCGGCGGCCGCAAACAGGAGCACCTCACCCGGCTGACGGGGGTGAGCATGGTGGACTTTGACCATGTGCCCGCCGACAGGATGCAGCCCACGTTGGAGGCGGTGCGGCGCGACCCGCACACGATGATGGCCTACATCACCACCAGCGGCGAGGGCATACGCATCCTGTTCTGCTACCAGAGCGGGGAACCTGAGACAGCCTATCTGGACGCATGGCTGACGGGCAACCGCCACTACGCCAAGCTGACGGGCATCCCCCACGACGAGGCCACGAAGGACCCCACGCGGCTGTCGTTCCTGTGCTTCGACGCCGAGCTGTACTACAATCCCCAGGCCATGCCCTTTGAGGTGGAAGTGGGCATCTGCGAGCGCATAGCCAACGAGAAGAGGCCCGCCAGAAAGTCGGCCAAGGCTGAGGCGGACAACTCCCCCAAGCGCAAGCGGGGCCGCCCCCGCATGACCGACCGCGAGAAGCTGATAGCCGAGGCCGAACGGCTGAGCCTCAAGGGCATGGAGTGGCGCGAGGGCAACCGCCACGCCATACTGATGAGCCGCGCCGGGATACTGAACATGATGGGGTTCGGCCAGCAGGAGATAGAGGACATCGTGCGCCCCTACTGCCCCCGGGGCGACGCGGAGGCGGCTGAGATAGCCCAGTACGCCCATGAGCAGGGCGCCGCCGAATTCGACACCTGGGACAGCCACCGTCCAACGGCCAACAGCCAACAGCGAACGGCCAGCCCCGAGGAGATACGCAAGTGGCTGACTGAGGCGGAACGGCTGCGATACAACGTGGTGACGGCGGCGGTGGAGGTGTACAGCGAGGTGGAGCGCAAGTTCATGCCCATGGAGGACAGGACGCTGAACCAGCTGTGGCACGACTGCAACGTGGCGCTGGGCAAATATGTGCGCAAGACCGACTTTGAGGCGGAGATCAACATCGAGGCGGTGCCGGCGTTCCACCCCATGACCTCGATGGTGGAGGGGCTGCCCGAATGGGACGGCGAAGACCACATACTGGCCTTCGCCCGCCGGGTGCGGGTGAAGGACGGGGCGCAGGGACTCTTTGAGATGTGCTTCCGCAAGTGGTTCGTGGCCATGGTGGCGGCATGGGTGGAGCCCACGGTACTGAACCACACCATCCTCACCCTCATCGGCCGGCAGGGCATCTACAAGAGCACCTTCTTCCGCACCCTGCTGCCGCCCGAGCTGAGCGCCTACTTCATGGCCAAGGGCAACAGCTCCTATATCAGCAAGGACGACAAGTTGGCCGTGGCCACCCGCGCCCTGATATCGCTGGAGGAGATTGACTCGATGAAGGATAGCGACCTCAACGCCGTGAAGGCGCTGGTGACCACGGAGCGGATAGACGAGCGTGCCGCCTATGCCCGCACCCGCCAGCAGCATGCGCACATAGCCTCGTTTTGCGCCACAGGCAACAACAAGCAGTTCCTCACCGACATGACGGGCAACCGCCGCTGGCTGCCCTTCGAGGTGGAGTCGATAGCCTCGCCCTACGACACCCCGGTGGACTACGCCCAGCTCTACGCCCAGGCCTGGGCGCTGATAGGGGAGGGCTTCCAGTACTGGTTCAGCAACGAGGAGAGCACGCAGATGGAGGCGCATCTGAGCCTTTTCGAGCATCCGTGTGTGGAGGCGGAGCTGATAGCCAAGTACTACCGCCATCCCCAGCCGCTGGAGATGGGCGTGTTCTACACGGCATCGGAGGTGATGGCGCGCATCAACGTGGACGTGCGGGGCATGATGAACGTGGGGCGTGTGGGGTCGGCACTAACTAGGATGGGATTCAAGAGCAAGTTCATCCACGGCAAAAAAGGGTATGTGCTGGTGGAACGCTCGTTTGACGAGATCAACCACCTCCAGCACGAGATGGCATACGAGGCGACGAACGG
>JAKSMP010000061.1 GCA_024400505.1 Bacteroidales bacterium | reverse complement strand
AGAGCAACTGCCTTCTAAGCAGTAGGTCCTGCGTTCGAATCGCAGCGGAATCACAGCCCCGACATCATCGGGGCTTTTTTTATTCCTCCAACCGCTGCTCCACCATACGAGTCACCTCCCAAGCTTTCACTGGGCGGCCATCGGCATGGTGCCAACCTTTGCCCGGTAGGGCCTGATAGCGCGGAGGCACTTCGCTGGCATAGCGTTCCACCACAATATCGGCCCGCAGGCGGCGGCGGAAGTCGCACATGAGAGCCACATACTCCTCCAAAGAATAAGGTGCGGGATAGTCCTCGGGGTGGGCCAAATAATGTTGGCCCATGACCGACCCTTTAAGGTATTGCAGCTGGTGGAGCTTGAGGCAATCCAAGGGCAGCTGCGACAGGATGTCGGCTTCGTGCAGAATCATTTCGCGGCTCTCGCCCGGAAGGCCCACTATCAAATGGCCACCGCAGCGGATGCCCAGTGCCGAAGTGGCTTGGATGGCCTCGGACGTGCATGCAAAATCATGCCCACGAGCCACCGAGTCCAGCGTGGCATCGTAGCAACTCTCAATTCCATATTCCACCATCACATAGCACCGCTGAGAAAGTTGAGAGAGATAGTTGAGCTTGGCTTGATCAACACAGTCGGGCCGAGTGCCAATGACCAACCCCTCCACCAAGGGATGAGAGAGGGCTTCCTCAAAGCGTTGGCGGAGCACCTCGATGGAGGCGTGGGTATTGCTGTAGGGCTGAAAATAGGCCAGGTATCCCCCACCCTTGTTGCGCCGGCGATGGAAGGCCAAGCCCAACTCTATCTGCTGAGTGATGGAGGGGCGGGCATGGCAATAGTCGGGGTTGAAGGCATCGTTGTTGCAAAAGGTGCAGCCTGTGGTGCCCAGCGACCCATCACGATTGGGACAGCTGAAGCCTGCATCGATGGCGAGTTTCTGCATACGGCGGCCAAAGAGGCGGAGGCAATATTCACGATAGGTAATATACATATTGATGTGATAAAAACTGATTATCCAGAAAAATATTGTATTTTTGCACCACAATATCATGCGCAATTAGGAAATGACTATATACCTCTTATCCATAGCGGTACTGCCCGTGTTGATACTGGCATGGGTGGTATATCGGCAGGACAAATATGAGAAAGAGCCTTTCTCAATGCTCCTTAAAGCATTTGTGCTGGGTGCTCTGTGCATCCCTTTTGCCGCCTTGACGGAACAAATACTGAGCCTGTTTACCCCCAAGATGCCCATCGTAGAAGGGATTTACACCGGATTTGTGGTGGCAGGCGGCAGCGAGGAGTTTTTCAAACTGGCCATGCTCGTACTGGCCGTGTGGCGCAGCCACTATTTCAACGAGTATTTCGACGGCATTGTGTATGCTTGCTTTGTGGCACTGGGATTTGCCTGCTTTGAAAACATAAGCTACATCTTTGGGCAGAACACTTTTCTGGATGCCATGGTGACAGGGTCGGTGCGCGCTGTGCTTTCGGTGCCCGGCCACTTTCTCTTTGGCGTGACGATGGGATATTATTTGGCTTTGGCCAAGTTTGCATCGACCCACCGCATGGGATACCTGTTCTTGGCATTCTTTGTGCCCATGCTGCTGCACGGCACATTCGACTCGCTGCTGATGATACCCGAAAGCATGGCAGCTGGGAGAGAAATGGTGTCGGTGATGCTGTTTTGCGTGTTGGTGTGGTTCGACATAAAGATGTGGAAATGGAGTGTGCGCCGCATACACAAGCTGCAGGAGCTCTCGGAGCAACAAGATTTTGAGCGGAAACGCCTGTTCCAAGGATTCAAATGGGATTTTTGACCGCTATGAAAAGACTCAACAATGCATATCTGCGGCTCCACCTGGCCATACTGCTGGCGGGTGGCACAGGCCTTTTTGGCCGACTTATCACTATCGGCGAACTGCCGCTGGTGTGCTACCGCGTGATACTGGCCATGGTCATGCTTGCGGGGTTGCTTTGGTGGCAGAAGAAACACACTTTTCCGCCCATAAGGCAAGTGCTGCAAATGGCAGGATGCGGGGCACTGCTGGCCATCCACTGGGTGTTCTACTATGGCAGCATCAAGGCGGCCAATGTGTCCATCGGCGCAGTGTGTTTTGCTTTGGTGGGTTTCTTCACCGCCATTGTGGAACCGGCTATGGGCAAAAAACGCCCCTCGTGGACAGAACTATGCCTCTCGGCCATCACGCTGGTGGGCATCTTGCTTATCTTTGGCTTCAACTCGCAATATCGCCTGGGCATAGGGCTGGGCATTGTATCGTCGCTCATATTCACGTTCTTCTCGGTGTTCAGCAAGCGGGTGCAAGCATTCTCGGGCGAATCTAGCAGCACGGTGCTGCTCTACCAGCTGATGGGCGGCGCAGTGGTGCTGATCTTTTTGTTGCCACTCTACCACTGGGTGTTTCCTGCCACCGGCATTAGGCCCAGCCAGGCCGACTGCTGGTATCTATTATTGTTTGCCTCGGTGTTCACTATTGCCCCATTCCTGCTGCAACTGCAGGCGTTGCGATCGATCTCGGCATTTACAGTGAACTTGAGCTACAACTTGGAGCCAATATATACCATACTCCTGGCCATCATACTTTTCAACGAAGCTACTGAGCTGGATATTTACTTCTGGATGGGGATTGGGCTGATATTGCTCTCGGTGGCACTGCAGACATACTCGTCGATTAAGAAAAAGCAGCTAAACAAATGATATTGAAAGCACTCGGTGCTTTGCCAGCCCACAGGGACAGACACTGGGCAAAATAGTGTGCAACAGGATTGTTGAAGTGGCAAAAAACCACATTTGCCGAGCGAAAGAAGCAACTGTATTTCAACCGAGTAAAAAAAAAATTTGGTGGAATCAAAAAAAGGTTGTACTTTTGCATCCGATTTTGAAAGAAAATCATGGGGTATTAGCTCAGGTGGCTAGAGCGTTTGACTGGCAGTCAAAAGGTCATCGGTTCGACTCCGATATACTCCACAAGAAGGTCGCAAGGATGCGACCTTTTTTTGTTTCTCCATGCAGGCATTATTTCTTCACTTGCGAAAAAAATCGTATCTTTGCAAATTCAAATATCAATTATAGACATCATGAAAATAGCACTTCTAGGATACGGGAAAATGGGCAAAGCCATTGAAGCAATAGCCCAAGCACGCGGACATGAGATTGGCACCACCATCGACAACGAAGAGGAATGGGGAAGCCACCAGACAGAACTGAAGGAATGCGACTTGGCAATAGACTTCAGTTTCCCCACAACGGCGGTGAGCAACATCAAGCGGTGTTTTGAACTGAATATGCCCATAGTGGTGGGCACCACCGGATGGTATGACCACCTAGAGGAAATAATAGGCCTATGCCGCGAGCAGAAGCAAGCCCTGTTTGTGGCTTCCAACTTCAGCATTGGCATGAATATCATGTTTGAGCTCAACCGCCGCCTGGCACAGCTGATGAACGACCACGACTATCAAGTGGCCATAGCCGAAACGCACCACATACACAAACTGGATGCTCCCAGCGGCACCGCCATCACCCTGGCCAACGATATCGTCAGCCGCCTGGACCGCAAAACTGAATGGCAGCTGAAAAGCGCACCCAACACGCCCTGCGCTGCCACAATAGGCGAACAGGCTGTGCCCATCACCTCTTACCGCGAAGGCGAGGTGCCGGGGATACACGAAGTGGTGTATGACAACGAGATTGACACCATCACCCTCACCCACTCGGCCAAGAGCCGCAAAGGCCTGGCACAAGGAGCCGTGCTGGCCGCAGAATACCTCTTGCACAAGCAAGGATACTATACCATGCAAGATTTGCTGAATATCCACTAACACGCATAAGCTATCAAACACATCACGCCATACTACATACTGCTGACGGCAGTGCTGCTGGCCGCTATGCTGGGCAGTGCCCAGGTGGGTGCCGTGCATTTCAACTGGCAAGAGCTGTGGCAGTCGGCCATATTCTGGAATCTGCGGGCACCACGCATACTACTGGCGGTGCTGGTGGGTGGAGCACTTTCGGTGTGCGGAGCCACCTACCAATCCATCTTCCGCAACCCACTAACCGACCCCTATGTGCTGGGCATATCATCCGGCGCTTCGCTGGGCGCCGCCATCGCCATACTGCTGGGGTGGCAGGCATACTTGTGGGGAGTGGGATCGTGCGCACTGATAACGGGATTGCTGACCATACTAATCATCTACCGCATAGCATCCATCGGCAACCGTATGCACACCACCACGCTGCTGCTGACCGGTGTGTGCATCACGTTCCTTATATCGGCTATCATCGCATTTCTGATGGTGCTGAACCAAGACAAGATGGACAGCATTATCTTTTGGACAATGGGCAGTTTTGCCACTGCCTCGTGGAGCGATGTGGCATTTGTGGCCCCCATTGTGGTGGTGGGTACGGCTGTGGTGCTTTACTACAGCCGTGACTTGAATCTGCTCTTGGCTGGCAGCGAGACCGCCCAAAGCCTGGGAGTGGAGGTGGAGAAGGTGAAAAGAATATTGCTGATTGCCACCACGCTGATGGTGGCGTTTTGCGTGTCGGCCTGCGGAGTGATAGGATTTGTGGGACTGGTGGTGCCACACTGCATACGCCTTGTGAGCGGACCCGACAACAGGCGGGTGGTGCCCTTGGCTGTGCTGGTGGGCGGACTTTTTCTGCTGCTGTGCGACACGCTGGCACGCACCGTTTTGATGCCCAACGAACTACCGGTGGGCAGCCTCACCTCGCTGGTGGGCGCACCGTTGTTCATCTACTTGCTTTACAAAAACAAGAAAGGGTTCTGACCATGATAGCAATTGAAGACGTCTCCTATAGCTATGCCGAAAAGCCTGTGCTCAACCACTTGAACGCCACAATAGAGGATGGCGATTTCTATGCTGTGATGGGAGCCAACGGATGTGGCAAGACCACGCTGCTGAAATTGGTAGCAGGACTGCTGAAACCCACTCAAGGGAAAGTAATAGTGGATGGGAAAGAAGTGGGGAAATACACCGCACGAGAGCTGGCGCAAAAGATGGCGTTGGTGAGGCAACAGGCTCAGACAGACTTTGAATTCTCGGCGTTTGAGACAGTGCTCATGGGCCGCAACCCATATCAACACCACTTGCAGAACGAGTCGGAAGCCGACAAGAAGATAGTGGAAGAATGTATGCGGAGAACCAACACCTGGCACCTCAGAGAGAAGAAGCCCTACCAAATGAGCGGGGGCGAATTGCAAAGAGTGATGATGGCCAGAGCCCTGGCACAGCAAACGCCCATTGTGCTGCTGGATGAACCCATATCAAACTTGGATATAGCCCACCAATTTGAAATAATGGACCTATTGCGCACCATCAACCGCGAACAACGCAAAACATTGCTGCTGGTGATCCACGACCTGAATATGGCATGGCAATACTGCGACCAACTGCTACTGTTGAACGAAGGTGGCATTTGCTATCAGGGCTCCTTGAAGCAGGGGCTGACGCCAGAAAGAGTGGAACATGTGTTTGGGGTTAATTCAAGCATAGCAGGCGACCACCTGATACTGAGCAGAAAATGAACAGCCTGACAGCGTTAAGAAATGCGTGCAAAACTTTGGATTTGCACGCATTTTTTATTTATATAAAATAATTTTTATATATTTGTAAGTTATTTTGAGTAATTTATGCAGTTTAAAGACATTGAAAACCAGTACGATTTAGCTAATCGCCTGACCGAAATAATCGATTCAGGGCGTGTAAGCCATGCCCAATTGTTCCTCGGTCCCACCTCTTGCGGCAGCCTGGCCATGGCTGTGGCTTATGCCCAATATCTCAACTGTAGCAATCGTCAGCACTACGCCCCCGGTTCGGCCTTGAGAGCCGACTCCTGTGGAGAGTGTCCCAACTGCAAAAAATACCGCAGTTTGTCACATGCCGACCTGCATTTTGTGTACCCCACCCTCTCGGGCGCCAACTCGGAAAATTGCTTGAATGATTTCAAGCAGTTTATGATTGACAACAGAGAGCACATCACCGAGAACGAATGGTACACTCACCTGGGAGCAGAGAACAAACAAGGCCAGATAAGAGAGCCCGATGCCGCCCACATCGTGCGCACGCTGAGCTTGAAGAGCTATGAGGGTGGATTCAAGGTGCTCATCATGTGGCTGCCCGAGCGCATGAACCTTGCTTGCTCCAATGAATTACTCAAAACCATCGAGGAACCTGCTGAGAACACACTGATACTGATGGTGTGCGAAGAGCGGGACAGACTGCTATCGACCATCATCTCGAGAGTGCAGCAGGTGGTGGTGCCTGGCGATAGCGTGGGTTTGACCAAGGAAAAGCGAGAGCAATATGCCCAAATGTTTGTCAACTGGATGCGGCTGTTATTCAAACTGAACATGAAACCCCTGGCTGACTGGGTGGACGAGATGGCCAAGCTAGGACGTGAGAACCAAAAGCAATTCCTCCAATATTCAATGGGAGCACTGCGGGCTTGTTTCTTGAAAAATGTGGGTGGCATTGACCTGCCCAACGAATTGGATTTTGGCGATGAGAAATTCAACGCTGCATTTCCCACCATTATCACGGTGCGCAATATAGAGCTGATGTGCAACGCCATCAACGAGGCTGCCTACCACATTGAGCGCAACGCCCACAACAAGATTACCTTCATGCAGCTCTCATTCACAATGAGCAAATTAATCAAAAATAGATAATCACCGCCCCAAAAAGGCGCCAGATAACATACAATCATGGAAGAGCAGAAAGATTTAGAGCAACAGAACCCTATCGAAGAAAAACCCATAGAACAAAATATCACCACCCCTCTGGCAGAGGACGAGGAGGACAATGTGGCCACCGCCGAAGAGATGGAGGCCTTTATCCGCGACCGTCGCGAACGAGAAAAACAAAAGAACGAGAAACAGGAGGAGAAGATTGACGTGTTTGGCGAATACGCCGCCCCGGAAAACTCTATTGACCCCTATCTGGAACCCGACCCCACGCTGCCTTGGGTGAAATATGAAGAAAGCATATATCTGAGCCGCGGCTGCAACAAATGCCCCAGCTCCTATGTGCCAGTGAGCAATGTGGAGACACGCAGTTGCAGCAAGGTGACATCCTGCAACTGGATGACAGGCATCCGCCAACCCGGCGGCCCCACTTTTGACTGCGTGGAGGTGCGATTCAAGAACAACCGCAAAGATTTCTATCGCCTACCCGATGGACTGGATGTGACTGAAGGAGATGTGGTGGCTGTGGAAGGCATGCCCGGACACGATATTGGCATCGTGAGCCTGACAGGAGAAGTGTGCAGAATACAGATGAAGAAACGCAGAGTGGATCCCACTGGAGAGAATGTGAAGAAACTCTTCCGCCGCGCCAAGACCGCCGATATAGAGCGATGGGCCGAGAGCCTGAAGGCTGAAAACGACGCTATTTTCCGCACACGCCGCATTGCCCAAGACCTGAACTTGGACATGAAGGTGAACGATGTGGAATTCCAAGGCGACAACTCCAAAGCCATCTTCTACTACACCGCCGACGACCGAGTAGATTTCCGTCAACTGATCAAGGTGCTGGCAGAGGAATTCCACGTGCGCGTGGAGATGAAGCAGATTGGCGTGCGCCAAGAGGCTGGCAAGGTGGGCGGACTGGGCACTTGTGGACGCGAGCTATGCTGCAGCACCTGGCTTACCAACTTCAAATCGGTGACCACCGGCGCGGCCAAGATACAGCAAATACTACCCAACCCACAGAAACTGGCCGGACAATGTGGCAAACTCAAATGCTGCCTCAACTTTGAATGCGAGGTCTATGCCGACGCCCTCAAGAAATTTCCCCCTGCCAACACACCCATCCGATTCAAAAAAGGTTTGGCACTATACAAGAAGACAGACGTATTCCGCGGCATCATGTGGTATGCCTATGAAGGCGAGAACGAGCTGCACGCCATCCCTGCAGAGAGCGTGAAGGAAATCATAGAGATGAACCGCAACCAAGAGTATCCCGAGACACTTGAGAGCTTCCAGATAGAACTGATGTCGAACGCCGCACTGGCACAAGAGTCTAACACGGCTGAATTTGAGCGAGAATTGCGCCGCATGGCTGATGACATGAGCGAGAGCGACAACAAGACCGACAACAAAGGTGACGAACGCCGCGAACGTCGCAACGGAGACCGCAAACGCGGAGACCGCCCCCGTCAAGACCGACAAGATCGGCCACAACGCAAAGAGCAAGGGAGAGACTCTGCCAAGG
>JAKSMP010000060.1 GCA_024400505.1 Bacteroidales bacterium | reverse complement strand
TGAGAGCGAAGTCCGCAATCTTTCTCAAAAATATGATCTATAATTTCTTCCGGTTGGAACAGATAACCCGCTTGGGAATCAACTGATAGTCAAGAATTCAAAAAAAATACTTAGTATATAACATATTGATAATCACCCCCAAAAAAAACAAGAAAAAATGTAAACAATAGTATCTAAATAAGAAAAAAATTGTATCTTTGCATTTTGAATTTAGGTGCGAAGCGGCTAACGACTAAAACGGAGAGCCCGAGGGCTTGCCTTCGAGGCCGTAGTGAAAAGTCGTCACGACCAAAGGGAGTAAACTAGGCTGGCTCCACTTCGGTCGCCGACCATAGTTCTCCGCCGAACACCAACAAACAGATAATTGATTTTTTAGAGCCTACCTTAATTTATTCGTTGATGCTCGACAGAGAACCATAGCCATCAAAATAAGCCCTAGTTTAGCCGCTTTGCACCCGAATTCAGCTTGCAAAGACACGCAAGTATTTTCATATTTCTAAACCTTTATCCGCATTTTCACTACACCATGGATGGGGTAACCATCAATTAAGTTACATACAATGATAATTACCAATACTGCGTAACTATTTTATTTTCTTTCAAAAGAAGTTGTGGACATCATTGACTCTTCATATTCATGAATAAAACAAGCTATTACTCAAAGACATCATCATGCACAACTACTAGGCCAGGATAAGTTGTTGGATTACCTCATTACCAATATAATAATCCTTAACGAATACCTTATGACCACCTTCTAGGTCAAAAGTGTTTTTGGTCAAAAATCTCTCCATATCAAAAAATATTAGTAATTTTGCAGTCGATTTGGACGCCAGTTGGGCGCTAAGAGGGAATGCCGTGAAAGTCGGCAACAGTCCCGCTGCTGTAAGTCTGGAAAACACGGCTTGAATCACCAAGGCCACTGTGTTGATTTCAATCAATATGGGAAGGCTCAAGCCAAGGAGGACAAAGTCAGAAGACCTGCCAAATCAAAGCAATAAAAGCCTCCGAGGAGAGGTGCTGCCCATTATGAATCAGACGAAAAGAATAATAACCTTTATAGCACTATGCCTGTTGATTGCCCTGCCTTGTGCGGGACAGGACACCTTGCGACGCAATTCGCTGCCCGAAGTTAGCATCATTCAACGCAATACCCACCCCGTGGTGGTTCTCTCCCAGACTCCTGTGCAGGTGACCACCGAGGAACAAATAGAGAAACTGGGCGATGTGCAGCTCTCCGACGCTGTGCAACGCATGGCTGGCGTAACCCTGAAAGACTACGGCGGCATTGGCGGCATCAAGACAGTATCGGCCAGAGGGTTGGGAAGTCAATTCAGCACGCTCACAATAGATGGTGTGGCTGTTACCGACTGTCAAAACGGACAAGTGGACCTTGGACGCTACTTGTTGGGCAACAGCAGCCATATCAGTCTCTCCAACGGACAAACCGACAGCCCGCTGAACTCAGCACGCAACTATGCGGCTGGCAGCATCATCAACATGGAAACGCACGAACCCGAGTTTGGTTCTCGTCCAATCAACCTCAAACTGGGTTTGGCTGGCGGTTCTTTTGGATACATCTCCCCCACCCTTTCGCTGGAGCAGCGGATTAGCTCCAAGATGTCGCTGGCCTTGTGGGGCAACTACACCCACAATGAAGGCAACTACCCATTCACCCTTTACTACACCAACACCCACACCGACAGCAGCTCGCTGGAGCACCGCACCAACTCACAAGTGAACGTGGGCAATGCCGATATGAATCTCTTTTATAACTTCGACAGCCGCCACCGTTTGCAAGTGAAGGCCCACTACATGAAGGGATACCACGCTTTGCCCGGCCCTGTGATATTCTACTCCACACGCGGGTCGGAACACAGCGAAGAGGAACTTTTCTTTGCCCAAGCACGCTACCGCCAGACGAGTGAACACTGGGACATACAACTACTTGGGAAGCACCAACGTAGCCTGGACATCTATGAAGACACCGCAGCCCGTAATGCAGCTCACCTCATCCACAATGAATACCATCAGCAGGAGAGCTATCTCTCACAGGTGGTGAGATACCACACAGCACAAAAAGTCAAAGGCAGAGAAGCGCTTTCGGTGAGCCTATCAATGGACGAATCGGTGGCCTACTTGCAAAGCAACCTAAGCACACACAATGAGGTTCAACGCCGTTCTGCATTGGGGGCATTGGCACTGGAATATCTGCCCCAGTTCTCACCATCAATCAAGGGGTTGCGATTGGATGCTCACCTCTTAGGCACCTACATTCGCGACTACGAGACGGGGAAAGAATCATCCCCCTATACCAAAATCTCCCCCTTTGCAGGACTATCCTACCCCATGGGCAACTTCATTCTCAGATATTTCTTCAAAGAGACTTATCGCGTGCCCAATTTCAACGAGCTCTACTACTTCACCATCGGACGAACGCTAAGACCCGAGAAAGCACTCCAGCACAACTTAGGAATGACCTATCAGTCGAACACCTATCCCATTGCCCCATCACAGATGATGCGACACACCGTCACCGCCGATGTCTATTTCAACAGAGTGGCTGACAAAATCATAGCCATACCTGTGCAGAATATGTTTTTATGGTCGATGACCAACTTGGGCGTGGTGCATATTGTGGGACTAGACATCACCACCGAAACTTCGCTCAGAGGCAGTTTCGACCTGAATCGCCCAGTGAGATACGACATCATACTGCAGGCAGGCTATTCGTTGCAATATGCCGTGGATCGCACAGACCCCAAAAGCAAGGTTTACGGGCACCAAATCCCCTACACGCCTCGCCATAGTGGCAACATAGCGCTCACAGCCACCTCTCCTTGGGTGGACTTGGGCTACAGCGTAATGCTGGTTGGACGGCGATACAGCATGCAGCAGAATACAGCCAATGCCTTGGTCAAAGGGTATGTGGACCAAGGCATTACTTTGAGTCGTGAATTCTTTTTCAATTCCAGCACACTACGGGCTCAGATTCAAGTGCTCAACATCTTTGACGTACAATACGAGGTGGTGAAAAGCTATCCCATGATGGGACGGAATTACCGCTTGGGTATCACTTGGAAGATTTAACCAACTTAATACTATTTACAATGAAGAAAACATTTTTCGTACTTCTGGCCGCTGCCACAATCATGATGGTAAGCTGCAAAAAAGAAAACCAACCCGAAGACAACAACGGCGGCAAGACTGCCTATGTGCTCTCCGAGGGTTCCTGGGGCGGCAACAACGCCAGCATCAGCCTCATCAACGAAGAAGGCATGCACAACGACTGGTTTGCAAACGCCAACGGCCGTGCTTTGGGAGATTTGGCACAAGATCTTATCCACTATGGCAGCAAACTCTATTGCACCGTGAACGAGTCCAACACTGTGGAGGTGATTGACCCTACCACTGGCAAAAGCGTGAAACAGATTGATTTTGGCAAACGTGGTCCCAGATACATGGCCGCAGTCAACGGCAAGGTGTATGTGACTTGCTACGACAAAACCGTGGTGCGCATCGACACCACCTCATTGGCAATCGAGGCCACTTGTGCACTCAGCGGCAAACAGCCCGAACAGCTCTGCGTTTTGGGCAACAACTTATACGTTTGCAACTGCTGGGAGAATGACAGCGAAGGCAATGCCACTTACGACAACACCATCTCCGTGGTGGATCTAACATCCTTCACCGAGACCAGCAAGATTACCGTGGGCACCAACCCTGGCAAAATCAAAGCAATTGACGACCACCGCATCATCGTGGCTTGCGCTGGCGACTACTACACCGTTCCTGCCGAAACTCGCATTGTAGATGTGGCCAACCTCAGCCAGAATACCCTTTCCGTGGCTGCTACCAACTTTGACGTACTTGACAACGAGATTTTCCTCTACGCTACTGCTTACGACGCCAACTGGAACACCACCGTGGAATTCTACAGAGTGAATACCACCACCTTAGAAGCTGTTCCTTTCCTCCAAAACTATGCCAGTTCACTCAGCAACACTTACGGTCTGAACATCAACCCCGTCACCAAACAACTCTACATCTGCAACAGTGCCTACAATGTGAATGGTGATGTATATATCTTCAACCTCGATGGCACCGAAGATGGTCACTACGAGGCCGGCATTTATGCCTCCAAGGTTGTATTTTAATATACTTTCTTTTTAATTTAAAAAAAAGTTGTATTTTTGCATGTTCAAATCCTTGCCTTATGGCGAGGAGATGAACATGCAATTTTTATTATACCGAAAACAATAATAATTTATAAATGAAAAAGATAGTCCTCACCCTTGCTCTGGCAGCCTTTGCTTTTGCAGCCAACGCACAGATTGTGGTAAGTGCCAATATTGGTGGCAACATGACCTCAGGAACCCTTAACACCAAGACCGTTGTATCAATCGCCGAAAACTCCTCTACCGAGTCCACGCAAGACATTCTCAGCACTACCAATATCGACCTTGGTGCAAAAATCGGCTATAAATTTGGCAAATGCCAAGCCGGTATCGCAGGCAGCTTCAACATGTATTCTTTCGAGAATCAGGACCTCGACGCCACCATTATTCCTATCATGAACCAGACCGTGCCCCACATCTCCACCACCGGCACCATGTCAACCAAAGGTTCAACCATCACCGTGGCACCTTATTTCCGCTATGACATCATCCAGTCGGGCGACATTGCTCTCTTTGCCGAGCTACAGTTGTTCTACTCCATGGCCGGTCCTCAGGAAATCACTTGCCATGTTGAGAATAAGAGCAACATGGAGGGTTTTATCTTTGAAGAAATCCGCGACTCTACCTTCTCTCGCCCTTACAATATGACCTCCATGGGCGCCAAGGTCACCCCCGGTCTCAGCTGGCAACTCTCTAAGAACTGTGCTTTCGACCTTTATTTCGATTTCCTATCTTTGGCTTACTCCAAAGTGACCACCACCATCATGAACAACGACTACTCGTTTGTATTTGATGGTGCTGGCAATTATAAATACGCTGTCACCTCTTCCGAAGTCACCACCGAAACTAGTGGATTTGACTGCGCAGTCACCGGCACACCTTTACTCACCGAAGTGGGTTCCCGCAACTGGGTTCGCGTTGGCTTCAATCTCACTTTCTAAGATCTTTGTACGATGAAAAAGATTATCCTATCCATATTCATGCTTGTGCTGGCGGGTATTGCTAATGCCCAATTTGTAGTCAGCCTGCAACTTGGCGGAGCACATTCCACCACCGCTACCGCACAGTCTAACAATTATATCGGACAGAGCGCCCTAACAGGCATCGACACTACCTATAGCTGGAACGACGACATCATCAACACAGAGACACCATTCACGCTCAACGGCGGTCTTAAGTTTGGTTATCAGTTTGGTAGTTTGCAGGTAGGTATCTCTGGCGCATTCAATTGGTCACGATCACATAACGATATGTCTGCACTCGAGTACCACAAACAAAATAGTTGGTATCCTTTCTGTCCCATATTTACCCCCACTCAAGAAATTGAAGATTATGAGGGCTGGAACGAGATAACCCAATACTCTTTCACCATTGCTCCTTATGCTCGCTACGAGGTTATCAAACTCGGTGATGTGGCATTCTTCCTTGAACTTGATGCATTCTTCAAAAAATCCTTGAAGCCCTCTCGCCACGACTTTGTTGATTTCTACTGGATGGATATGCACAACACGGTTGATTCCACATTCATCATCGACGACCAAGTGACAGCTTTGGGCGCAACCATTATCCCTGGCCTCAGCTGGCAAATATCCCCCCATTGCGGATTTGACCTGTACTTCGACATCATGGCTCTTACATTCCAGCAATCAACACGTGTCAACGTGGTGACCGAGGACAAATGGAGCACCATGACTGTACCTTACAACCTCTCTCGTCGTGAAGTGAGCACCTACACCACTACTGAAACCATTATTGGATTTGGAGCAAAGGGGTCAACCCTTTTGTCTCCCGCCAACAGCAACTGGGTGAGAGTGGGCTTCAACTACACATTCTAACCTATCGACTTTCATCAACCAAACAGGGGGACACGCCACTACCGCATGTCCCCTTATATTACGCCTTAAAAACATGTTGCGCATAGCTTTATTTTTGGTCATGATTCCGCTGCAGATTTTCGCCCAACAAGTGATCGTTCCCCACTTGGGAAGCTTATGTACTACTCCACTTACTGGCAGCGCACAAGGCATGGCCATCTACCAAAACCGAGCTGTGCTACTACGTCACGGGGGGCAATGTGTGATACTGGACCTCATGCAACAAAAAGCGTTGGCCACTTACAACCTTGATGGCAACAAGACCCATTGCAACAACGCATCTTTTGCAGCCACCGCACAAAAGGGGCGCGAATTTCCCTTGCTATACGTTTCAAGTTGCTATGGCGACAAAGCTTGCTATGTCACCCAAATTTCCTCCGAAGGATCAAACCTGGTGCAGCGGATATTCTACGATAGCGAATGTTTCAAAGTGGCTCAAGACTGGTGTGTTGATGCAGAGGAGGGATACTTGTATGCTTATGGCGGGAAAAAAGGAGGCACAATGTACCTCAAACAGTTTGTATTGCCAAGTCCAACTCTAGCCGAAGTGCATTTGACTGATAGCAATGTGATATCCACGACACCTATCAAATGTGTGAAGGTGGCCCAAGGAAGCAAGATATATAAAGGCCACGCCTATCTACCCGATGGAGACGAACCAGGGCAATATTATTTGCACATAGTAGAGCTAGGTTCTGGCCAAGAAGTGCAACGGATAGACCTCAACAGCATCGGGTTGGAGCCAGAAGGTGTGGACGTAACCGATGAGTGGATCTACATTAGTTTCAACTCACCCGACCCTATTAACAATTGCATATACAGATTTCCTCAACAAAATTACGAATGACCTATATCGCCCATCTCCAAACGCCTCTTGGTCCAATCACATTGGCCAGCAACGGACAAAGACTCACCGGGCTTTGGTTTGATGGTCAGAAATATTTTGGCGCAACAATTGGTCCTCTCGTGGAAGAAAAAGTCTTGCCCATTTTCGACCATACACGGCAATGGTTAGACCAATATTTTGCCGGACAAAGACCGCTGTATTGCCCTCCACTGCTAGTAGAAGGATCCGCATTCTTCACGCAAGTAAGCAGACTGATGCAAGAAATACCTTATGGAAGTACAGTCACCTATGGTCAACTTGGTGAAAAAGTGGCAAAGCTAGCAGGCAAAAAAACCTACTCTGCACAAGCTGTGGGTGGAGCCGTGGGGCACAACCCCATTTCCATCATTATTCCATGCCACAGAGTATTAGGATCCAAAGGTCAACTCACAGGTTATGCAGGAGGGATTGACAAAAAAAATGCCTTACTGAGGCTAGAAGGTATTGAAATATAATACAGAATGATGAAAGGTAACAAACAAAGATATTTAGTGTCACTCTGTCTGGTTGTACTGTTGATGACCATGGCCAGTTGCTCTAATGATTTCGAGCCCAAAGAAATCACTTGGGAGCACATCAGCATTGAACATATACAACCAGAAGATGATCCACAAGCCGGTATCAGTTACAAATTCGACATTGAGTTACCATCCACCAGAAACAGATCCATAATCACATCCATTCGCAACAGATTAATGGAAATAATCTTCGCTCACGATCTTTTTGATGACACACTAGCCATAAAATACGACAACTTGAATGCCACAATAACATCATACATCAGCCATGAGAAATCCCTGATACTAAGAATGGCCGACCCCAACGACCCATTCTATTTCTGGCGTTGGGAAGAACATATCACACTCAAACCCTTGGAAGCAAATCCTACTTTTCTTGTTTTCGAACTTAAATCTTATACCTATACTGGTGGAGCCCATGACAACTTTGGCACTAAATACATCACCTTCGACGCTGAAACTGGAAGAATTGTGCATTACACCGACCTTTGGATGCCCGACTCGATAATTGCCCTTAATCATCTACTAAGCGATAAGCTATTTGAATACAAACAGAATGATGCCAATCTCGATGATGCTGAATTTTGGATCGAAGATCTTTTCGCCACAGACAACTTCCGCATCACCTCCGACTCCATCTATTTCACATATAATCCTTACGAGATAGCCGCCTACTGTTACGGAGAACACACCATAGGGATTTCTACGGAAGAAGCAATGCCCTATCTAAGAAAAAGTAGCGTGGCCTTTTGTTATTGGACAAACAATAAATAATACATTATTAGTACTGGTGCGTTAACTTTTCGCACCTTAATCAAATAAAGTTAGTTCCTTG
>JAKSMP010000006.1 GCA_024400505.1 Bacteroidales bacterium | reverse complement strand
TACTGATAAAGGTTAAGGGGCTCGAAAATGATGCGTCTTTGTGTTTGGTTGAAATCATTTACAAAAATACTCATTTTCAGCCACTTGACCAAATTTTTAAAGTTGAAAATGTTTAATTAAAATATTGATAATCAAATTGTTGGACTAAAAAGTTCTGAAGTATTGTACTAATATAAAATTGCAAAAATGAAAAAGGCTATTAAAGTTCTCTGTATTGTTTGCTTTGTAGCAGCATTGTTCGCCATGACCGCTTGCTCCAAGAAGCAGGACAACCTCATTGTTGGCAATTGGAAAGTGATATATGCTGTCAGCGATCCCGAAAATCCTTTTGTGCTTACGATGCTGGGTGGCACTTATACCTTCAATGCCGATAATACTTGCATCGTCAATTCCACTTACATGGACATGACCAAAGTTCAAAATGGTACTTATACCATTACTGATGACAAACTGACTTTGACTTTGTCCAACGAACATAGCACAGAAACAAAGGTTTGTGATATCAAGAGACTTGATGAGAAACTGCTCACCCTCTGTGTGGACGAAACTGTTGTGGATTTTGAGGGCAATCCCCTGGCGATGAAACTCACCATTGACTGCTCCAGGCAATAATCATTTTTTTTATAAGCAGAGTTGCGGATGAATCAATCATCCGCAACCCTTTTATTCCTCAATAATTTATGCGCAAAGAAAGTAGAGCAATGAGCGCTGAATGGGCTCAGCAGGTGATGGACAAAGCACCATACGTCACGGTGAGTATGGTGTTGCCAGATGGGTCGCCTTATGGGCTGCCCCTTACCCTGGCCCGCACCGATGCAAAGACTTATTATTTCCACTGTGCCACAGAAGGTACCAAATTGGACGCCCTCAAGGCCAACCCCAAGGTGTGTCTTTCGGCAGTGACCCGCTGCCGACCTGTGGTGGGTCCCAAGGATGGCAGTTTTACGCTTGAGTTTCACTCGGCTATGGGATTTGGAGTGGCCGAGATAATTGAGGATGAAATGGAAAAGACAGAGGCATTGCGTGCCATTTGCCAGCGTTTTCTGCCACAGAATATGGGCAACTTTGATGCTGCTATTCAGCGGTCGCTGGGGCGTACAGCTGTGGTGAAAATCACTCTCACGCAACCCTTAGAGGGCAAACGCAAACAATATGACGCCCATGGTGAAGAGATGAAATGGGGTAGGATGGAGTAGCTTGGTTTATTGAGAGATAGATTTGATTCTTTCCTGGTAGAGTTTGGCTTTTTGTTTGTTGCCAATGTGGGCGTATGCATGGGCCAAATTGCGCAGCACAGTCTCATCTGTTGGGTCCATTTTTTCGGCTCTTTCCAGATAGCGTACCGCTTTGTCATACTCGCCCAATGCGCTGTGGGTGGTGGCCAACGTGGTGACAGACATGATGTCGGAGGGGAATAACTGTGCACAACGCTTGGCAACTTTGCGTATTCGAAGCAGCATGGTTGAGTCTTGGGCTCCAAGGTTGTTGATGTCGTTGATGGTTTCCCACATGGTAGATTGATAGTCCATCACCGATTCGGTGATAATTTCCTCCATGCTGCCATCCATGTTGGGGAAAGTCCAGTTGTGATGGATATTGTTAGAATGGTCGAGGGTGAGGATGATGGAGGAAACAAAGTCGTCCCATCGCTGCATGACCCCAAGGAAATAAATTTTGCCAAAGCGTAGATCCAGCCTTTGAGGATAGATGGATATGGCATGGCTGATCAACATCAATCCGCTGTCGGCCAGGGTTTGCATGGTGGCAATTTGGTCGGAGTTGCTGGCCGAAGCAGCCATTTGGCCAACATAGTTGACGTAATAATTGTAGAATGCCACCAGCATGTCGGCATCCTCGGGTGCGGCTTCCTGCCATTGGCTAAGCACAGATCGCATGGCGGGATAGTCGTCGCGGTTGAAAGCTGCGTCGAATTGGTCGGGAAAAGACTGCCCCATGGCGATAGTGCCAAAGGTGACGGCCAAGAAAAAGAGTATTGTCTGTTTCATGATTTCTAATGTATTTTCTATATTAACGCCCAAGGTCTAATATTATTACTTTCAGGTGTCAAACTTATAAGTGCAATCTCTTTTTCTATGTGGGGGCGGAATTGCGACAAATATCAATACGCCTATAGAAATGACACTTGACACCTATGACACCATGACACCACTTTTACCCCAAAAGTTCGAGATCGAAACTCAATGGTGTTGCCGTAGTATTGCCGTGATAATGCTTATTGACCATTGTGCAAAATCGTGGATGTAGCCAATGGCTACCTATTACTATTTTCTTTGCCCCGTATTCTGTTTCGCCCGTAAGAAAGAATGGATGAGAGCCCGATTGAAAATACCCTATGGTGTTTTTTCTTTGCTGGTAGGGTTTGATTTTTTTGTGAGTTCTCTATTTTTTCTCCAGACCCGGGTTCTATTTTTCCCAAACCCGGGTTTGAATTTCTTTAGACCCGGGTTTA
The DNA here is from genome assembly GCA_024400505.1 of Bacteroidales bacterium. GTDB lineage: Bacteria > Bacteroidota > Bacteroidia > Bacteroidales > P3 > Colimorpha. The sequence goes on along the minus strand of JAKSMP010000006.1, from coordinate 64,476 downwards.
GATTTTGTCAGACCCGGGTTTGGTAATTGTTAGACCCGGGTCTGGAAATATTTTGACCCGGGTCTGAGAATAATTATACCCGGGTCTGAAAATAAAAGAGAGTATGGTAAAGGGAAAAAGAATGTACCCGCAAAAATAAAACACCTTAGGGCAAATCAAAAATACAGGCTACGCCATTTGAAACCACAACATTTTTCCAAGGAAGCATACTTTGGCCACTTTGGGGCGTCAAAAGGGAGATATATAGTTGCTCGTCACCAACCATATATCTGCTAACGAGCAACTATATATCTGGCGACGAGGAACCATATATCTGCTGAAAAGGGGAGGGGAGGACTGTTTTTTTCGATTGAACGATTTTTTTTTAGTATCTTTGCAATATGAAATTTCTTTTGATAACTCCGCCGTTGACTCAGCTCAACACGCCCTATCCTGCCACCACTGCGCTCAAAGGTTTTTTGCAGAGCAAAGGGTATGAGGTGGTGCAGGCCGATTTGGGTATTGAAATGATTGACAGGATTTATAGCAAGGCTTGGTTGAGCGGCTATGCCTCTAATATAGATAGTGAAGATGAGAAAGCATACGTGATGAGATGTGCTGATGTGGTGGAAACAGTGTTGCGTTATTTGCGGGGCGAAGATAATACGCTGGCCACTCGCATTGCCAACAGAAGTCTGCTTCCAGAGGGACCTCGTTTTGCCCAACTGGCAGATATGGAATGGGCATTCGGCACCTCGGGCACAGAGGATAAGGCACGCTATCTGGCTACGCTTTTTATTGAAGATATTGCTGACTACATAAGAGATCATACCGACCCCAACTTTGACCTCATCCGCTATGCCGAACATTTGGCCAATTATGCACCGAATTTTGATGAGATGGAGGGTGGATTGCAAGCCCCAAAAACCATTATTGATGAGTTGATGCTGTCGTTGCTGCAAGAGCACTTGGCGAAAGTGCACCCCGATGTAGTTGGTTTTTCTATACCATTCCCGGGCTGCTTGTACGGAGCGTTGCGTTGTGGACAATATTTGAAGCAGTTGGGGGAATGCACAGTGGTGCTGGGGGGAGGGTTCCCCAATACGGAGTGGCGACAACTACGTGATACGCGTATCTTCCAGTATTGCGATTTTATCACCATCGACGATGGAGAGCTACCTATGTGGCGACTGGCTCAGTATCTAGAACATAAGGTGGGAGAAGACAAGCTGGTGCGCACACTTACGGCTGAGTGTCCAACGCTGGTACCCAATGAAGAATATATTCCTAACGAGGAATTGCCAGCACCCGATTTTGATGGATTGCCGTTGGATAAGTATCTTTCAATGGCCGAGATGACCAATCCGATGCACCGACTGTGGAGTCAAGGAAAGTGGAATAAGATGATGATGGCACATGGATGCTACTGGCATCGCTGTGCGTTCTGTGACACTCGGCTTGACTACATTGGCCGATACGATACACCCACAGCCGCCACGGTGGTGGACCGAATGGAACATGTGATGCGGCAGACGGGAGTGAGCGGATTCCATTTTGTGGATGAAGCTGTGCCACCAAAACTGCTTCGCGAGGTTTGCGAGGAAATTCTCAACCGCAGGCTGGTGGTGAGTTTTTGGGGCAATATCCGATTTGAGAAGGCTTATACGCAGGAGTTGTGCGATTTGATGGCCGATGCAGGCTGCGTGGCTGTGAGTGGCGGACTAGAAGTGGCTTCGGACAGATTGCTGAAATTGATAGACAAAGGTGTTACCATTCAGCAGACAGTGGATGCTTGCCGTCATTTTCGTGAAGCGGGTATCATGGTGCACACTTATTTGATGTATGGTTTCCCCACCGAAACGCTGGAGGAAACGCTGGGCGCTTTGGAAACTGTGCGACAGATGTTTGATGAAGGTATAGTGCAGAGTGCTTTCTGGCATAGGTATGCTATGACATGCCACAGCCCATCGGGGCATAATCCGGAAAAGTATGGAGCCCAGAGAGTTAATTATGAACCGAATCCATTCTGCAACAACGAGGTGGATTGGTGCTACCCTCAAGGCGGCCAATTTGACTACGATATTGAAGAAGTTGGCCGTGGCCTAAAGATGGCCACATTCAACTATATGAACGATCTTGGTCTTGACCAGCCCGTGCGCAGTTGGTTCCCTGGATTGAGAAAGAAAGATAAAAAAGGTAAGAACAAGAATCGATAGGTATTAGTTGTTCTTAGGGATAAAAAAAGTGAGTGCTGCACGGATGTGAGCACTCACTTTTTATGCTATAAAGTGTGGGGATTATCTTTTGGGGGTGGGGTCGCAGGTGAGGCCGATGCCGAGTTTCTTGAAGATTTTGCGATCAACTTCGCCCAACATCACGGTGGTGTGCACTTGGCAGCCTTCCAAGAGAGGGAGTTTGTCCAGTGCTTGGCGGCAGTTGCTGTCGGTGAGGCTGAGGATGGAAAGGGCAACGAGTACTTCGTCAGTGTGGAGGCGAGGATTCTTGCCGTGGAGCATCTTGGTCTTGGTGTTCTGAATGGGTTCAATGACCTGCTGGGAAATCAACTTGATGCTGTGGTCGATACCGGCCAAATGCTTGGTGGCATTAAGAATGAGGGCTGCACATGCACCAAGAAGTTCGCTGCTGTGGGCGGTGAGGATGGTGCCATCGGCTAACTCAATGGCTGCAGCAGGAGTACCCTCTTCTTCTGCACGTTGGCGGGCAGCGATGGTGGTGCGACGGTCGTCGGTGGTAATCTTCATCTGTTTCATCAGCAGAGCGTTTTGCTCCACTTCGCGCTGGCTGCACTTGCCTTCGGCAAAGTTGCAAAGGGCAGCAAAGTAGCGGCGGATGATTTCATCCTTGGATGCTTGGCAGCAAACATCGTCGTCGCAGATGCAGAAACCTGCCATATTTACGCCCATGTCGGTGGGGGATTTGTAGGGGTTTTCACCATAAATGCCTTCAAAGATGGCATTGAGCACGGGGAAGATTTCGATATCACGATTGTAGTTGATTGCAGTTTTGCCGTAGGCTTCCAGATGGAAGGGGTCAATCATGTTCACATCGTTGAGGTCGGCGGTGGCTGCTTCGTAGGCTACATTTACGGGGTGTTTCAGTGGAATGCTCCAAATGGGGAAGGTCTCAAACTTGGCGTAACCAGCTTTGATGCCGCGCTTGTTTTCTTGATAGAGCTGGCTGAGGCAGGTGGCCATCTTTCCACTTCCGGGACCAGGAGCTGTAATGACTACAAGGGGACGAGAGGTTTCAATGTACTCGTTGCGGCCAAAACCTTCATCGGAGCAGATTTTTTTTACATCGGTTGGATAGCCAGGAATAAGATAAAGATAATAGCAATTGATGCCAAGGCGTTCGAGACGTTCGCGGAATGCTTGGGCGCTGGGTTGGCCACTGTATTGAGTGATGGTGACGGAACCAACGTAGAGCCCACGGCTCATGAAGGCTTCGCGGAGACGCAATACGTCAACATCATAGGTGATGCCAAGGTCACCACGCACTTTGTTTTTCTCGATATCTTTGGCGCTGATAACGATGACAATCTCGGCCTGATCGCGCAGTTGCATAAGCATTTTGAGCTTGCTATCAGGCTCGAAACCAGGCAATACACGACTGGCATGATAGTCGTCGAAGAGTTTGCCACCAAATTCAAGATAAAGTTTGTTGCCGAACTGGGCGATACGCTCCTTAATGTGCTCGGACTGAATGTTGAGATACTTCTCGTTGTCAAAACCGTGTTTCATATTTCCGTCTTTGTAGGGATGAATAAAAAATACGGGATACAAAATTACTACTTTTTTTCTGAATAAATAGATTTTTTTTGATTTTTGAAACAAAAAATATAGCCATCTCACTTTAAATGAGATGGCTATATTGTGAAAAATATTTTATTATTTTGTTTCGTTTGCCTTCGCGATGGGCTTAACTCCTGCAGGTTTGGAGATACTTTCGCGCATTTCGGTGTCAGCTTGAATATTTTTCATGCGATAATAATCCATGATTCCAAGGTTGCCGGTGCGGAATGCTTCGGCCATTGCGCGGGGCACTTCGGCCTCGGCTTCGATTACTTTGGCACGTGCTTCTTGTGCCTTGGCTTTCATCTCCTGCTCGGAGGCAACGGCCATAGCGCGACGCTCTTCGGCCTTGGCTTGAGCAATGTTCTTGTCGGCGTTTGCCTGGTCCATCTGGAGTTGGGCACCAATATTTTTACCCACATCAATGTCGGCAATATCGATGGAGAGAATCTCGAAAGCAGTGCCGCTGTCGAGACCTTTGGTGAGTACAAGTTTAGAAATGCTGTCGGGGTTCTCAAGCACTTGCTTATGGCTTATGGCAGATCCAATGGAGGTGACGATGCCTTCGCCAACACGAGCCAAGATGGTTTCTTCTCCAGCACCACCCACTAGTTGTTTGATGTTTGTGCGGACGGTGACACGTGCCTTGGCAATAAGCTGGATACCATCTTTGGCCACAGCGGTAACGGGAGGAGTGTCAATAACTTTAGGATTGACTGAGGTTTGGACAGCTTTCAGCACATCGCGGCCTGCGAGGTCGATAGCAGTAGCGGTGTCGAAATCAAGATTCATGTTGGCCTTGCTAGCAGAGATAAGTGCCTGTACAACGCTATTGACATTGCCACCTGCAAGGTAGTGTGCTTCGAGTTGATTTTGTGAGAGTTTGAGGCCTGCCTTGGTGGCATTGATCATGTTGTTGACAATAATGCTGGGAGGTACCTTGCGGAAGCGCATGAACATGAGCTGGATAAGGGATGTGCGAACGCCTGATACGATTGCTTGGAACCACAATCCCACGGGTACCAAATAAATTAAAAGCAAAAGTGCGATGAATATCAGCACGCAAAGAATTACTGTTGCAACTGGCATAATGCTATGTTTTTAATGGTTTATATTTATGGATTCTATATATTTACTATTATATGAGTTCTGGTTTTAAGGGGAAACGAGTGGTTTTGTTTAGTCAAATCGTTTGTCTTCTATCTCGCAGACGTCGATTCTATAACCTTCGATGGCTACAATTTCAATGGGACGATCGGGGTCGATGAACTTATTAATGGCGTGGACTTCTACTAGCTGGCCGTCGATGAGGGCTTTGCCTGTGGGGGCTAGGCGTGCTACAGTGGTGCCTCGCGTGCCAACAATGAAATTCTTTTCATCCACTTGATTCACTACGCTGTCAGACTCTTCTCCGAGACTGTAGCGTTTCCATGTTTTGGCTTTGAGGAAGATGATAAGAAGCACGGTGATGATGGCTGCGCAGGTGATGAGGATGATGTTGCCCACCGCTGCACCCCAGATGGAGAAACTTTCGATTATGCCGTAGATGAGCAAACCTACGCCGCAAATGCCGGCAAGCCCTCCGGGAAGAGCTACGATTTCTAGTGCAAGTAATGTGAGACCCACGAGAAGCACAATGATAAGTAATGTGGCATTCATAGATAATTGATTTTTTGGATAATTGGTTATTTGACGATTTCGGTAGTGAGTTGTTTGTCGAGTAATGCCGTGTGCATGGGCATGAGGGTGTCCTCGCTGCCATGTTTAATGGTGCACTTGCCGTGGCAGTGGACTAGTATGGCACATTGCTCGGCTTGCGAACTGCTGATGCGACAGATGTCCACAAGAGCTTTGATGACATAGTCAAAAGTGTGGACGTCATCATTATGAAGGACAAGGCTGCAGCCAGAGTCGTCAAGGACGGCGGCTTGGTCTTGAGATTCGGGGGATATGAGAGGTTTTTCCATGTTGAATATGATGAATTTCAATTGATAAGAACCGATGCGTGAGCGCTGATACCCTCTTGACGACCTTCGAATCCGAGTTGTTCGGTGGTGGTGGCTTTGACTGAGACTTGTTGGAGTTGGATGCCGAGGCAGTCGGCTATGCATTGGCGCATCAGAGGAATATATGGCCCTACTTTGGGCTTCTGAGCCACGATAATGCTGTCAATGTTCTCGATAGTATAACCTTCCTTTTTGAGCAACTCTCCACAGTGGCGGAGGAGTATTTTGCTATCAATATCTTTATATTGAGGGTCTTTATCGGGAAAATGTTTTCCAATATCTCCAAGTGCTGCAGCACCCAGCAGGGCATCACAAATGGCGTGGATGAGCACATCAGCATCGCTATGGCCTAACAAACCAAGGGTGTGAGGAACCTCTATCCCTCCCAACCACAGTTTGCGTCCTTCGACCAATTGGTGTACGTCATATCCTATTCCTATTCTCATGTCGATGCCAGATTAGTTATTGGAACCTTTTTTGTTGGATAAGTTGACGGTAAGTGAGATGCGGATGGTATTGGAGAGCGGGTTGCTGCTGAATGCCGTAGTGGGAACTAGGTAGGCAAAGTCAACCTGCATAATGTTGAATTTGAGTCCAAAACCCACTGTGGCATACTGGCGTCCTCCTTTGGTGGCGTGTTCGTAGAAATAACCTGCGCGGGCAGCAAGAGTGTGGTTGTACCAATATTCAGCACCGAGAGAGAGTTGGAGTTCGCGGAGTTCTTCGCTCATACCGCCGGGCGCATCGAAAAATGACTGGATAGCACCACGCATAACTCCGGTAGAATAATATTCGGCTGAGTTGTGGTAGTATTGACCATAGGTACTGTCTCCCACGGTTTTTGGGGGTGTGGGGACAAGCAATTTGTTGATATCGAAGAGGACGCTAATCTCGTTATAGTCATCAATCTCATTTGTATAGCGAACTCCGACGCGGAGGTTGGAGGGAAGGAATTCTTTCTTGGTATCATCATCAGAGTAGGACAACTTTGCGCCCAGGTTGCTGATAAATCCACCCACAGCAATTTGTTGCTGTTTGTCGATATTGTGTTGCCAATAGAGTCCGAGGTCTGCTGCTACAGAACGAGCGGGTTTGGTTGATACATATCCGCTACCATCGCTCACATTTTGGCCGTTGGTAAGGTCGGAATTGAGGAATCGGCCAGTGGCACCCAGGGATAGTTCGTCGGTGATTTTCATCGCATAAGTCACGTCGATGTCAAACTCGTTAGGATTCATTGTGCCAGTGGAGTTTCCTTCGTAGTCAGAGCTTTGGATTTCGCCCAATGAGAAATAGGTGATAGAGGCTGCTACGGTGCTTCTGGGGTTGATGCGCTTGTATCCACCTAGGTAGAGCAGATTCATGTCGCCTACACCCAAATTACGGAGCCAAGGAGTATAGGTGGTGCTGAGACCGAGGTCGCTTTCAATAAATGCAAATCGAGCATTGTTCCAGTGTGCAGAATAAGCATCAGGAGTGGCTGCCACACCAGCATCACCCATGGCGCCCGAAATGGCATCAGGGGCAATAAGTAGGATGGGCATACCTGTGGAGATATAGTTTTTAGTTTGTCCTGTGAGTCCTGTAGATTGCGATGGTTGAGCAAGGGCTGATTGAGTGAAACTCATTACAATCAAGCAGAAAAGGAAGAAGGTTACTTTTTTCATCTATTATTGTTCGTTTCTTTCTAGAAATGTATTTGTTGGCTCTATTAACGGCAAGGTACCTATTATTATTGTATGAATTGATGTTTTTTTATTATTGTTTCACTATCTTGGCTGTTTGCGTGATGCATTGGCCCGATTGGGTAAAGATTGTGGCTTTCATTATGTAGATGCCTTTGGGCACAAGTGTGCCATTGCTGGTTTTGAAATCCCAAGGACATGCTATCACACAGCTTCCTTCAATAGGGGTAGGCTGGAATTGCATAATCAAGCCACCACGGATGTCGTAGATATCGATACTTGCTGAATTGATGTCTGTTGGGATATTATGTTCGATGCGAAGGGTGGTGCGGTCGTGAGCGGGATTGGGTGTCGCCTCGCAATGACCAATCTGAGCGGATTTGTCATTGACAACATTGAAATGAATAGTAGATGAACCCGAATAGTTAAATATATTCCAACATTTAAGTGTGAGAGTGTGTGGGCCATCGTTGAGTTTCTCAAGGGTATAGTAAATCTCGCCGTTACGACTATCAGTGATTGACGGTTCAAAATAGTCGTTAAGTGTGACGATGCTATAGGGATTGTTATCGATAGTAGCGGTGATGTCGTGCCCCAATCCACTACCTGCTGCGTTGATGCCTACTTTATCGAATAGTCTTGCATATAAAGTTGGCGACTCATGAGTGATACCTCCGTCGCGGAAGTTTGTGTCGCCAATGAAAAGTTGAACGATGGGGTGTTGCTCAACAATTTCAACAGAGTCGTTGAATCCACCGAACATGATGTTGCTATATTGCCCGGTGGCGTTGTCGTTGTCGCTACGAGCATAGTGGGAGAGTTTCGCATAATCGTAGTTGTATGCTACATCTCGAGGGATGATGAATGAATAGCAGAATCGGCCACCTTCCACAATCTCTCGGCCTTTGTAGAGCATGTTTTTTTGTTGCACAAAATCCACTTCGGTACTATCATTGTCATTAGCCAATGTGCGGCAAGGTGTCTCTCGGTCGAACACAATAGGGAAGATGGTACCATCGAATTGTTCGTAGAGCTCTCCGTTCGGTTTCCTAATCTCGCCTTCTACGGTCACTCGTGAAAGCACTTGAAGGGAGTCTGTAACAGCTGAATCGACAGGGTGTCCATTGATTTTTGTCACCACAACCTGGTTGCGTGGTATGGAAAGATGGAGGGCTGGGTCGCCCAGAAGTGTGATACAATGGGACACTGAATAACTATTTTTGGCCATTCGCAAGGCATCACCGATGGTGTTCTGAGGATTGAGAGCATTGATACAAACCGCGGTATTGAATTGCTGGGTATGATGGATGGGACGTGCAGCCGAAATTATGCCAACACCAGCGGCCTGCGCCAATACAAATTGCTCAGCACCGCACACATCGCCCACAAGGTCGTAATGACCAAAAGAACAAGTGCTGGTGACGAAAAATGTGAGACGGTCGGTGTTGCTGTATTTTTCTATATCGGGGAATTCCATGTATCGCTCAGTGCCTATATAGCTGCTCGAACCATGCCCTATATAGTTAAGTAACAAACAACCATAATTGATGCGCTGACGAAGTGCGTTGTTGACTTCTGGATAGAACGATCCGTCAGCTCCTGATTGTTGGGTATAAGAGTCGGCATAAATTCTGTCGATATTAATGTGTGGATATTGGTGCTTGATGCGTCGTGCCATGATTTCGGAGTCGCTGGCAAAGTTGGTGTCGTAAGGATTGCTGGGGTCTGCATCGTCGGCAAGCAAGCAAACGTAGTTGCGCCAATCGCCTCGCACGTTGTCCATGTCAAAATCTCGACGATTCATGTATCCGGCAATTTTGTTTACCATTAGCGTTGCTTCTGCAGCATTTTTGGCAGGAAGACGACCAATACTCACTGACATATTCCCATCAAAAGCACTTACCGAAGTTGAATCAAGGTATCCATAGATATCGTCGCTTGGGTATGCTCCTCCATCGTCGTCAAAGGATGTTGGGGTTTGATAAGTGACCACGGTGCTTTGGTGGGCATCCATGATGTCTCGGTTGTCATAAGTCCCTTTGCCGAAAAGGAGCAAGTATTTGGGATTGACATGTTGTGGGTCTCTGTTACGCATGTCTCTGAGCATCATACGGATGGCCATAGGATCGGTGCTGCCAGACGAGTATTCGTTGAACACTTGCTCTTGGCTATACACAGCCACGTACATCCCCTCGTTCATTCGATGTAAGTCTGCCAGATCTTCGGCTTGGGAAGTATAATCTCCATGAGCTACAATTACATATTCGGGGGTCGGGGTGCCATGGATATCTTGGTTTTCCACTCTTATGATGCCTGTGGGATGTTGGATATTTGCTGGATTGAATGCGATGAATGTTCTTGCCATATCAGTGGGGGCAACGAATGAAAACCTATTGTTGTTAGTAGCCTCAATACTGACTCTATAGGGTTGTGTGGGATTATTCACGTCCCATATCTGCAATGACTGGGAATCCCCGTTCACAACAAATCTGCGTTTATTCCCTGATGCAATTTGCTGCTGGTTTCTTATATAGAGAGGCTGCCCAGTGTAAGTTAGTGGCACAAGGGCTGTGGCCTCAATAAAATCAAGGTAACCTGATGCTGAAAAATCATTGGGCGAATACTTAATGGTAAATGAAAGGTTCTGGGTGTGAATGTTTGGATATGACTCAGTGTAGGTCATATAAGTGTTGTAAGAACTGATATTCTTTGTTTTGGTTTCGCCATTGAGAACAAAAGATAAGTTAGCGGAATATTCGCTGACGTGAGCGAAAGCATAGCGAATCTGAAGCGAACCTTCATTGGGAGTACTGGGCAGGTTGAGGGTATATGATCTAGAGCTAAGCGAGTTTGTGAATTTGTCTGCTACCCATATTTGTCCACCCCCATGAGTGTTGATGTTGTCTTGATGGTAAGTGGTCACTGCTGTATAGGTGGTTATATCAGGAGCATTGTCGGCCGTAAAGGATGAGTCGCTTATGCGCATCGATTCCAGAGGTCGATCAGAAGTTGTAGTAAGAAATATATATGTATTGTTCGCGTACGCGTGCGATTCATATTCATAACGTTGTCCCGACTCTTTGTATTTCCAGTTATTGGGCCCTTCTGCAAAGAAAACGATTTTATCTCTCTCATCAAAAATACCATTCTCATTTGCATCAATAATATCCACGGCGATAGGAGAGAGTTCTCTTTCAATCCCTGGGCGATTGCTTGTTGGCATCATTCCTCCAGGAGCGCCATAAATGGCTATTTGGTTGCAAGATACGCCTGCTAGGGCGGATATGTCTTCGGTGGTTATTTGATAAACGGAGGAGGATGAAATGGGTATTTTGAACCACGTCCCATTGCTCAGTACTGAGTGCTCTTGGGCAAGTCCAACCGTGGTTATCCCAAATATGAACAATGTGGCGAATGTGGCAAAATGGAGTCTGTTCTGCATTGAAATATCTTTGTTCTAATTGTTGATAGAAACTATATATGAGGCAAAATATTGTGTGTGGCATCAAATTATGTTTCTCACCTTAGTACCAAGGCAGCGTGTACGTGTGTCGGATGAGCTTTATATTCTAGGTAGAATCTTGTTCTTTTTTGATATCATTTTTCTCTCCTTCTCCTGAGATTGTTTTCTGCTATTTGAGAAGGAAGAATCTAGATGTATTCGAAACATGTAAAACATGCAAGTTATGGGGTTAATTAAGTGCGGTTTTAATAGCTCAAGTAGGTCCAATTTCTGGAAAACGACATTAAAAAAAGCAGAAAAACAAGCCTAAGAATGGTGTGTAACGAAAAAAAATAGTGGTGAAAATCATGGTGATGTGATTTTTTTTTGAGAGAAACGTGTTTATTTGAAGAAAAAAGCGTAATATTGCCAATTGATTTTAGGCTCATTATATACTATAATTTGCATGATGAAAAAGTACAATAAAATAACTCTGATGCTGCTGCTCATGGTCATGGGTATGCAGGGTGTCAAAGCACAAGATGTTGGGTTTTCTCAGTTCTATGCCAACCCACTTTATCTCAATCCCGCTTTTGCTGGTTCTAAGGTTGCTCCACGTATTTCGCTTACCTATCGTGCTCAGTGGCCCGGTTTGGTGAGTGCGTTCACCACTGTAAGTGGTTCCTACGACCAGTATATTCCCGACCTCCATGGCGGCATAGGTGCAATACTGATGACAGATCGTCAGGGTGATCATGGTGCACTCTCTACCACTTCTTTTGGCGGTATGTATTCTTTCCGCTTCCGCGTAGTTGACGATATTTATATCAATCTTGCTTTGCAGGCTTCTTTAGTCAATATCAACTTGGACTGGGATCTTAACCATTTGGTCTTTCCTGACCAAATTGATCCCAATAATGGTGTTATCAACCAGACTTCGGCCACAGCTCCCGACCACACCAATAAGTTCTATGCTGATTTTGCAGCAGGTACTATGATTTATGGTCCCGCTTGGTATGCAGGTTTTGCTGCTCACCATCTGAGCCAGCCTAGCCAAGGTTTTTATAGTGAGGATCGCATCCCTATTAAGTTTTCTGCCAATGCGGGTGGTTTAATCAATGTCTCTGAAGAAAGACGTCGTCAATCTTCTCTCGGACTTGGCCAGCCCGTTATTTCTCCCAACTTCATTTATCAATATCAAGGTGGATTCCATTATTTCAACTACGGCCTTTATCTTGATTGGAAGCCTTTCCTTGTTGGTGTATGGTATCGCAATGGCATTGAAAACTCCGATGCTTTCATTTTCATGGTTGGTGTTCAGCAAGACTATTTCAAAATTGGATATAGCTACGATGCTACCGTTTCTCAATTGGCCAACAGTACTGCTGGTGCTCATGAAATCACGCTCGGTATCCTGCTTCCCACTCCTGAACAGAAACACAAGGTCAAAGCAATTCGTTGCCCCTCCTTCTAATATTTGTTGAAAAAACGAAACATTATTTCGATTATAACGTATAAAGAATAGATAAAAATTTGTACTATGAAGATATTTAAACTCTCATTCCTTATGCTTGCTTCTGTGCTGATGCTTGTAGCATGCGGCAGCAAAGAGCAGTCAACCACTACTGGTTGGAATCTGAACGACACTGAGTGGGGCGGATTTGACCGTTCCTCTTATACTGAGCAGATTACTGGTCCCGGCCTCGTTTTCGTAGAGGGCGGTTCGTTCCAAATGGGTCGTGTAGCTGACGAGTCTCACTTCTCTTGGAACAATCTTGTGCACACTGTTACTGTTTCGTCATTTTATATTGATGAGACTGAAGTGTCCAATATCTCTTATCGTGAGTTCGTATATTGGATGAACCGTGCTTATGGTGAGGAATATCCCGAACTCGTAAAGCAGATTTATCCCGATACCACTGTATGGCGTAGCCGTCTTAGCTGGGTTGAAAATTTCGTTGAGAACTATTTCCAGTGCGCTATGTTCAATGATTATCCTGTTGTTGGTGTTACTTGGGAGCAGGCTTCTCAGTTCTGCAAATGGCGTACTGACCGCGTTAATGAGAAGATTCTTGTTGACGCAGGTATCATTGACCTCGCTCAAAGCGAGCTTACTGGAGCAGAAGCTTTCCAGACCGATGTTTATCTCGCTGGTCTCTACAAAGGCGAAGGTAAAGGTGTGCCCGATCTTGATCCTGCAAGCGGTGGTGAAAACCGTAACGTCCGTCGTTCCGATGGTATCCTCCTCCCCAATTATCGTCTCCCAACAGAGGCTGAATGGGAATTCGCTGCACTCGGTATGATTGGTAATACCTATGATGAGCGTGTTGTCGAACACAAAACTTATCCTTGGGCTGGTCAGAGCGTGCGTTCTGCTAACAAAAAATATTATGGACAGTTCCTTGCAAACTTCAAGCGTTCCCGTGGTGATGCTATGGGTGTAGCTGGTAACCTTAATGATGGTTGGGAATACACTGCTCCTGTTAAATGGTACTTCCCCAACGACTATGGTCTGTACCACATGGCTGGTAATGTTGCTGAATGGTGTGGTGATGTGTATCGTAAGGATGCCAACCCCATTGGAGGCGATGATCAAAACCCCTTCCGTGGTAATGTCTATCAGTATGTTGCAATGAGCGAAGATGGCGAAGAAGCTGCTATTGATGAAGCCACTGGTAGCCTTATCTATCAGAATGTTCCCGATGATATGAATCGTCGCAACTATCGCCAGGCTGATAACATTAACTATCTTGATGGCGACTGGAACTCCAGCATCTATGACTTTGAAAGTAAGGAGGCAACTTCCGCTTCAGGTTGGCTCCGTGAAGCTGATGAAGATGAAGGTGAGACTGAAGAATTTACTCGTTCTCACGAGGATCAGACTAACCAGATGTATCACCGTTCCGATAGTACTGATAAGAAGAATATCACTTCTATGATTAACAACCGTGTTCGTGTTGTTAAGGGCGGTAGCTGGCGTGATCGTGCATACTGGATGCAGTGCGGCACTCGTCGTTACTATGATCAGGATCGCAGTACTTCTTGGATTGGTTTCCGTTGCGCTATGGATCGTATGGGCTCTCGTACCGAATCTAAGTAAGTTTAGTTCACTAATATTAAGCAGAGGCGTGTGTTTCTACTCACGCCTCTGTTTTGTTTTTATGCATTGTACTATACTAATTGTCTTAAATTCGTTTTTTTTTCGTATCTTTGCACTTTACAATCCCTTGCATCTATGAAGATAAGTTGTTTGAAATGTGTGTTTTTGCTAGCCTTGCTTTGCCTGTGTTCTCCAGTCGTGTCTCAGAAACTGATTACATACGAGGCTGGTATGGGTACACGTGACCCTTATGACTCAGATGTTTGGATTCTTTATCAGAAAGTTAAGGCTAAGCATGAGGGAATGACTTTATATGCTGATTCGGCTTTGCTTAATCAAGTGCGAAATGATCTTACTGCTTTTGGCCATGTCAAAATTGTACTTTCCGATACCACTACTATTTTTGGTGACCAGTTATATTATGATGGAGAGACTCGTGTGTTGGATATATGGGATGATACTGTTCGTATGGTTGATGGAAAAACTATTTTAAAGTCCGATCACATTACATACGATCGTTTTTCGTCTATTGCTGAGTATAGTACTTGGGGTATTACTACAAATCAAGGGAGAAAACTTGTTAGTCGTCGGGGGTATTATAATGCCGATTTTAAAGTTTTTGACATCTACGATTCAGTTGTCCTTACTGATACCAACATGATGCTTACTACTGATACATTAGTTTACAGCATGCGCACACATTTGGCTGAGTTTTGGAGTCCGACTCATGTCTATACTGATTCTACTACAATGTATAGTGAGCAAGGTACTTATAATACTGATTTGCGTTATGCTCATTCTGTCAAATCGTCGGAAGTACATCATGGAGAAAAACATATAACATGTGATACTTTAGATTATTACGAAAAAACCGAGTTTGGGCAAGCTCGTGGCCATGTTGTTTTGTATGACACTGTCAATGACATTATCTCCACTTCCAAGTATGCAGAAACAAATCAATCTACTCGCACGTCTTTCGTAACAGATAGTGCCTTGATTCGTATTATAAGTCGTCATGATAATGACACCAATGAAAGAAACAGTTCCAATACTAATCCCGATACACTTTATATACACGCCGATACCATTTTCTTGACTAATGATTCATTGCGCCATCTGGAATCTATTAATGCTTTTCGATCAGTGAAAATGTTTAGAAAAGATGCCCAAGGAGCATGCGATTCTGCTTATTATACGGCTATTGATTCAACCCTTCGTATGTTCTTTAATCCAGTTCTTTGGTATGATGATTATCAGGCATCTGCTGACACTATTGTATTGTTACACGATTCAACTGGTGCAAAGCATGCTTATTTTAATAGTAATAGTTTTTTCATTGAAAAATTGGATGCCCAACGATATAATCAGATAAAAGGTCGTAACACAGAAGTATATTTTTCAAAAGGGGAACCGACTTATTCTGATATTTTGGGTAATTCAGAAATGGTATATTATATTACTGATGAGGACCAGTATGGTAATATTACATTGATTGGGGTGAATGTGGGTATTGGCAGCAATATGCGTATCTATTTTGCGGACCGAGCTCCTGATAGAATTGTTACTCAAGGAAATCCTGATATGCATACCTATCCATTAGATAAGATTGAAGAAGAAAAGAAATTCTTAAATCATTTTGAGTGGCGTGATGCCGAGCGCCCATACAGACCAATGGATGTATTTATTAAGCCATCAATAACTATTGAACAACCGAGCACAAAGGATAATTGATTTTTAAAAAAAGTGACAATATGGCACAAAAATCCTCTGTGGCACATTTACTGAAACGTGCTATCAAAACAAAAAAGAATAAAAAATTTAATGATATGTCTAAAGAAACAAATAAAGTGGTAGATAACGAACAAGAAAACGAAAACATCAACACCGAGAATACCGAAAATGCCGCAACCTCTACTGATGCATCTGATGAGGCTGTTAATGGACAACAGGTGAACGAGCAAGAGACAGAACCCTCTGCCGAAGATAAATTGCAGGAAATGGGACAAAAGTTGGTTGAATCCAATGACAAATATGTCCGTCTCTATTCTGAATATGAGAACTATCGTAAACGTACTAATCTTGAAAAAGCTGATTTGCTTATCAATGGTGCTAAAGATACTATAAAAGCTATTCTTCCAGTTGTAGATGATATGGAGCGTGCTTTAGCTCACATGTCCGATGATGATCCTTCAAAGGAAGGTGTTCAGTTGATATTTAACAAACTCATAAGCATCCTCTCTGCCAAAGGACTCAAGCCCATCGAGGCAAAAGATCAGAAATTTGACGAGAACTTGCATGAAGCTATTACCCAGATTCCTGCTCCTGATGAGGAGATGAAAGGTAAAGTTGTGGATGTGGTTGAGAAAGGCTATTATCTGAACGATAAAGTTCTGCGTTACGCCAAGGTTGTTGTTGCTATTTAATGTATTATTGAATTTATAAGCTCTTGATATATGGCTAAGAGAGATTTTTATGAAGTGTTGGGCGTGAGTCGCAATGCTAGTCCTGATGAGTTGAAGAAAGCTTACCGAAAGTTAGCGTTGAAATATCATCCTGATAAGAATCCAGGTGACAAAGAGGCAGAAGAGAAATTCAAGGAGGCTGCTGAGGCATACGATGTATTGAGCAATCCCGACAAGAAAGCCAAATACGATCAGTTCGGACATGCCGCTTTCGAAGGAGGCGCAGGAGGATATGGCGCAGGAGGAATGGATATGAATGACATATTCTCTCATTTCGGAGATATCTTCGGCGACATGTTTGGCGGTGGAGGATTCGGAGGATTCGGAGGTTTTGGCGGCGGCGGTCGCCGAGGCAGAACTGTTCCTCGTGGAAGCAACCTGCGCATCAAGGTCAAACTTACATTAGAAGAGATTGAAAAAGGTTGTGAAAAGAAAATCAAGGTGAACAAGTATGTCCCTTGTAAAACCTGCGGAGGCTCTGGTTCAAAAAACAATTCTCTTGATACCTGTCCTCATTGCCATGGTACGGGGTATATTACAGAACTTCGTCGAACTATTCTTGGCCAAATGCAAACCCAGTCGGTTTGCCCACATTGTGGTGGTACTGGTCAAGTGATTAAAGATAAATGTCATGATTGCAATGGCGAGGGTATAGTTCGTTCTGAAGAGATTATTACAATCAATATTCCTGCTGGTGTGGCTGATGGTATGCAGCTTTCCCTCTCTGGCAAAGGAAATGCTGCTCCGCGTGGAGGTGTGCCCGGTGATTTGATTGTGCTGATAGAAGAAGTCCCTCATGAGATTTTTGAACGCCAGGAGTCCAACTTGTACTATAACGCCTTTATCACTTTCCCACAGGCTGCCATGGGTGACACTATTGAGATACCAACGCTCACAGGCAAGGTGAAAGTAAAGATCGAATCGGGTACGCCATCGGGCAAAGTTCTTCGATTAAAAGGGAAAGGTCTGCCTGAGGTGAATGGCTATGGCAGAGGTGATTTGCTTGTAAGCCTTAATGTGTGGGTGCCTAAGAGCCTTACTCGTGAGGAGAAAGAATTACTGCATAAGCTCAATGAGTCGTCCAATTTCCAACCGAATCCGAGTAAACAAGAACGCGGATTCTTTGACAAAATGAAGGATTTGTTTAATTAATGGATATATAATGAATAAGTCAGAGGGCATCCGCAGATTTGGCAATCTATATTATTTGTTTTATAGATTTGTTCATCCGAGCAAGATTCGGGTGCGCAAAGGTAACCATATCTCTATTAAGGGTGTGTTTCTGAATCATTGTAAGATATCTGTTACAGGAACAAATAATTCACTTGTTATTGAGCCTGGCGTTACACGCCTAAAGGATTGCACTATTACTCTTACTGGTTCCAATTGTAGCATATACATTGGAAAGGACAATGATATAAACCAGTCCCAATTTTATGTCTGCGGGAAAAATAGCAGTGTGAAAATTGGCGAAGGGAATATTTTCCGCACGAATGCTTTTTTTGAAGCTTCTGAAGGTAAATCTGTTGAGATTGGTGGTGATTCTATGTTCACTGATATTCATTTTAGAGTCTCTGATTGGCATAGCATCATTGATTCGGAAACAGGCAAGAGAATTAATCCTCCCAAGAGTGTGAAAATCGGTAATCATGTGTGGATAGCAGGGAATGTTACGATTCTTAAAGGAGCTGTGATTTCCGACAATACTATTGTTGGTGCCAACACTTTGGTATCTGGTAAGGTATATCCTCCCAATTGTATATTGGCTGGGGTTCCAGCAAAGGTGGTTCGCGAAGGAGTTACTTGGAACACTGACTTGCTGCCCTTTGATGATAATGAATAAACCTTTGCAAGTCTGACTAATTATTAAAAGGCATGTTGTATCCCAACGAATCTTTCCTTCAGTATATCTGGCAGCATCAGTTGCTAGAAGGAGAACTTCGTACAGCCGAAGGTCAGTTAGTAAGCATCGAGCGACCTGGACTTCTCAATCGTGATGCAGGTCCAGATTTTTTTGATGCTCGCATTTGGTTGGATGGAACATTATGGGTGGGGAATGTCGAAATACACGTCAAATCATCGGATTGGAATCATCATCGTCATAGCACAAATCCTGCTTACCATAATGTGGTGTTGCATGTTGTTTTTGAAAATGATACTGCCATCACACTTCAAGATACGCATACGCTTCCCACACTTTCTGTAGCCAACTACATACCTCAAGCAGTATGGGACAATTATACATCGCTGCTTACTCCTCCAGATGAAATTGCAATACCATGTGGAGATAGGATTTCCTCGCTACCCTCTTTCTTTATCAATTCCACGCTTGAACGGCTTACGCTTGAACGTTTGGAGTCTAAATGCAACAATGTTCGTCAACTTTTGGCAGACACGCATGGGTCGTGGGAACAAACGTGTTATTGGCTTATTGCCCACTATTTTGGCGGCAAATCCAATGCATTCCCTTTTGAGTTGTTGGCTCGCTCAACCGATATGAATCTTATTGCTCGTTGGAGAGATCGGCCTCAGCGAATAGAAGCTTTGTTTTTGGGCCAAGCAGGAATGCTTGAAAACTATTTTACTGATGAATACCCTCGCCTCTTGCAATCAGACTATGAAGCCATCCGTCAAGGGGCAAAGCTTACGCCGCTATCTTCGCATCTTTGGAAGTTCTTTCGATTGCGTCCATACTCTTTTCCTACCATCCGAATCAGTCAGTTCGCTGCACTTTTGTGCCAATCGCACAATCTCTTTGCTCATTTGCTTGACACCCCCGATGCCGTTCAGCTCCAACAATTTTTCGATGTTGCAGCATCAGATTATTGGACCCATCATTTTCAATTTGATAAGCCATCGCCGGGCAAACCCAAAAAACTTGGCTCTGCATTCGTTCAAGTACTAATAATCAATGCTTGGGTACCGCTGCTTTTTGAATATGGCAATCAGCATGGCAATCAGTCCTACAAAGATCAAGCCGTATCTATCTTAGAACAGCTTCCGCCTGAACGGAATAATATCATCACCCAATGTGCATCGGTGGGACTGAAACCTAGTTCGGCTGCTCAGTCGCAAGCTTTATTGCAACTATTCAATCAGCATTGCACTCCAAGAACTTGCCTCAGCTGCCCAATAGGCTATAAGGTAATTACCTCCAATACAAAGTAGTTCAACTTTATATTAAACTAATTCTGCTGTGAAACCTAGTGATATCACATCTGCCCTACAAGGATCATTTCCAAGAGTGTGCGATCCAACTGCATGTGTTGAACATCTGATGACAGACTCTCGTCGCTCCGCCGATATTGCACATTCAATCTTTTTTGCCATCCCTACCAAACGAAATACAGGTTGCAGATTTGTGCTAGATCTTTATCATAGAGGTTGTCGCAATTTTGTTGTCCCTGCACAAGGTGTTCCCGACGATTGCTTGTCGCAATTTGAACTCTGTGAAGGAGCTAATTTTTGGGAAGTGAATGATGTTGTCAAAGCACTTCAACAGATGGCGGCCTTTCGTCGCCAGCAGTTCGATATACCGGTAGTTGGTATCACAGGCAGCAACGGCAAGACCATTGTTAAAGATTGGTTGGTTCAGCTTCTGGGAGATGTTCGTAAGATTACCTCTTCGCCCCGCAGTTACAATTCACAGATAGGAGTTCCCTTATCGGTATGGCAGATGAGTCAATCCGACCAACTGGCTATTTTCGAGGCAGGAATATCGCAAGTAGGGGAGATGGAGAATCTTCGTCGGGTTATTAAACCCTCTATAGGTATATTCACCAATATCGGTCAAGCCCACGATGAGAATTTCTTGGCTCGTGAACAGAAGATTGCTGAGAAACTGCAGCTCTTCCTGCATTGCCAAGTCTTGATTTATTGTAGCGATCATAAAGATATACACTCTGCTATCTCTAGTCAAGAGGCTTTTCGTGGCATTCGCCGATTTACGTGGGGCACAGCTCCCGAGTGTGATGTTCACTTGATTTCTACTCAAGTTACTCATCGACAAACCCAGTTGCAAGTCGTTTATCAAGAACAGCCTTTTAATATCGCTATTCCTTTTATTGACAAGGCTTCTGCCGAGAATGCAATGCATTGCATCGCTTTGTTGTTATATATGGGTTTTGATGGTGATTGGATTGCAACGCGTTGCATGCATCTGACCCCTGTGGCCATGCGACTCGAACTAAATGAGGCCATCAACAAATGTCTCCTTGTCAATGATTCTTACAGTCTCGACCTTAATTCGCTCGCCATTGCTCTTGATTATGTTCTTCATGAAAATCAGCATAGCCGCAAAACTCTTATCATGAGCGATATCATGCAGTCGGGTATTCCCGATGATGCTCTCTATTCTCAAGTAGTAGAATTGATATCCCATCACGGTATCACCAAGTTTATAGGCATAGGGCCTTCTTTGTGCCAGTATGCCAGCCGATTTTCATTGATTGAAAACTATTTCTATGCCAGTACCGAGGATTTCCTTCGTCAACATAGTATTGACACTTTCAGCAATGAAACCATTCTTCTTAAAGGAGCTCGTATTTTCCATTTCGAAGACATCGCTCGCCTACTTCAGCGCCGTAGCCACCAAACGATTATGGAGGTGAATTTGTCCAATTTGGTTTCCAACCTCAATTACTATCGTTCCCTAATTCGACCCACCACCAAGCTCATGGCCATGGTCAAAGCTGCATCCTATGGGGCTGGCAAGGTTGAGGTGGCTAGTGCTTTGCAATACAACCATGTTGATTACCTTACTGTGGCCTATGCCGATGAAGGCGTTGATCTTCGTCGCAAAGGCATCACAGTTCCCATCATGGTTATGAACCCCGAAGAAGAGAGTTTCGATGATATCATTCGATTCCATCTTGAACCTGATATTTATTCATTCCGCATATTAAAATCCTTCTCATCTGCAGTCCGTTTTTTAGCTCCCAAGGATGAACAAGTGTCAGTTCATGTTGAGTTTGATACGGGTATGCATCGTCTGGGTTTTTCAGGCAGCGATATCCCACAGCTAGTTCAGTGCTTTCAAGCACCCGACTGCCCGTTGCGTGTTCGCTCCATCTTCTCTCATTTCGCTTGTGCTGATGATCCGCAGATGGATGAATTCTCTCACATGCAAATTGATCGTTTCTCGGAGTGGAGCTGTCAACTGAAACAGCAGTTGGCTGATGACACCATTCTGCGTCACCTTCTCAATTCCTCTGGTATAGCTCGCTTCCCCGAGGCGCAATTCGATATGGTTCGATTGGGTATTGGCCTTTATGGTATTGCACCCGAGCCTGAGGTGCAACGCCAGCTCAAGCCGGTTAGCCGCCTAAAGACCCGCATTTCGCAAATCAAAGCCATACCTGCTGGTGATAGTGTGGGTTACAATCGACGGTGGATAGCTAATCGAGACTCACGTATAGCCATAATATCTATTGGATATGCCGATGGACTCAACCGCCATTTGGGATATGAGAATGGTCGTGTACTGGTCAATGGCAACCAAGTGCCTATCATTGGCAGTATTTGTATGGATATGTGCTTTTTGGACGTTACCGATGTTGAATGTCATGAAGGTGACGAAGTGACTATTTTTGGTGATGCCGACCTTCTTCAGCAGATTTCCCATGCTGCTGGTACCATTCCTTATGAAATACTCACATCGGTTAGTCCTAGAGTCAAAAGAGTTTATTTCCAAGAATAGTAGTTATGAAAAAAATGTTTTTTGCCATCTTGGCAGTAGTGTGTGTTGCATGTTCCCATCCCGTCTCCGACCCAGACGTTGCCCAAGTAGTTGACGATGTACTACAGTCTCGCTGTAGTATTAGGCAATACATCCCACAAAAGGTCAGTCGCGATACATTATATGAAATTGCTGTTATGGGAATTAAGGCTCCCAATGGAAGAAACCTTCAATCATATGAGTTGCGCATTGTTGACAATCCTGAATTATTGCAGGCTATGTATGACGCTGTTAAGCAAGATAATCCAGCATTGGTCGAAGGCCAAGAAAGCCTGTTCTATGGTGCGCCTTGTGTCATCTTCATTGCCAATGACACAAGTTATGACATGTCCCAGGTCGATTGCGGTCTGCTGGGTGAAAACATGATAATCAAGGCTTGGTCGATGGGTTTAGGTACTTGTTGTTTGGCTCACCCCATCAGATTGATAAAAGATAGTCCATCCTGTGCTCCGTTTGTCGAACAACTTGGTTTTAGCCAAGGCTTCAATCTGCTTTATTCCATCGCTATTGGCTATCCTGCCGAGGAACCCAACACCCGCCCTCGTAGTTTCGATATGGTCAAATTTATCGATGCTCATTAATCATTTGGCCTACTTCTACAGTTGATTCTGCAAATATAAATTGTAACTTTGTATCATGAAATATGGATATTTCACACCCAAGATGAAAATGGCAGACCTAGTGTCGGCCAACCACATGCTGATTCTTCTCATGCCTCGATTGGGGCTTTCACTCGGTTTTGGCGAGATGAGTTTGCAGGAATTGTGCGAGCGTGAAGGCGTGTCGGTGGCATTTGTGCTTTTGGTGTTCAATGTTTATTCTTTCGATAGCTATCAGCCAGATGAAAGGGTGTTGAACCCCTCTGATATGTCGTGCTTGGTACCATATTTGCGTGAGTCGCATCGCTATTATCTCAAAGAGCGATTGCCCCATATCGAAAAACATCTCATGCGGGTGGCCCAGCATGCAGGCGATCGATATGGCGAAATACTAAAAAAATTCTTTGTCGATTATAGGCATGAGGTAAAAGACCATTTTGACTGCGAGGAATGCGAGGTATTCCCCTATATGGAACGACTGCTCAAAGGTGAGGCTACGAACAAACCGATGAGTGAGCATTTTGCCGACAATCATTCTGATATGATTGAAAAGTTGCAAGACCTTACCCAGATAGTGTATAAATACCTGCCAGGCAACGCAATGACCGAAGAGTTGAACGAACTTGTTTTCGGTGTGATGCAGCTCTCTGCCGATTTGGAGAAACATGCCCTGCTTGAGGAAAAAATACTGCTACCGTATATCCACCAATTGGAAAGGAGTGTGCTGTGAAACCCAAGATCAACATTCTCATTGTTGAGCCCTCCGACATTATTCGCTGTGGGTTGGAGTCTATTCTGGACTCCGAGGATTTCTCGTTCCTTGCCCCATTGCGCGATGTTCCAGCCGACCTACCTTCTCGTCTTGGACGTATCCAGCCCGACATACTCATTCTCAACCCCAATCTGTTGCCCATGCCCCAGCGCATGACGCTCTCGCAAATCATGCAGGCCCGCCCCCAGATGTCGGTTGTGGCTTTGGTGTATCAATATGTCGAACCTCAGTTGCTTCAAGGTTTCAAAACCGTGTTGGATATCCGCATGCAGGCAAGCCATATTCCTCAACTGCTGCGCGAATCTTATTTGCCTCCATCCAGCGAAGAAACAGAAAACTACGACCTCAGCGAACGTGAGTCGGAAGTGCTGGTAGAGGTGGCCAAGGGTCTTAGTAGCAAAGAAATTGCCGACAAACTCAACATCTCCATTCATACTGTCAATACTCATCGCAAGAACATCACCGCCAAGACGGGCATCAAATCTGTTGCTGGTCTTGCTGTATATGCCATGCTTCATAATCTAGTGTGAAAAGTATTCAACTAAACAAGATTATTTGTCACAATATATCATCAGCTTCTCATGTCAAACGAAAAACTTTGGAATGCCAATTATATCAAGCTATGGGTGGCCAACTTCATGATTTTCTTCTCATTCATGTTGCTCACTCCGTTGCTGCCCATTTATCTGAGCGAACACTTTGGCGCCAACAAAGACACCATCGGACTCGTGCTGTTTGGCTATGCTGTTATGGCTTTGGTGGCTCGTTTGTTCAGCGGCTATATTGTCGATAGTTTCCCTCGCAAAATGGTGCTGCTTATCAGTTTCACGCTGTTCACCCTTTTCTTTGTAGGCTATGTGGCTGCTGGCAGCTTGATGCTTTTTGCCCTTGTTCGCACCATGCATGGCGTGCCCTTTGGCTTCACCACTGTATCCAATAGCACAGTGGCCATCGACGTGCTGCCTTCTTCGCGTCGCACCGAGGGCATTGGGCTTTATGGGCTCAGCAACAATTTGGCCTCGGCCATCAGTCCTTCTATTGCCATCTGGATATACGTTTCTACCCACAATTTCGACATCATCTTCTGGCTGGCCATGATTGTGGCTCTCCTCGGTTTGATAATCAATAGCACGCTCCATCTCCAGCCTCGACAGCTCGCTGTTGGCAAGCAGGCCGTTTCTCTCGACCGTTTCTTTTTGGTCAAAGGCTTTGGCGAAGCCCTCACCATGGTTTGCTTTGCATTCTCCTATGGCGTGCTCTCCACCTATGTGGCCATCTATGGCAAAGAGGCTTTGGGTATTGAAGGGGGCTCTGGCACTTTCTTTCTTCTACTTTCTGTGGGCCTCATCCTCTCTCGCCTTCAGGGCAACAAAGCATTGCGGCAAGGCAAGATAGCCTACAATGCAGCCATAGGCGTGTGCGTTTCGCTGCTGGGATATTTGATTTTTGCTGCCTTGCACAACCAATTTGGCTATTACGCAGCTGCTTTGGCCATCGGATTGGGCAATGGCCACATGTATCCCGCCTATCAAAATATGTTCGTTGACCTAGCTCCCCACAGCCAGCGTGGCACAGCCAACAGCTCCATCCTCGTTTCTTGGGATGTGGGTGTGGGCCTTGGCATTTTGCTGGGTGGTGTGCTGTCCGAAAATTATGGCTTTGGTCCAGCTTTCTGGAGCGCGTGGCTAGTCAATCTGCTAGGCTTCCTAGGCTTTTGGCTTTATGTCCGAGGCCACTTCACCCGCAACAAACTTCGTTAGCTGCTTCTGTCTCGCTTGAGCCTCTGCTTAAGATAAATTTTATCGTAAGTAACGATCAGCCTTGGTCGTAACTTACGATAAATATTATCCCAAGCAAGGGTTGGGTTCATCCCAATGTTATGCTTCAAAAATGAGATATATTTGCTATTTCATTTTTTTTTCGTACTTTTGCATTTTGTAAATATAATATTTAATAATATGAGTGCTACTTTACTTGGTGTTATCGCTGCATTTATCCTCTTTGCATCCTTTGCATTGCGCGGCGAGAAGAAGATTCGTTTGGTCAATTTGGTGGGTTGCGTGTTCTTGGCGCTGTATGGCGTTAAGATGGAAGGCCACAACATGATATTGATTCTCTTGGGTGCTGCCACTGCCATCCTCCATTGTGTGCAGTTCTGGAGCATGTGGAAAGAGAATCAGTCGGCCAAAGCTGTTGCCAAGGCTGAGGCTCGTGCTGCCGAGGCCGAATCCAAAGCCGGCATCAGTGGCGACAAAACCGACAATGCTGAAACTGAATAGTTGAACAAAATAATAATCATTTAGAAATATGCTTCGTAAGATTCGTATCGCGTTGGCTGCTTTATTCTTTGCTGCCATCACCTTGTTGCTTTTGGATTTCACAGGTGTGCTTCACACCTATCTTGGCTGGATGGCCAAGGTGCAACTTCTGCCTGCCGTTTTGGCTATCAATGTGGGCGTGGTAGTGGCGTTGCTTGCCCTCACGTTGCTTGTTGGCCGTGTTTATTGTTCTGTCATCTGCCCCATGGGCGTGATGCAAGACATCTTCTCGTGGATGGGCGGCAAAGCCAAGAAAAATCGTTTCCATTATACCAAAGGGCACACCGTGCTGCGCATTGCAGCCCTTGTAGTGTTTGTGCTGCTCATGGTCTTTGGCCTGAATGGCGTTGCTATCTTGGTGGCTCCCTATAGCGCCTATGGTCGTATTGCCACCAACCTGTTCCAGCCCGTATATATGTGGCTCAACAATCTCTGTGCCTTTTTCGCTCAGCGTGCCGACAGCTATCTTTTCTATCCCGTGGATGTGTGGGTCAAGAGTGGTGTGGTTTTGGCCGTGGCAGCCATCACCTTTGTGGTGATAGGGGTGCTTTCTTTCCGTTGGGGTCGTTTGTGGTGCAACACCATTTGCCCCGTGGGCACTGTGCTGGGCTTTTTCGCCAAGTTCTCCTGGCTGAAACCCCATATCAACGATAGCAAGTGCATCGGTTGCGGAAAGTGCGCCAAGCAGTGCAAGTCGCAGTGCATCAACCCCGAGACTCACCAGATTGACTATAGCCGTTGTGTGGCTTGCATGGACTGCCTGGAGAATTGCAGCGTCAAGGCCATTACTTTGGGCTCCAAATGTGGCAAATCATCCAAGGTTGAAGGCGAAGCTGTGAATACCGATCGTCGTAAATTCATGGTCACCACCGCCGCTGTGGGTGCTGCCATGGCTGTTAAGGCTCAAGAAACCAAGGTCGATGGCGGATTGGCTGTCCTCGAAGGCAAGCAACTCCCCGAACGCCAAGTGCCCGTCAAACCTTTTGGTTCTCAAGGCTTGAAACATTTCTCTAACCATTGCACCGCTTGTCAGTTGTGTGTGGCCGAATGCCCCGAGAAAGTACTTCGTCCTTCCTCTAAACTCAGCACCATGATGCAGCCCGAGATGGTCTTCGACAAAGGCTTCTGCCGCCCCGATTGCACCCGCTGCAGCGAGGTCTGCCCCGCCGGTGCCATCAAAAAGATTGACGCTGCGCAAAAGAGCGCCATCTCTGTAGGTCACGCCGTCACAGTGTCGCACAATTGCCTCCTCTCCCAAGGCGTTAGCTGCACCTCCTGCTCTCGCCATTGTCCTGCTGGTGCCATCACCATTGTCGAAGATGCCAGCACCGGCCACAACGTGGTGGCTGTCAACGAGCAGCAATGTATCGGCTGCGGTGCTTGCGAGCATTTCTGCCCCGTTCGTCCCTTCTCTGCCATCTATGTCGAAGGCCGTGAAGTCCATCTTTCAGTATAACCCTTATTCAATCAATACCAATATATTCTTCCCCCAATGAACAAAATACTAGATACACTCTCTGTGGTGAAAACGACCAAGTTCTGGAAAGAACTTGTCATCATGACACTCGGCATGTTTGTGGCTGCCGCTGCGGTCTATTACTTCCTGCTGCCCAGCAAACTCATTATTGGCTCCATCTCTGGCCTTTCCATCGTCATCACCAGCCTGTTCGAGATCGCTGGCATCAATGTTGGGCTCAGCACCGTCATCATGGTCATCAATGCCATCTTGCTCATCCTGGCATGGGTGCTCATTGGCAAAGAGTTTGGTGCCAAGACGGTTTACACAGCCATGATCCTCGGCCCGCTCACCGATGTGTGGAAAGCGATCCTCCCCTGGGAGGCAATCGCCAACATGAACCCCACCACGGGCTCCCCCTCAGTCATGGGCGACCCATGGCTCGACCTCTGCTGCTTTGTGCTGCTGCTCAGTGCTAGCCAAGCACTCATGTTCAGCATCAATGCCTCCACCGGCGGTTTGGATATTTTGGCCAAGATAGTCAATAAATACCTCCATTTCGATATCGGTGCTTCGGTATCTATTGCTGGTGCCATCATTTGCTGCACAGCTTTTTTCATCAACGATTTCCGCATGGTGGTCATTGGCCTCATTGGCACATGGATCAACGGCCTTGTGGTCGATTACTTCACCGCTTCGCTCAACAATCGCAAACGTGTGTGCATCGTGTCCAAAGACTACGAGCGTATCCGCCAATTCATCATCTCCGACCTCCAGCGTGGCTGCACACTCTACGAGGTCATCGGCGGCTATACCAACGAGAAATCTATCGAGCTGGAAGCCCTGCTCACCAAAGATGAATTCAGCAAGCTGATGGCGTTCATGAAAGATAATGAGATACATGCATTCATGACAGCTGGCAACGTGTCCGAGGTTTATGGCCTCTGGACCAAGCATAGCACCCGCCGTCATGCCAAAGAACAAGCCGAACAGCGATAATACAAAGTTCCTTCCTATGAAGCACCGTCTGCCCATCCTCCTCTTTTTGTTGCTGTCATCCACCTTGATGGCGCAGTGGTCTGTGTCCAGCGTCCCCAACACACGCCTGCAGAGCAATGCCATCCATGTGAGCGACCCCGACAATCTGATCAGCGACGCCCACGAAGCCATGATCAACGCAGCCTGCGACCGTGTGCGCGACTCGCTGGATATCTTTGTTGTGGCACTCTCCGATATCGGCACCGACGACTCCAAAGACTATGCCACCCGACTGCTAAATCATTGGGGCATTGGCGACAAAGGTCTCGACAATGGTGTGCTGATGCTGATAGTGGATAACATCCATGCCATCGAGATTGAAACAGGTTATGGCGCCGAAGGGTTGCTGCCCGATGCCGTTTGTGGCCGCATTATCAAAGACATCATGATTCCCCGCTTCCGCCAAGGAGAGATGAGCCTGGGCATCAATGAAGCCGTAAACGCCATGCTGCTACATTTGGGAGCCGACACCAGCGGCCTCGTGCCCACAGAGGTGGCCTCCTACGAGGGCATCCAATCCCCCTCAACCAATAGTGTCGATGATGCCGATGCCGGCAATGGGGGGCTCTTGGCCTTCACCTTGCTGGGCATGATATGGTGCGCAGTCAAAACATTCTTCAAAACCATTGGTCAAGGCTTCAAACGCCGCAAGAAGAAAAAACAAGCCTACCTCCACCCCACAAACGGAGTATATCAAGTGTCCAAAGACGAGCTCATATCCAAATTCAACAACCACGATTGGACCAAGCACGATCTGATTCGCAACTTGGGTTTGATTTTCATCTGCCTGATGGTATTTTTGGTTGCGGCGCTTACTGCTGATAGTCCGTCAGAAGGTTCGCCCATACTTGCCATTGCTGGTTTCACCACCGTCTTGTGCCTTTGGCAGAATTTCATGGCCAAGAAAAAAGCCGATTCAATGGTTGCCACAGCCGTCATGCCCTCCGAGAGCTACAAATCCACCATTCGCAGCGCCGGTTCCATCATCACCATGCTGCTTGCCCCCTGGATTGGTTGGTATTTCTACAAACGCTCCAAAGAATTAATCAAAAAAGTTGGCCACCAGTATCATTGTCCCGTGTGCGGAGCCGAGATGAAGCTGTCCGACGACCAAAACTTCTCCCCGCGTCAGCAAAGAGAGATCGAACTAGAATCAATCATCTATAAGCGTTATCATTGCACAGGCGGCCATGAGTTCATCATCTCCAACCGCGGCAAGTACCACGACCACTATTCTGTGTGCGATGCTTGCGGTGCTCGCACCAACAAAGTGACCGCTTCGCGCATCATTCGCCAGGCCACCACCACCACCACTGGCCGCAAAGAGAATGATTATTGCTGCCAAAACTGCGGCCACACAGCCACCGTCTCGGTGGTCATTCCCCGCATCGAAACCTCCTCCAGTTCCTCATCCTTTGGTGGCGGCCACTCTGGCGGCGGTTTCTCGTCGGGTGGCAGCTTTGGCGGCGGCCACTCTGGCGGCGGCGGCGCTTCGGGCCGTTGGTAATAATTAATGAATATTATATTATGCGATTAAAGAAATACAACAAACAATATCTCCCCATGCTGTGGATCGGCCTTGGCATTTGGTTGATCGCTTTTGGTGGGTCGTATCTTCTCGAACTGCTGCATGTCCAGGTGTCCAGCCAAGAGTCCCTCATGGACATGGGCAAATCCCTCTTCCTCCGGTCCCAGTTTGCTGCCATATTCCTGTTCTGCATCCTTGTGCCTTTTATCGAGGAGTGCTCCTTCCGGCTTTGGGGCGTGGGCAAGCGTCATTGGGTCATCCTCAGCCTGGTGCTGATGGCTTTGTTCGCCTTTGGCGAACTCAAGTTCTGGGGCATCCTTTTTGTGGTGGGCATGGTGCTGGTCATGCGCCTGGTATCCGACGAAGTGCGCCGCAATTGGCTTCTCTCCATCCTCAGCGCCCTTTGCTTTGCGCTGTGCCATATCTCTGGCTTTGGCGGTTTCTCATTGGGCATGGTCTTGGGCTTGGCCGATATTTTTGGCATGGCCTTGGTCATGTGCTGGCTGGTGCTCAACGTCAGTTTCTGGTGCTCGGTGTTGCTGCACGTGCTCAACAATAGCATGGCCCTACTCGTTCCGCTGCTGTTCTTGCCCAGCCCCGTCACCACCGCCACTCAGCATTACTCCACCGAGTTGAGCGGGGTCAACGCCTTTGCCAACAATGCCCTTCTTTTTCAAAACGCTGCTACCCCAAGCGAAATAGATTCCACCATCGATGAGTTCTATCTGGTTGGCGAACCCGCTGCCATAGGCTGTGCCCTGGCTTCTCAGGCCTGCACCCAATCCCAAGTCTATTTCAACGATATCTCGCTAGGCAATTCACTAGAGGAGCGTGTCGTATATCGTGTCCAACGCCACCTGCAACAGCCCTTTGACTGGGATGCCCTTTTCGCCTCCTATTGCCGGGACGTCGAGCAATACCGCGATCTGCCCCTCCATTTCGACACCGCTAGGGTCATGCTGCAGAAAATATATGTGGTCATGGATGATGGCACCGAAGAATTGCTCCACCCCGCCCTCAATCTGCAAGCCTACCTGCGAGCCCGAAGCAACAGCGCTGATATATTTATAGAAAATCCTGACGATACGGGAGGCGTGCAGCTCCGTGTCATCCGTCGTCCCAATCCGTTAGAGACCCAATTAAAGTCGATAAACGAGGCCTTTGACCAAATACAAGGGTTCACCCTCGATTACCGCCCCGATCACGAAGTTACACTTATTACGATAAAATAATACACCTAATATGAATAGACGCGATTTTTTGAAGAGTCTGGGTGCCGGTGCTGTGGCAACTGCTGCCATAGCCGCAGGCTGCGATTCACCCAACCAAACCCAGGCCGAAGGCTTTGCCCTTGGTGAGGTGCCCACCGACCAAATGACCTACCGCACAGGCACCCATGGCGAGCAAGTATCAGTACTTGGCTACGGCCAGATGCGCCTGCCCACAGTTGAAGAAGGCAACCGCGATAGCGACATCGACCAAGAACAAGTCAACGCACTCACCGACTATGCTTTGGCTCATGGAGTCAACCTCTTCGACACCGCTCCACGCTATTGCAAGGCCCGCTCCGAGAAAGCCATCGGCACAGCCCTCAAACGGCACAATCGTGACGAGTATTTCATCAGCACCAAACTCTCCAACATGAGCCCCGACACCCTCAACTTCGAGGGCAGCAAAGCCATGTTCGAAGAGTCGTTGGAACGTCTGCAAACCGACCATGTCGATTTCTACATGCTTCATTGCGTGGGCCTTCCCTGCAAAGGACTCGATGGCGAAACCATGGACCCCATGACAGCCTTCAAAGTCCGTTTCGAAGAAAACGGCATGCTAGAGTGGCTCATGCAGCAGCGTCAGCTGGGACGCATCCGCAACCTCGGTTTCTCCTATCATGGCGATGTCAAAGTGTTCGACTATGCCCTCTCCCTCCACGAGCGTGTCCATTGGGACCACGTGCTCATCCAGCACAACTACATCAACTGGCAGCACGCCGGCTCCTTGGCCGAAGACGGCAACGGCGATGCCAACTCCGAATACCTCTATGGCGAACTGGCCAAGCGCGACATCCCCATCTTCGTCATGGAGCCCCTGCTGGGCGGTCAGCTGGCCAACCTGCCCCAGTTTGCAGCCGATGAGCTCAAGCGTCGCGAGCCCAACAAGAGCCTTGCCTCTTGGGCTTTCCGCTTTGCCGCTCAAATGCCCCGCATCCTCACCGTGCTCAGCGGCATGACCTATATGGAGCATCTGCAGGACAACATCCGCACCCTCTCGCCCCTCCAGCCCCTCAACGACGACGAACTGGCCATGCTCAAAGACGTTGCCTCTCGCTATGCTGGCATCGAACTTGTGCCCTGCACCGGTTGCCAATACTGCATGCCCTGTCCCTATGGTTTGGACATTCCTGGCATCTTTGCCCACTACAACAAGATGGTCAATGCTGGCCAAGTGATGACCGATCAGCTAGAAGACATCACCTCCAAGGAACGCCGAGCCTACCTCAAAGCCCGCCGCACCTACCTCTCCAGCTATGATCTGGCAGTAGAGCCTGCCCGCCAGGCCGACCATTGCATCGGTTGTGGCAAGTGCCTCTCCGACTGCCCTCAGCAGATCAACATCCCCGGCCAGATGGCCAAGATAGAGGGCGTGGCCAACAAAATGAAAATCCGCTAGACTCACTCACCCCCCCCTTTGATAATGGGGGCGTAAAACAGTCAACAATAAAAAAAAGTCCCCACTTTGCACCCCTTGCGTGCAAGTGGGGACTAACATTGTTGCATAGCAAAATGACAAATGACAAATGACATTTCCGTGCAAGTGGTTGAAAAACAGACAAGCATCCGCTATCGCACGTCAAAAGGTGGAAAATGACAATTTTCCACCTTTTTCTTTTTCCGAAAGGACTGAAATAGGAGAAAGGTTCAGTGAACCTTTCTCCTATTTCAGTTCCTAAGTTTCGCTTGCGAAACTGAAATTATCCAATTATTAGTGGTTGGGGTCAATTCAGCCAACGGGTTAAGTAACGAAAGTTATAACCAAAGACATGGGCTACTCATCATCATCACCGCCGCCACCGAAGGCAGCAAGGGGCTTGACCACTTGGCCGTTCACCTTGATACCTGCAAGCCAGAGGTTTGGTGCTGCCACAGTTGTGGAGAACAAAGCCATGCCGGAGTTGGAAGTTGAAACGGTTGCAGGCACTTCAACGAGGGTGGTTGCGCTGCTGCTGGCCATCTGCAGGGCCACGGACTGAGCGAAAGCGGTCATGTTGGTGCCGCTCAACTCAACGCTGACGCTGCCCGCAGAAAGCTGCACACGCCGAGTGTTGGCGTTGATTACAGAGGTGCTGCCGCTCACCACACGCAGCGAGCCTCTGAACACAGCACCAGTCTGCACGTCGTTGCCGCCTTCAACGGCCAAGTTAGCCGAGGTCTGCCCGGGTTCGAGGAAAAGGGCTGCCTTGTATCCACCATAGCTGACGGCAGCCTTCTCCAATGCTTCTGAGCCGCTCCAAGCATCAATCACGGCTGCGTCCTTGGTTTGACGATAGGTGTAGAGGCCTACCGAGCCGCTGATTGAGGAAGGGCTAGTTCCTACGATTTTTCCCATACGCTTTTGTTGTTTTTAGGGGTTAAACTTTTTGTTTCGTGCTTCCCTGTCCGAAAGCGTTTGCAAAGATACGAAGGTTACTTCAATTAGCGCATACTTTTTTTCTTAACAATTCTTAATGCAGTGCATTTTTGCGCCCCTCGTATTAATTATATATGTTATATATATAAAATCACTATACAACCACTATACAGCCACCATAGAACTGCCCTATTTTTTTCGATTTCTTGGGGCATTTTCTTCACTTACCTATATGTTAACGTAATGTTAAATGTCACATTGTCACATTGTCACATTCAATGCAAACGACTTTTTTTGCCCTGCCGCCCCCTATATAAATTAAATAATATAAATAATTATTAATTATAATACAAATATAAAAAACTACTTAAAAGGCGAAAAACATTGCATGTGACATGTGACATTGTGACAAATTTTTCAGCCGACTCACATCACGCAACACCATGCAGCCCAACACAATAAACATGATTTTTAAGCCAAACCACATCCACCTCCTCAAGCGACCAATTTAGCAAAAAAGCGATGCAAAATGCCTAACCCAACCCCACAAAACGCAGTTTCAACACGCTGATTTCAGCACCGTTAGGCCACGAACATCCACACCATTCATTTGTTAAACATGAGCGGTTGCAGCGTTTCTGGTGCGAGGGAAGCCAAAAAAACTACCGTTTGGCATATTGGACAACCACTATTGCCTATGGTACATCTTGCTATTATGCCCACATGTCCGCCTCTAATAGCGGCATCAACGTTACTTCTGACCAACTTAATGCCGACTGGAAGATGGCTGTTCGCCCTGTTCATGTAGAAGGCTATCCAACCGCAATATTGGTCATTTTCTTTGGCTCTGTTCCACAATGCAAATATCACATTGGAGCAGAGCCAAACTATTTTAAAGACCTTAAAGAAAAGTTTTTAAGTCCGGATATTAATAAGTCAAGAAATGTGTGGATTTCTATTTGGCAAGTTTGGGTACAACGAATGTGAATTTGTGAATTGTTTCTATTTGTGAGTTTCAACCGACCCGCGTTGCCAATGTCGCATCAGCCTACCTTCACCCTTACCACCGCCATATTTTCTTGATAAGCCAACCACTAATAATTGGACAATCCCAGTTTCGCAAGCGAAACCTACAGACTGAAAAACGAGAAAGATTCATTCCCAATGCTGAGGCTTGCCTCAGAAAAGGCTTGTGGCCAAGTCCTTTGCACTCTCCGGCGGCGACGAAGAGGAGTAATCAAAAAAAGCGGGCATTGCCCGCTTTTTTTGGTATAGTGGATAGTGAATAGAGGAGAGAGGGAAGAGAGAATCACCGGCTCCTGCCCACCTACTACCTACTACCTGCTACCTGATCAATATGTCGTATTAAAATGCACATAAAAAGGATTATAACGAGTAGTCGAAGTCATCAGTCTATTCATCACACTTTCATTGCAATGAATGGTGCACCCACCCGAAGCATACTTTCCTAAATACATAAGCATTTCCTCGATATTAGCTGCGCTATTGATTGTTGCACTGCTGGCAAATTCAATCGAAGTCATTTTGTGACAAGTTGAGAACATGGCTCCCATATCAGTCACATTCGCCGTGTTGAAAGATGAGAGGTTTACACTCGTAAGATTTTGGCAATTCTGGAATATACTGTTCATGTTAGTCACATTCGCCGTATTGAAAGATGAGAGGTTTACACTCGTAAGATTATTGCACTCATTGAACATATGGCTCATGTCAGTCACATTCGACGTATTGAAAGATGAGAGGTTTACACTCGTAAGATTATTGCACTCATTGAACATATGGCTCATGTCAGTCACATTCGCCGTGTTGAAAGAGGAGAGGTTTACGCTCGTAAGATGATCGCACTCATAGAACATCCTGTGCATGTCAGTCACATTCGCCGTGTTAAAAGAGGAGAGGTCTAAACTCGTAAGTTGCTGGCACCTACCGAACATCCCGCTCATGTTAGTCACATTCGCCGTGTTGAAAGAAGAGAGATCTAAACTCGTAAGACTGTAGCAACCCAAGAACATTGATCCCATGTTAGTCACATTCGCCGTGTTGAAAGAGGAGAGGTCTAAACTCGTAAGATACCAGCAATCATCGAACATCCCGCTCATGTCAGTCACATTCGCCGTGTTGAAAGAGGAGAGGTCTAAACTCGTAAGTTGCTGGCACCTACCGAACATCCCGCGCATATCAGTCACATTCGCCGTGTTGAAAGAGGAAAGGTTTAAAGTACTAAGACTCTCGCAACGCCAGAACATCCCGAGCATGTCAGTCACATTCGCCGTGTTGAAAGAGGAGAGGTCCAAGCTACTAAGACTCCCGCAACACCAGAACATCGCGCTCATGTCAGTTACATTCGCCGTGTTGAACCCATCTCCGAAATCAATACTTGTAGCGGAGCAATTACAAAACATACTATCACAATTCGCAGGTGCATAAATCTGTGCCGCAGGGGTATATATATCAACTTGATTGGCGTCTATTTTTCTCCAAATAGGGATGTCATTCTGCCCATCATCTATTCGCTCTGCACCCTCAACGACCATTTGGTCATAATTATAGTGAAATACAATTGGCTTACTTTCATCAAATTCACAAAAGGCCTTTGCCATTAATGTTGGTAATGTTGGCAATGTTGGTTCTTCAAGGGGTTCTTTTTGGCACGAAACAGCCAAACAAGCCAGCAGCACCATGTCCGCCATCATGATAAACAACTTTTTCATAATGATTTAATTTTAAGATAACAGACTGCAAAAATACGAAAAACTTTCAAATAAGCAACAAAAATGTGAATTGTGAATTTGTGAATTGTGAATTACCGGCTCCCGCCCACCTACTACCTGCTACCTAAAAAACGTCAGTTTATTTGTCATTCCGCCTTTTTTTGACGTTATTGGGAGAAGAGTTGTTGAAATGCAGCAACTTAAAAGAAATTGTCATTTGTCATTTTGCTTTGTCAGCATATTCCGCAATTGGCTGTTTTCTCTCCTCAAGTCCTCGATCATCTGGCGCTGCATCTCAATTTTTTCACGATACATGACAAATAGCTCTTTGTACAACTCTATCTGCGTGTTTTTGTAAAACTCCATCTGCACGCTTCCCATGTCGTAAGATGGTGCAGGCTTCGGCTCTCCAATCTTCATGTCGCCAATGCCCTCTCGCAGCCAATAGGGGTTGACCGAGGGGAACACCTCTAGGATGCGCCGGATGAATTTGTCGGTGCAAGGGGTCTTTCCGTTGATGATG
Source organism: Bacteroidales bacterium (assembly GCA_024400505.1). Classification (GTDB taxonomy): domain Bacteria; phylum Bacteroidota; class Bacteroidia; order Bacteroidales; family P3; genus Colimorpha. The sequence goes on along the minus strand of JAKSMP010000006.1, from coordinate 27,663 downwards.
CTGCTTAAACTGTTTTCGGAATACTGCGTGATTTGCGACATGGTTCTGTTGTTTCCGTTACAGAAATATTCACGAATGAGCTTTATGCGTTCAGCTATAGATTCTTGTGCCATAATTTGAGTGTTATTCTGGGCTGCAAAGATACTAACAATTTGGAAAATATCATGAGAATGTTTCAATTTTTGTGAAAAATGTTTTATTAGCACCTCAAAAGAAAATCACAAGTTGGCAATTAGATGACTGATGACCATGAGTATGGCTGCAAAAATGCAGCTTTGGGGAAGAATACAAATAATGTTGGCGAAAATGGTAATGACAACTTATCAAAACTTGGATTATTTCGGTTTCGCAAGCGAAACTTTCAACCCTTCTAGCCAAGCTTGCTTGGCTGGAAAAACAATTTTTCAGAAAAAATGTGTATTTTTGCAGTTGGTATTTGTGCCGTTGGGTGATAGGCCGAATGGCATTAATGGGTTGAATATTAATTATTAATTTCATTATAAAAAAATATACTATGAATATTTTGATGTTAGGAACTTGGGAGATTATCATCATCGTGTTGGTTGTGTTGCTGCTTTTTGGCGGCAAAAAGATTCCTGAACTGATGCACGGCGTGGGCAAGGGTGTGAAGAGTTTCAAGGATGGCATGAACGGCATCGAGGAGCCCAAGAAGGAAGATAAGAAGGAGGATTAGAGGTAAAGAGCGGCTGCCAGGGGAAGGCCCGAGGCAGTTTGTGGAATTTATATAATCGGCACGTGGATTTTTGGGATCATTTGGACGAACTTCGCACCGAGCTTATCAAGGCGTTGGTGGCGGTGGCGGTGTGTGCCGTGGCGGCTTTTTGCTGCAAGGATTGGCTTTTCGCCATCGTGATGGCGCCTAGCAAACCGGGCTTTGTCACTTACAGGCTGTTTGCGGCGCTCACGGGTGTGGGAACGGATTTTTGCATCAATCTTTTCAATCCCGAGTTGGCGCAGCAGTTTTTGGTGCACATGCGCGTGGCGTTGTGGATGGGGCTGCTGGTGGTGTCGCCTTATTTGCTTTATTTGCTTTTCCATTTTATTGCGCCGGGGCTCTATGCCCATGAACGCAAGTATGCTTTGCGCGCTGTGGGAGGCGGGTATGTGATGTTTTTGATGGGTGTGGCGCTCAATTATTTGGTGATTTTCCCGCTCACGTTCAGATTCTTGGGCACTTACCAGGTGAGTGCCGAGGTGCCAAACCAAATAGCGTTGACCAGCTATGTGGGCATGATGCTGTCGCTGTGCTTGATGATGGGGTTGGTGTTTGAGCTGCCCATCCTCTGCTGGCTGCTGGCCAAGCTGGGGGTGCTCAAATCCAAGATGATGACCCAGTATAGGCGCCATGCTATAGTGGTGATTGTGATAGTGGCGGCGGTGATCACCCCCACGGGCGACCCGTTGACGCTGAGTGTGGTGGCTCTGCCCATTTATGCGCTGTATGAACTGAGTGTTCGCATTGTTAAAAGAACAGAAAGAATAGAAAGAAAATGAGAAAAACGGCTCTCCTTATTGTGGTTATGCTCTGCACCTGTGCTGGAGCGAGTGGGCAGAAGGCTGCCAGGGCGCTGGCAGAGCGAATACTGGGCAGCAATGCGCAGCAATTTGAGTTCTACACTTATCGGCAGTTGGCTGCTGAGGAGGGGCGGCCGCAGCATGATGGCTTTAGTTTGTTTCAGAAAGGAAATAAGATATGCATTGTGGGCAACAATGACAATGCCATGTGCATGGGCTTGAACTATTACTTGAAGGAGTATGCCCACACCACGGTGGGGTGGTATGCGAGCGACCCCATTGAGCTGCCCAAGCGGCTGCCGAGGGTGGCGGCGAGGGTGGATAGGATGGCCGATGTGGAAACCCGTTTTTTTCTGAACTACTGCACTTATGGATATACGATGGTTTGGTGGCAGTGGCCTCAATGGGAGCGTTTTATCGACTGGATGGCGCTCAACGGCATCAATATGCCGCTCTCGCTCACGGGACAGGAGGCTGTGTGGCAGGAGGTGTGGCGCGAGATGGGGATGACCGACGAGGAGATACGCAGCTATTTCTCGGGTCCCGCACATCTGCCCTGGCACAGGATGGCCAACCTCGACAGCTTTGGCGGCCCGCTGCCCCAAGCGTGGATTGACGGACAGCGAGAGCTGCAAAAGAAAATTGTGGCTCGCGAACGCGAACTCAACATGACACCCGTTCTGCCCGCTTTTGCTGGCCATGTGCCCCAGCGTATTGCCCAACTCTATCCCCAGGCCGACATCAAACGGCTGAGCAGCTGGTGCGGTTTTGAGCCTACCTGTTTTATGAACGCTACCGACAGCCTTTTTGCTGTCATTCAACAGAAATATTTGCAGAAACAAACAGCCTTGTATGGCACCGACCACATCTATGGCCTGGACCCATTCAATGAGATGGACCCTCCCAGCTGGGAGCCCGATTATCTGGCGGGGGTGTCGAAAAATATTTTTGCATCGCTGCAACAGGTGGATGCCGAAGCACGGTGGCTGCAGATGAGCTGGGTGTTCTACTACAAGCGTGGACAGTGGACGCCTGAGCGCTTGAAGGCCTACCTGACCGCTGTGCCACAGGGCAAGATGATGCTGCTGGATTATTTCTGCGAGAAGACCGAGGTGTGGCGGCTCTCGGAGGCTTTCTATGGCCAGCCGTTCATTTGGTGCTATTTGGGCAATTTTGGCGGAAACACGATGCTGGTGGGCGATATACCGGCCATAGGCAGCAAATATGACCAGGCCATCAAAGACCAGCCAGGCAATATGATGGGCGTGGGTTCGACGCTGGAAGGTTTCGACAACAGCCCTCAGATATTTGAATACCTATTCGGCCATGCATGGCAGGGGAGGGATACGGCTGAGCACACCCGGCGTTTTGCCCAGCAATGGGCCGACCAGCGATATGGCACGGCCAGCCCCTATGCCCGCGAAGCTTGGCAGATGTTGATCGACTCGGTGTATAAGGATTGGTCGTTCTATGGCTTGGGCAGCCAGATGGTGGCTCGCCCCACGCTCTCGGGCCACGGTACCTATTACACCAAGCCCTATTACTCCTACGACAATGCTACGCTGCTACGCGCCATCAGACTGCTGATGAAGGAGCCCTCCAGCAGGAGGGGGTTCCAGTATGATGTGGCCAACCTGATGTCGCAGTGGATGGGCAACCATTTTATGGAGGTGCGCGACGCTTTCACCGATGCTTATAGGCGGCGCGACACCAATGCGATGAAACGCTATTCTCAAATGGCGTTGAAACTGATTGACCAAGCCGACGAGCTCCTGCAGGACTATCCGTCGGCCAACTTGGACGATTGGATGATTGAGGCCCGCGAATGGGGCCAATCGGATGCCGAGAAAGACTACTACGAGCAGCAGGCTAGAACGCTGCTGACCATCTGGGGCGGGCCGGTGCTGAACGACTATGCCAACCGAGCTTGGAGCGGATTGCTTTCGGGTTACTATGCCAATCGGTGGAGGCTGTTTTTCGACGCTGTGATGGAGGCCGTAAAGGGTGGAAATGCTTTTGACGAAAAAGCGTTCAACTCCTTGCTTTCGGTTTATGAAAACGAGTGGCCCGGCACTAAGCCAGCGATGCGAAAAAGAGGCAAAGGAAATACGATAATGTGTGTGCTATCAATCCTGAAACAGATTGACGCAGAACAATACAGTGTGCCTAACCGAGCTGCCAAAGTGTTGGGCGATTATATGAAGCAATTCCCCGAAGCTCAGCTGCAAGATGTTTATAAAGCATGTTTCCAGGATGTGTATGGCCCGGGCCATATCATCCAGGACTCGGCCTCTTGTGCACAATATATCCTTGACGAGCTTAGGCAAATGAATCCCGAATCGCACACCTATCCCTACTACGAATACATCGGAGTGGAAAACAATTTTGTGAGGGTCAATATTCGTGTGATAGAGGAGGGGAAGGTGGAACTGGGGCGCTTTGTGCAATTGCTGATGCAGAGTGCCAAGCTGCCTAGCAAGCTGCCCCTCTACGACTGGCGGGGACAGTGGGAGCGGATTGAGAAAGTGGTGCGCCAAGTATCGCCGCAGCCAAAGAACTTCGATGAAGACGCAGCTTTGCTCCGCTCGATGATGGATCAAGGGCAGTATGTGGTGCATCATTCGGCTCATTTCAACCAAACATACAACCCCCACTATCGCATTATTCGCCGCGATTTGTTCGAGAAAGAAATACTGCCGTTGCTTTATGACGGAAGGTTGTCGGATTTTGGCAATAGATAGATATTGAATTAATTTAAATAAGAATAAAAAATAGAATTATGGCAATACATATTATCAACCACCCAATGGTGCAGCACAAGCTCACCATCCTGCGCAAGAAAGAAACCAGCACCCGCGAGTTTCGCGAGCTGCTCAAAGAGATAGGTATGCTGATGGGATATGATGTGACCCGCGATTTCCCCCTGCAAGACGTGGAGATAGAAACCCCCGTATGCAAAACCACGGCCAAACAGATTGCTGGCCGCAAAGTGGTGGTGGTGCCAATCCTCAGAGCAGGACTGGGTATGGTGGATGGCCTTATGATGCTCATCCCCTCTGCCCGCATGGGCCACATAGGCATGTATCGCGACGAGACCACTCACGAGCCTGTTTTCTACTACTATAAGATGCCCAAAGGACGTGAGAGAATGGTCATCCTCACCGATCCAATGCTGGCCACTGGCGGAAGCGCATGCGATGCGGTTCGCCGACTGAAAGAAGATGGATACAAGAACATCCGCATGATGTGCCTTGTGGCCGCTCCCGAAGGGGTGAAGCGTCTGCAAACGGAGCACCCCGATGTGGATATTTATACCGCCTCGCTGGACCAGTGTCTGAATGAGGATGCTTATATTGTGCCCGGATTGGGTGACTGCGGAGACCGTATCTTTGGCACCAAATAGAATGGCAACGCGAGCATGAATCAATAGCGGGGAGGCGAATGTTTCTACCGTCTAATCTATTTAATAATAATTTATTAATCAACTATGAAATACAAGTTAATCGTTATCCTACTGCTTCTTCCAATGCTTGCTTTGGCCCAGCGTGGCAAGCAAGCCAAACAAAAAACGCAAGAACCCACTTATCCCCAGCCGCGCAATGTGATTTTTATTGTGGGTGATGGTATGGGGGTGCCTCAGGTCTATTCGTCCATCGTGTCGCAGATAGGGGATGGGAGTGCTTTCCTCCGTTTCCCATATACCGGTTTCTCGCGCACTTATAGCAACAATCGATACACCACCGACTCGGGCGCAGGTGGCTCTGCCCTCATGACTGGCCACAAGGTGGACAACTACCATATAGCCCTCGGCCCCGATGGTGCATGGTATGCATCTTTCCTCACCATGGCAAAGCTCATCTATGGCAAGGCTGCTGGATTTGTGGTCACCTCTAGTGTGCTGGACGCAACACCTGCCTCCACTTATGCCCATGTTTCAAACCGCCATCTCAAAGACTCTATCTCTATGCAGATGGCTCAGTGCGGTTTTGAGGTGATGATTGGTGGCAACAAGAATCCATTTCTGCCCGCCAACCGGCAAGATGGTCTTGCCCCGCTGGACACACTTGTGGATCGCGGCTATACTATGGCCTACGATATCAATGAGTTGATGACTGCCCGCAGCCGTCGTATCTGTGGATTGCTCAGTCCCGACAATCCTCCTACTCAGCCCACCCGTGGCCGCTGGCTCACCTTGAGCGCCCTCAAAGCCATCGAAACCCTCAATGTGTCCGACAATGGTTTTGTGTTGATGATTGAAGGTTCGCAAATCGATTGGGCTTGCCACAACAACGACAGCGCCTACCTGAGTGCTGAGATGTTTGATTTTGAGGATATGCTCTCTGCTGTGCTTGATTTTGCACAACGCGATGGAAACACGCTGGTGGTTGTTACAGCCGATCATGAAACAGGCGGTCTGTCACTCCTTGGCGGCGATATTGAACATGGTGTAAATCGTTATACTTTCGCCACTGGCAACCACTCAGGCTGCATGGTTCCTGTTTTTGCCTTTGGCCCTGGTGCAAAATATTTCAGTGGCATACAGCAAAATACTGATTTCTTCCAAAAAATCATGACCCTGCTCGGTGGCAAGAGTTTTGGATTGCCTTATGTCGATTATCACGATATATATTTTAATATTACTAGTGGTGCGATAAATTCCGCAAACTATATCTATTAAATTAGTCTTTGATCACTTACAAGTGATATTTTAAAATATTATAGATAGCATGATTAAGTTTTGTGTGAAATTGGTGCAGCGTTGGCTGCCCGAGCCTTTTATCTTTGCCATCATCCTAACGCTGGTGGCTGCTTGCCTGGCCATGCCCATTTGCCATCAGTCGCCCATCGAGGTGGTTGAAAACTGGGGTGGGGGAGTGTGGAACCTCTTGGCATTTGCCATGCAGATGGCTTTGGTGCTGGTGTGTGGTTCTACGTTGGCAGCTGCCCCAGCCATCAAGCGTGTCATCAGCTCTTTGGCTGGTATTCCTAAGTCCCCTGCTGCCGCTATCGCATTGGTGACTGGCGTTTCTGCCATCGCTTGCTGGCTCAACTGGGGCTTTGGCCTCATTGTTGGCGTTATCTTTGCCAAAGAGATTGCCAAGCGTTTGGCAGGTGTTGATTATCGTCTGCTCATCGCTTCGGCCTATAGTGGTTTTGTGGTGTGGCATGCTGGTCTCTCTGGCTCCATTCCCCTCACCATGGCCACCCCCGGCGAGGCCCTAGCCAAGGCCACAAACGGCATTCTCACCGAGCCTGTGCCCGTATCCCAAACCATCCTCGATTATCACAACTTGATTATTGTGGCAGTGGTCATTGTGGCCATTGTCATCACCAACTCCTTGATGCACCCAAAGAACGACATCATTTGCGTGGATCCTGCTTTGCTGGAAGAGGAGTCCCCCGTGGTGGCTAAATTGGACAAAAAAAGTCTCACTCCCGCTCAGCGAATGGAGAACTCCCGTGTGCTGAGTTGGATTGTTGCATTACTGGGATTTACTTATTTGGTCATCCATCTTGGTTTCCGTGGTGGCTCTTTCGACTTGGGCAGCGTTATCATGCTGTTCTTGTTTTTGGGCGTAGTATTGCATGGCACCCCCTTGGCCTATGTGCGTGCTTTTGGTAAAGCGGCTACTGGTGCTAGTGGCATAATCTTGCAGTTCCCCTTTTATGCTGGCATCATGGGCATCATCACGGGTGTGGGCGCCAGCGGCATCTGTTTTGGCACCGTTATCAGCAATGCTTGCATCTCTATATCAAATCCCACAACCTATCCGTTGCTCACTTTCTTGTGTGCGGCATTGCTCAATATGTTTGTACCCTCGGGTGGTGGACATTGGGCTATTCAAGCTCCTATTATGTTTGCTGCTGGTGCCAATCTGGGTGTTGACCCCGGCCTCACCGGCACAGCCATTGCTTGGGGCGATGCATGGACCAACCTCATCCAGCCTTTCTGGGCCATCCCCGCTTTGGCCATCGCCAAACTCGATGCCAAAGACATCATGGGATTTTGCCTCATCGACCTACTCATCACTGGCATTATCATCTGTTCTGGCCTGGTCATCTGGGCTTTGTAAGCCTCAGTTATGAAGCCAAGAGTTTACATAGCCAATGCATTTTGCCATCAAGGAAAGGGTGGCAATGGTGCAGGGGTGGTGCTGGCAGCTGGAGGGATTGATCGTAAGCAAAAACTCCACATAGCCCAGCGTGTGGGCTTGTCGGAGACGGTTTTTGTCAGCGATTCTCCGTTGGCTGATTTCCGCCTTGAATATTTCACACCAGTGGACGAAGTGGACTTGTGCGGCCATGCCACCATTGCCACCTTCGTTTTGCTGCACCAGCAAGGACTTCAGGCTGGATGCTACACCATTGATACGCGGTCTGGCAGGCTGCAAGTTTCGGTGTCGGCAGACGGAAAAGTGTGGATGCAGCAATGTTGTCCTGTGTTTCATGAGTTTTATTGCTTCGAGGATTTCAGAGACTGTTTCCCCGATTTGCAGCCTCATCCAGTTCTCCCTATCCAGGCTGTTTCCACGGGACTGAAAGATATCATGTTCCCCGTTGGTAGCGTGGATGAGTTAGATGCTTTGAAACCAAACTTTGATGTGATGGCACAACTAAATCATCGTCAGGGCGTTGTTGGTATTCATGCCTTTGCCCTTATTGGGGGAGATACCCCAGTGGCGGTGTGTCGCAATTTTGCCCCTCGATATGGAATTCCCGAGGAGTCGGCCACAGGCACTTCCAATTGTGCCTTGGCTGGCTATCTTTTCAAGCATTTCTCCCAATCAACTCATTATTCTTTTCTTCAGGGTCTTACAATGGGCATACCCAGTGCTATTGAGGTGAGGATGCAGGTTGAGGACAGTAGCATAATTCAGATTGAGGTAGGCGGCGTAGGTCAAGTGATGCAAGTTGATGATTTTTTGAACTATTCTGGAATATAATATGGAGCTTGATCTTACAAAAGGTGGGTGTGTTAAAGTTATTACCCTGTACTCTATTCCTATCATTATTGGCAATGTGTTCCAGCAGTGTTATCAACTGGTGGATAGCATTATTGTGGGCCGCAATGTAAGCTATCAGGCTTTGGCAGGCTTGGGTGTGAGCAATGGTATCACGTTTTTTATTATTGGCTTTATCCTGGGCATCACCAGTGGAATGGGTATTTGCATGGCTCAGGCTTTTGGGCGAGGTGATTATGCTCAGCTGCGTCGTTCTTTTGCAACTAGTCTGGTGGTGTGTGCCGCCACGGCTTTGGTATTGACCGGTGCTGGGGCTGTTTTGAGTGAATCAGTGTTACGTTGGATGGGTACACCTGCAGATGTTTATGGATTTGCCTACGAGTATCTGATAGTCATTGTTTTGGGTATTGTAGCTACCATGGCCTATAATATGATTGCTTGTGCTTTGCGCGCTATTGGCGATAGTAGAACACCATTGTATTTCCTCATCTTTTCATCGGTAGTGAACGTGGGATTGGATTTGCTGTTCATTGTCAGTTTAGGATGGGGTGTTCGAGGAGCCGCTTTGGCCACAGTCATCGCTCAGGCACTCTCGGCATTGCTCAGTTTCGGCTATGCGATGCATAAATATCAGTTCCTTCGACTAAGCCTTCCCGATTTTGCACTACGAGTTGAAGAAGTGACAGAGCATCTGCGAATCGGCTTGCCTATGGCGTTGCAGTTCAGTGTTGTGTCCATTGGACTTATTCTTTTGCAAGCGGCCCTCAATGAATTTCCTGCCACCTATATTGCGGGTTTCACTGCTGCTAATAAGATTCAGAATATTGGAGCATTGGTGGCTATGGCTTTTGGTACTGCCATAGCCAATTTTGCTGGTCAGAATTTTGGTGCTGGCAATATGGCCCGAGTGCGCAAAGGGGTGCGAGCCACGCTTTTCATCGTCATGGCGGTGTGCGTAGTATCCTCTAGTGCTTTGCTGTTGTGGCCCGATGCGTTCACCTCAATGTATGTTGACGACCAAATGGCTGCATTACCCAATGTGGGGGAAATTTATTTCTCATCGGGGCGATACTTGTTTGTTACGGCCGTCTTTTTCCCTTTCTTATATTTGATATTTGTCTATCGTAATGCCTTACAAGGTATTGGTCGCACATTTTGGCCTTTAATGGCAGGATTGCTGGAATTGGCCATTCGTTGTGTAGCATCCTTTTTGCTGCCAAAGATGTGGGGCTACAACGGCATTGTGATGATTGACATGCTTGCCTGGATTGGTGCTGCTGTGGTGCTGGTATTGGCTTACTACCTCATCATTCGCAAATACGATAATATTGGGCGAATGAAAGCAGCGCTGCGATAATGGTGCTTATTTGCGCCGGACGTAATCAGCGTAGGCAAACCCAAGCCCACTCTCTAGGTCTTGCTGTCTTTCAGTGATTTTCACTCGCTCGAATTGATTGAGGTCGATTTCTGGGAAATATACATCGGCTTGGAAGTCTTGATATACCCAAGTGATATAGAGTTTGTCGGCTAGAGGCAGCAACTGTTGGTAGATAGCTGCACCACCTATCACAAACACTTCTTCTTCGCCTTGTGTTTGCAGTAAAGCTTCTTGTATGCTGTGCACTACTTCTAAAGTACCAGTAGCGGTGTCGGGAATTTGATAAGAGAAGTCGGGGTTGTGTGTGATGACAATGTTGCGACGTTTGGGCAAAGGTTTTTTGGGTAGTGAATCGAAAGTGTTGCGTCCCATAAGCACGGCATGGCCGCTGGTGAGGGATTTGAATCGTTTGAGGTCGTCGGAGATATGCCAAAGCAGGTCGTTGTTTTTGCCGATGGCCATATTTTGAGCGCAGGCTACGATGATTGAGAGGGACATGATGTGCTGATTTTGAATTAATATTTCAGGTACTGGTGGTGTTTATTTTGCTTTTTGATCCTTAGTATCAATGTTGAATATTTGCATTGAGCGGTGGAAGATACCGTTCATGTATGCGATAGCAAGCCCATAATTGCTAACAGGTATTTGTGCATCGATGGCTGGTGCCAATCGAGCAGCTAGTTGCTTGGCGGTGATTACGCAGCCGCCGCATTGTATTACCAAAGCATATTCTTGAATGGGACGTGGTAGATTGGAGAATCCTGCAACGGTCTCGCAAAGGATTTGTTTGCCAGTGTATTTGGCTAATAGTTTTGGCAGTTTCACACGTCCAATATCTTCACAGGTGACGTTATGTGTACAGCTTTCGAGCATTAATACGCGGTCACCATCTTTCAATTGGTCAATGGTGGGTGTTCCTTGGATGTAGTCTCTGAATAATCCCTTTGCGCGAGCCAGCACCACGCTGAAACTAGTGAGGTAGATATCCTCTGGAACAAGTTGAGCTACTTGAGCGTAGGCTTGACTATCGGTGATGACGAGACGAGGAGGGGTCTGCAGTGAAGACAACAGTTGTGGCAACTCCTGAGGTTGGCAGAAAAAAGCCATTGCATGAAGGTCCATCACATTGCGCAGCACTTGTACCTGAGGCAGAATCATGCGTCCCTCTGGAGCAGAGGAATCAATGGGGGTAACAAGCACCACGGTGTCGCCTTGGTGGACAACTCCTTGGAGCAAAGACGGACTAGCGTAAGCCGACTCAGGAAGATTGTTGCGGATGATGGTTGTGAGGGGGTCTCGTAAGGATTTGTTTTTGATTGAGAGCACAAATACCTTGGTGGCATAGTCTAGCTCCAGCTGTGAAATCAATGCTGGGTCGGGTGGTATGCGGTCTGCCTGAGAGTAGATGAGCACAAATGGGATTTGGCGTTTGCGGCAATGATCCACTAGCATCACCTCCTCAGCATCGAACTGATTGTTGGTGAAAAGGATGAGCGCAAAGTCGGACTGGTCGAGCATTTCCAAACTCTTCTCAATTCGCATACGGCCAATGGTGCCTTCATCGTCAATACCAGCAGTATCAATCCACACTACAGGACCAATACCACCTATTTCCATGGTTTTCTTGACAGGATCGGTGGTGGTGCCTGCAAGGTCGGATACGATGGCGATATTCTGACCTGTGAGGAAATTGACGAGCGAACTTTTGCCGTAGTTTCTGCGTCCAAAAATGCCGATATGTGGTTTCAGTTCATTGCCTTTCATGCGTGCTGGATTATTTTGAGTGAAGGAGACTATGTTAGTGCCCGCATTGGACGTTTTCGCCACGGTTGCTAGGCTGGCAACATTTGGGCAAATCTTTAACGGCGCGAGGGTTGGCCTTATAGTGCTCAGTGAGAACTCCATTTTCTGAGAGTGCTTTCTCAATCTTGTCGGGAGTGGTTTTCTTGCTGCGATATACTACAGCTACGCATTTGTGCTCCTTGTCGAGAGTCCAACTAACTACTCCACGTTCGTAGGCAAGGGTATTCTCGATTGTAGGGTTGAGGCTATTGCAGCACCAACCAGGGAGATTGATTTTGGCAGTTTGCGCATCGGCGGGAAGTTTTTTCTTTTGAGCAGAAACTGAGCTACAGAGAATAACCGTCAAAAAGAGGAAAAATGCAATCTTTTTCATAATTTATTGAATATTTAGTGATTGAATGAATTGTTATCTTATGTTGTATCGAAAACCTAGATAAAACAACCTTCCCATGAGTGGGGCATAAACCACAGAGGCATCGAAAGATTGAGAGAATGGGGTCTGATAGCCTGCAATGGGGTGGGGTTGTACATAATTTGTGATATTCTCGATGCCAACATAGAGGTCGCTATGCTTAAACTTGCGAGTGACTTGGCCAAGCATGTAAATATAAGGCTTAGAATATCCATTGTGTTCACTCACGTTGAGAGGCAAACGCATGGGACCATTGAGCTGAGTGGTGAGATCAAAACGCCATTTCTCAAAAGGTGTGTGGTAAGTGAATACCAGCAGACCTCGCCATTTGGAGGTATATGGCTTGTCCATCAACACGTTGTGGTAAGTGCATTTTACGTTGTTCAACTTGCCTGCCAGTGTCACCTCAAAATTGCGGAAAGGTTCTATGGTGACATCCATTTGCACTACATCGGAGAAACTGCGTCCTTCCAAATTATTGAAATAGGCTTCGAAGGGGCTTGCATCCAGATCGGCAACCAACTGATTTACAAATTCGGTGTGGTAATAGTCAGCTGTCAATTTTATTGTCCGGTCTTTTGATAACTGGAAATTCTTTGTAAAGTTTACTCCACCATTCCATGACTCTTCGATATCTATATTACCCAATACATGAATGTTGCGACTAGATGCCAAGATTCCAAAGTTGTCGGCAATGACATTTGCAGCACGAAAACCGCGCCCTATTGAGGCTCGTATGATGTAAGTCTCAACGGGTTCCCAACGCAGATGAAGTCGTGGGGTGATCAGATGGCGGTGGAAGAAAGAATTATAGTCGTAGCGAAGTCCTGCCGTGGTAGTAAATATGGTGCCAAGTTTTAGTGTGTATTCTCCAAAGACCCCAGGCACCACTTCGCACATTTGACCCCAAGCAAGCGTGTCGTTGCTGAAAATGAGTGCACCAAGATAAGGATCAGAATAGATGCCCTCATCGATGTCGCTGTAACGCATAGAAATACCTGCTGTCATAGATGTGAAAGCACCCAGCTCTCTGTCATATAAAATGTTGGCATAGAAATTTTTCTCTTTGGCACAATAGTCGGACTTTCCATAAAAGGCATCTTGATGGATGTAGGAGGCCGAGATTTGTGTACCTAAACTGGACTTATCGTTGATGGGGAAACCATTTTTGGTGAAAAAATGGAGTCTCTTAGTAGTGCCACCAAACCCATAAATGCTATCGTTTTTCCACATTTCAGGTTGGAATTCCATCTGTCCACCAAAGCGGTTCTCATACACATAGTTAATAAGAGAAATGGAATGGAATCCGTTGTCTGCCTGGTATAGCCAGCGGTTGACAATGTTGGCTTGGGTCTGCATGGGAAAATCCATAAAACCATCATGCCCTAGATGGTCAACGCGCAACAAGTTTTTTGTGCCAAAGACATACAATCCGGTGGAAAGATTGTCGTTGAATCGGTGATTCAGTTTGGCTGTAATCTCGCTTTTCAGATCGCTGTTTTCGTACAAATTGAGTGTGAATCGATTGCCGCGTTGGGGTTTCTCAAACTCCAAGTTGATGCAACCTGTGATGCTTTCATATCCGTTTTTAACCGTGCCTGCACCTTTGCTCACCGAGATACTTTCCAGCCATTGGCCAGGCACAAAGCCTAGCCCGTAAGGTGCGGCTACGCCACGCAGGAAAGGTATGTTCTCCAACATCATTTGTGAGTAGATGCCTGTGAGGCCAAGTAGTTGAATCTGCTTGCACCCCGTTACGGCATCGGAATAGCCCACATCTACGCTTGCTGAGTTTTCGAAACTCTCACCCAAATTGCAACATGCTAGTCCTTTGAGACCATCAGCGGTAATTACTTCGTTTTGCTCTATAGATGAGAGTTTTTGGAATCGGCATTCGAGTTTGTGGCGAATGCTGAATGCGGGGAGCGTTTTGGCCTTTGTCACTGTGTCTTGTGCCTTGGCAGGGAACTCACCTACTGCCAAAAGTATGACAAACGCTATAATAGCAAATTTTTTCATATTAGAATTATAACGTTTATTTGATAATATTATTGTTCGAGTTAATAAATGATAATGCTATGCTGGCTACACTTGGTCAAACCCTTTGCGCAAGGCTATATTTTGTCTGTTCCCCAGTTGTCTGAAAGCTTTGGGTGAAAGTCCAGTTTCTTTGCGGAACTGGGCACTGAAATGGGTGGGACTAGCATATCCCAATCGGTATGCAATCTCAGCCATGTCCAATTGACTGTAGCATAGCAGCTCTTTTGCAAGTTCTATGCGCAGCAAAATGGCGTATCGTTCAATAGTGATGCCTCGCACTTGGCTAAATATTTTGCTCAAAGCACTATATTCCTTGGCAAGTCGGTGTTGCAAAAAGATTGACAATTTTTCTCGGTCACCCTCTATACGTACCCATTCTATCACGGTTGCTCTAATGGTCTCTACAAGTTGTGTCTGCGGGTCGGATAATAGTTCGAATCCCAGCGACTCTAGATCCTGACTAATGGAATATTGTTGCGCATCTGTAAGTTTTTCGGTTACTTGAGCCATACCTAACTCCACTTGCAACACGTCAAGGTTATGCTGTTTGAGCAAAGTTTCAACTGCCATCACGCAACGTGGGCACACCATGTTTTTTATATGCAGTTCGGTCATTTCGTTTTAAGCGAAAAGCCAACTGATTCAATAGCTTTCCTCAAATCTTCTTCCGAAGCAGTTCCTTCTATGTAAGCCTCTTTGGTTTCCAGTACCACATTGGCATTGGTAACACCTTCAACGCCCTGCAGGGCTTTCTCTGCTGCTGCGCGACAATGGGGGCAGTCCATACCTTCGATCAGATAAGTTTTCCCGTTCATAGTTTTTGTTGCTGTATTTTTGTTCCAATATTTTCCGAAAGCGAATGCGTTGATAATCATCATTCCCAGCAGCACGGTGCATGTCCATGCAAACCAACCATCGGTCTGGCAAGCATGGCAGCAAGCCCCACTGCAACTGAGCGTCCCAGTGAAACTGACGATTTCATTGAAATGCAAATAGTCCACTAAACAGCCAAATCCAATGGCTCCAATGACCACAGCGGCTAAGTAGATTATCAATGATCGGGTGCCCATCACAGACTTGACTACCAACACGCTGGCCATATTGCATGCAGGACCAGCCATGAGCAGCACCAAAGCAGCTCCAGGTGTAAGCCCTTTCATAATAAGTGCCACAGCAATAGGTATTGACCCAGTGGCGCAGAGATACATGGGAATGGAAATAGCCAACACAACCAGCATGGACAAAAGGGTATTGCCCTCAAATACTGAAAACCAATTTTGCGGCACAAATATGGTAATCAGTCCAGCCACAATCAGACCCACCATAAGCCATTTCCCAATGCTTTGAATCATATCCAAATAGGCATAGCGGATCACAAGTACGAGTCGTTGAGCCAGAGTCATTTGACTTTTCTCCTCAACAGAGCAATTCTTGCATGATTGTTCCTCATCATTGCCACTTAGCATATTGGACATACTGCCACCCACCAGAGCAGTGACCAGAGCTGCAATGGGGCGAACGATGGCAAAAGGTAGCCCTAGCAATCCATAGGTAGCAAGTATGGAATCAATTCCAGTTTGAGGTGTGGCAATAAGGAATGAAGTGACTGCCCCTTTTGAAGCCCCCTCATTGCGGAGAGACATGGCTGTGGGAATTACTCCACATGAGCAGAGTGGCAAAGGAATCCCAAACAAAGCAGCTTTCAGTACAGAACCAAAATTAGGTTGGGAAAAGTGTTTCTGATAAAAAACTGTTGGAATAAATGCGTGCATTACTCCTGCGATAAGAAAACCCAGCAACAGGTATGGCGACATCTGATTGATAATATGCAGTATTTCGTTCATGATAACACTTTTTTTATTTTGCAAATATACGAATTATCTATCATAGTCACTTTAATATTTATGGATGAATCTTATATGCCATTACTTTGTAGATTATATAAATTGTGAATTCTTCTCTCGCTGATACAATTTTTCAGGCCAAGGTGCGTTATGAATCTATTATTACAAATCCTTATTATTATAAAATGCTAACAATTGAAGAAGCTGTAAATCAGCGTCACTCCATCCGCAGCTATATTGCCGATGCTATTCCTCAGCCGACAGTAGATGATCTGCGCTCACTGATTGCTCAATGCAACTCATCTGCTAACCTAAACATCCAACTCGTTCTTGACGAACCCAAAGCATTCGGTAGTTTTTTGTTCACCTATGGTATGTTCAAAGGTGTGCGAAACTATTTGGTGCTGGCTGGTCCTCAATCATCAGACCTCGATTACCGATTGGGCTACTACGGCGCTCAAGTGATGCTCCGTGCCAAACAATTGGGTCTTGACAGTTGCTGGGTGGGTGCCACCTATCACAAGGTCACAAATGCGTTTACCCTTCGACCTGGCGACAAAGTGCGTTCAGTAATCGCTTTGGGCTATGGCAACGGCAAGCCCGTTAACCATCGTGTGCGCAAACCCGAAGAGGTGGCCGACTTTCATCCCGACACCCCACAATGGTTTCGCCAGGGTGTGCTTTATGCACTCAAAGCCCCCACTGCCATCAACCAGCAAAAATTCCATTTTGAGCTTCGCGACAATCGAGTGTACCAAAGCACGGGTTGGGGATCATATACGCAAATGGATTTGGGCATAGTGCGCTATTTCTTCGAGATTGGTGCTGGAAACAAACCTATTCTTTGGAATCGAAGTCTTTGAAATTATCCTTAAATATTAATACAAAATCTAAATTAATTATCATGAAAAAAATTCTATCTTTAGCAATGATGGCTATGATGTTGTGCACAAGCATGGCCTGGAGTCAAAATTCGTTCTACAAATTCAAGATGAAGGATCTTGATGGTCGTGAGGTGAGCATGAAAGAGTACAAAGGCAAAGTGGTGCTGGTTGTGAATGTGGCCAGCCGCTGCGGACTCACTCCTCAATACGAAGGTCTTGTGAAACTTTATCAGAAATACCAAGATCGTGGCTTGGTAGTGCTCGGGTTCCCTTGCAATCAGTTTTTGGGGCAAGAACCTGGCACTTCTGAGGAAATCCGCGGATTCTGTTCCACCACCTATGGTGTAGATTTTCCCATCTTTGAGAAAATTGACGTTAATGGCGAGAATGCTGCACCTCTATATAAATGGCTCAAAAAACAAGCCCCATTTGCTGGCTATCCTGAGCAATATGCTCAGTTTGCCGCTATGCTCACTCAAATTCATCAACAAACAGGCACCGGTTATGACCAAGGTGACGAAGTGCGCTGGAACTTCGGCAAATTTCTCATTAACCGCAAGGGCAAGGTGATAGCTCGTTTTGAACCTATGGTAACCCCGGAAGAACTTGAATCTGTCATCGAAAAGTTGTTGGCAGAATAACATCGGCTGTTTGTAATTTAACAGGCTTTATTGTCAAAAACGTGCACACGAGTGGTGCACGTTTTTTTCTGCTTGATTTGGTCTTGTTATTCACAACTTTATCGGGTATTTAGCCAAATGCTCATTAATCATGTGTGCAGGAATTATTTTGAGGATGGCATCACGAATGATGTTGAGCATGCCCTCGCGTACATAATCGTGCCGCACAAAAAGAGACACAACTCGCGAAGGCACAGGGTCGTCAAACACTCGGATGTATTGTTTGTGATCGGGACGTAGTAAAGGTACATGCAGTTCGGGTAGCACTGTGTATCCATCCGTTTCGTTGACAAGGTGCAGCAGCGTAGGAATATTCCCTGATTCATAGATTGAGCGTCGTCCCGACTCCAGGTTGCCAAATAACTCAACTTGCTGTTGGAAACTGATTTCGTGTTGCAAAACCCAAATTCGGTCCATTGGCATAGTGGTTGTATTGAATGTTGTTTGATTGAAAAGCGGATCGTTGGGCGAGACGTAGGCTACAAAATGCTCTGTATAGAGCGGAATGGACATAAGATTGGGGATAGTGTGAGAAACCGACATGATGGCCATGTCCAGTTGTGCGCATTTTACCCGTTCAATTGCTTGATCGCGGGTGATTTCACACACTTTTATGTCCACCCCCTCCAATTGTTTCACGTGGCAGAACAATTTGGGAACAATGCAAGGTGCAATGGTCGGAGTAATGCCGATGCGTATTACCCCCTGCTTTCGCTTACGTTCATCCAGCGTTGCTTCTTTGAGTTGATTGGCATGGTAAAGCACAATTCGTGCTTGGCGTAGTATATTCTCTCCCGCCCCTGTGGGCTTGATAGGGTGAGCATTGCGATCGAAGATAGTGAGGTCCATCTCCTCTTCGAATTTCTTGAGCATGGAACTTAGTGTGGACTGAGTGATGCCACAAGCCTCTGCTGCACGCACAAAATGGCGGTGCTCATCAATGGCTAGGATGTATTCTAATTGCTGCAAAGTCATAGCTTTAATGAATTGTGTTATTAATCGGTTGCTTGTGTTTTGGAAAAGCAAAAGTACTCAATATTTTTCTAATATACAAAATAAGTGTTATTGATTTTATCAATAACTTATTGAGTAAATTAGATGTTTCTATGTCAAATATAGTGAGTACTTTTGCAGCGTGATTCGTTCACATAACCACAACCTTAGTCTCAACCAAAAACAACCAAGTTATGAAAAACAACCTACAGTCAATCAAGCATTCAGGCAACCGTCTGGCTTGGCAAAGAAAAATGGTGAAAGTGCGAAATGCCGTTAGGTCCAAGCACAAGCAAGTACCAGTTCAATTGCAACCCGTTGCTCCTAAAACATCGGAGAATTATGTGGTTGAAGATCTGGCAAACCATAAGGTGGAAACAGTGGAATATGACTATTATATGGATTCCTACAGCTAGCCTTTCACCATCTTTAAACAGGGGTGCGGCCTACAAGCCGTACCCCTTTCTTCTAAATTCGGTATCTGATCGTGCCTCTATGGCACTTCTATGGCGTTTCTATGGCACTTCTATAGTTCTTGTTCGTTTTTCGATGAAGAACTCACTTTGTTTTATCTACTACCTATACAATTTCAAAAACCTATCAAAATATTATATTGAGCATATTAGCAATACTCTATGCAATATTTATGTATTGTAAGCGTTATTTCACCAGAACACGAATAAGCAAAATGGTGAATAATAGAACTATAATCCTTGCCCAATTGACCGACATTCCGCTCGTCCTGTCAATGTGTGATAACTCGCGCAACATCATGCGTGAGCATGGCAACATGGTGCAATGGACCAACGGTTACCCTGATGCCAACACTATAGAGAAAGACATCAAAGGTGGCCACGCACATTTGATACTAGAGGATGGAAAACCTATCGGCTATTTTGCCCTTGTGCATGGCAACGATCCTACTTATCGGGTAATATATGACGGCTTGTGGATTGATGAATCAACACCTTATGCCACAATCCACCGACTTTGCTGCCTGCCTGGCTACAAAGGTATTGGGCGCACCTGTTTTGAGTGGTGCAAAACCCAAGCATCTTGCCTCAAGGCCGACACCCACGAGGCTAATGCAATCATGCAACACATTCTGTTGAGTCAAGGTTTTTGTTATTGTGGTACCATCTACATTGCTGATGGTACACCTCGCAGAGCCTATCAGTTGATGACATACCCCATGGTTGATGCTCAGCTGCGCCAATATGTCGAATCTGAAATTCTCCCACAATACACCCACTTTGACGCAGCACACCAGCTCAACCATGCTCAGAAAGTGATGGCACAAAGCATGGAGTTGGCAGGCCACTACCCCGAGTTAAACCTCAATATGGTTTATGCAATATCAGCATATCATGATATTGGACTATGTCAAGGACGCGAGCTTCATCACCAGGTTTCTGCCCAAATGCTCCGCAGCGATAACCATCTAATCCAGTGGTTCTCGCAGCAGCAGATAGATACCATGGCTCAGGCTGTCGAGGATCATCGTGCTTCAGCCCAACGCTCTCCCCGTAGCCTTTATGGCATGATTGTGGCTGAGGCCGACCGAGACATTCAACCACTAACCATACTCCGTCGCACTGTGCAATATGGCTTATCGCATTTCCCCAACCTCAACCGTGAAGGACAATGGCTGCGCACATTGGAGCATCTTAATGAGAAATATGCTCCAGGTGGATACCTCAAGCTCTATATCCCCCAATCACGCAATGTGCAACAATTGAATATTCTGCACGAATTGATTGCTGACAAAGAACAGCTTCGCATCAGATTTGATGAAATATTTGACCAAGAAAGTGTACTAATTGCTAAACATCATTCATTATGAACACGTTCTTACTTATCCTCGCCTTCGTTCTTGCCGTTGTTGGCATCCTAGGTTCGATTGTCCCGGGTCTCCCCGGCCCTCCACTCAGTTGGGCTGGCTTGATAGTGATGCACCTCACACAAAGCATTTCTTTCACTATGTCCATGCTCATAATTACTTGTGCATTTGCTGTGATAATCACTGTGCTAGACTATGTGATACCTTCTATCAGTACTAAAAAGTTTGGAGGAAGCAAAGCGGGAGTATGGGGGTGCAATATAGGTCTCATTATTTCCATCATTGGACTACCCTTTGGCCCTCAAGGCTTGCTGGGCGTGGTCTTTTGGCCTTTCTTGGGTGCTTTCTTGGGTGAAACACTCAACCATAAACCTACCAAAGAAGCTCTCCGAGCTGCCTGGGGTGCCTTCATGGGTTTCCTATGTGGCACTGGCCTCAAACTTGCCTATGCTGTAGTCATCGTGGCCATCATGCTGAAAGCTGTTTTTTAGAACAATCATCCTCTAAAACAGAAGCCCTTTCTGACGATAGCTTCTACGATTATCAATACAAATAACGCGAAACTACATCGGCAGGATTCATGGGATTGGAATCCTGGGTGTTCATCTTGCGGAAATTTACTTCGATATCGGTATTATTATCGGGATCTAGTTTAAAGATATCAGCACTGTACCATTCCATGATTCTGCCATTGACAATGGCTTCTACGCCAATCACCACATTGTATGCACCATCATACGAAGTGAATTCATAAACCAAGTTGCGGGCATCCTTGATTTCTCGGCGGGCCAGTAGTTCATCGCCGTAGTCGTATTCGAACACAGTTACATTGGCAAACTCAGCCACATCGTCAGTGAAATTGATTGTATAGGACGACTCTCTGATACAAGATGTGAGAGCCACGCAGAGTATAGCTGCAAAAAAAAGAAATAACTTTTTCATGACTTTAATATTAATTATTCTCCATCTATTTGGGCAAAAGAATGCACAGGTGCTATAGCATTGATACGATCGTGGTCGTACAAGTCAGGAAATTCCACCAAGAATAGAAACTCTTTTACTTTCACTTTATATTCTTTGCCATCCACCATAACTTTCTCCTTATTCAATGATTCTGCTATTCCGATGGCAGTGCCTCCGGTGGCCAAGATATCATCAAAGAATGTTAGCTCGAAAGTGTCGCCATTGGGCTTGCCAGCGGCAATATCGGAGAGTCGATAATACACGTGGTCGGCGCCATATTCTTTCATGATTTCCACATCGTGGAGGTCACCTTCACTGAATGGAAGTTTGCCTTTTTTGCGGATTGGCACAATATTTTGTACCAGTGCAGATTGGGTGAGCAGCGGTGCAGCAAACAGGAAACCGCGGGCTTCCACGGTTGCCACATTAGGGTAGTGTGTGTGCGCATCTATATCTCTAACAATCTCATTGAAAGCATCCTTATTGGAAAGGAAAGGCAAGATATCAATAAAATCAATCCCAGGTTTGGGAAAGTCGGGGTAATGATTTATAACGTCTAGATAGTTCATAGTTTCTATACTTTTTTGTGATTGCAAAGATACGAAAAATACGTGGAATGAAAGAAATTTTGTTTCCGACATTACTTAAATTATTGTATTTCTTTTGCTCCCCTTACTCCACATTTCTGTTGACTAAGAGTGGCGCTTTTTTGAACGAATGATGCTCTTGGGGCCTTTCGTGAATATTCAGATCAATCTCGTCAAGGGATATATTGTTGCCGAGCGGAAGATATATGGTTCGTGACGAGGAGATATATGGTTCGTGATGAGCAGATATATGGTTGCCGATATGTGGATAGTATATCTTTTTTATTTGTTTCTTATCATGAAGAAACCAATCCCAAATATCTAGAGATAATGCTAAAAAATATACATCTTCACTCCTCGAGGCGGATTGGCGATATTGCTCCTAAGTCTTGGGCTGAATGGTTGCTTACGATAAATGTCAGCGTTGCGATAGGATGTAGTGCAGCGCTGCGTAGGGTTTGATTGTAGGGTAAGGGTGGATTGCTAGAAACTGCACTATTGCTGAAGAAACAATTCCACCTGACTATCTATGAAAAGTATTGAGACCTATGCCAGTAAAGGTCAGCTATGCAGCAATTGGTAAGATTCAATTACCTCACACGCAGTTTTTTCCCAATACGTAAAGTGGTAGTTTGTGAAATATTGTTCAACTTGCAGAGCTTGCTGACGGAAGTGTGGTATTTCTTGGCCAAAGCTCCCAATGTGTCGCCTTTACGGATGGTGTGGTATTGGGTCTCACCTTCGTTGGTGGGGGTGTTGGAGAGGTCTTCGTTTTTATTGTCGCTTTTGGCCGATGAACTGCCGTTGTTGCGAACCACGAGGTTGTTGGCTTTTCGGTCGATATCTTTATAGGCTTTATGAAGGCGGTCCACGGTGATTTCATAGTCTTTGTTGATGGGGCGATTGGGGGTGTCCAACCGATGCTGGAAGAGCCAATCGTAGGTCTCAGAGATGTAAAATGCGCGTGCCAACCCACCATGATCAACGCCAGGCAGTTTGGTGAACTTTAGTCGGGGACTATCACCACATTGTGCCATTTTGTCAATCACTTTTTGCGACTGAGCAACAGTGACTGCTCGGTCGGCTGTGCCATGCAGAATCCATAAAGGCAAGTCATTCAATCCGCAATAGGATTTGGGATTGCCGCCACCGCAAAGAGCCATAGCAGCAGCTATGCGATGAGAATAAGCAGCCGAATAGTCTATGGTGCCATATCCGCCAAGACTCATTCCGAGAACGTAAAACCGGTTGGTGTCGCCAGCATAATGGTCGAATACCCAATCTACTACGTTGTTTACTCTGTCGGGATTCCAAGCTCCGCCAGGATTCTGAGGGGCGATGATGAGAGCGTTGATTTGTCTTCCCATAGCAAGAGCGTGGAGGGGGCCATAGCGACGCACACGTTCCAGATTGTTGCCGCAGAGACTGGCTCCGTGAAGGAAAAGGATGACGGGGGTGTCGGACTGCAAAGAATCGTATCCTTTTGGGGTACAAACCCAGAAGTTATAGCCGTTACTTACCTTGCCTCGAAAAGCTGTAAGGGTTTGGGAAAACGATAAAAATGGCAATAACAAAAATATATATATAATTATTCGTTTCATAAAACGGTGAATTTTGAAAATCAAAAATGCAAAGATACGATTTTTTTTGCAAATGACAAGTTTTTTCATCTGTGTGAAGGAAAAGTTGTATCTTTGCAACATGAAAGAGGTCAAAATTACTGCTATCCGTAAAGCTGATTATAAGGATCTTCAGGTCCGATATGAAAACCCTATTGAGCATACTTGTGATGTGTGCGTTGGTCAATGTTGGCTGAGCCGCAACGGGAAGCAGCCTGAAGGTTTGTGTGACGAAGCATGGAAGACCATGCATGAGTTTGTAGAAGAATTGGCCCGAGGAGGTGGCAATTTCTATGATGGTTGGATGAAGAATCCGCACAGTGCTATGATAAGCTGCAACGATGGCTTCCGGCCAGTGTCGTTTTTGATAGAAACCGATTAGTGCTTTTCTGTGTACGGGCATATCAAGGAAATGTGTGCCTTTTGAAAGAACAATATCTGCCATTGGTTTTGCTTTTTTTGTGCCTAATAACATAATAAAAATGGCAGATTTTCGTTACCCCAATAATATTATGAATATATTAATATTGAACGGCAGTCCAAAAGGGGCAAACTCCATCACCTATCATACATGCCTCTTTTTGCAGCGCAGATATCCCAATCATGAATATCATGTGCTGCATGTCGGACAGTGTATCAAGCAGATTGAACGCGACTTCTCTTACTCGTTGATGCTTCTGAATCAAGCCGATTTGCTGCTGTTCTGTTATCCGGTATATACATTCCTTGTTCCTAGCCAACTTCATCGTTTTGTGGAGCTTATGAAGGAACAAGTGGATGCAGGATGTCTTTGCTTGGAGGGCAAATATGCCACCCAAATTACCACATCTAAACATTTTTATGACGTGACAGCTCATCGTTTTATCGAAGAGAATTGTTCCGACCTTCATCTCAACGTGTTGCCTGGTTTAAGTGCCGATATGGACGACTTGCTTCATGAAAAGGGTAGAGGAGAGGCGGCTTCGTACTTTGAGTTTGTCCAATACCAAATGGATGGATGCCCCGAGGTGGATTTTATGAGCAACAAAAAAGTGGCTATTGTAGCCGATTTGGCTCCAGAGGATGATGCATTGAAAGGCATGATAAATGGTTTTGTAGAAAAACTTCGATGCAACCATAAACTCGTAAACATCCATGATTATCACTTCATGGGTGGTTGTTTGAGCTGTTTCCATTGCAGTGCAGATGGGAAGTGCGTATATTCCGATAATTTCGATTCTTTCCTCCGCCAAGAGATTCAAACCTGCGATGCCATTGTATATGCTTTTACCATCAAAAATCATTCTATGGGCTCAAGGTTTAAGATGTACGATGATCGTCAGTTTTGCAACGGACATCGTACCGTCACTATGGGCAGCCCAGTCGCCTATCTGGTGAATGGAAAATATGACCAAGAATCCAATCTGCAGATGGTGATTGAGGGAAGAGCCAACGTGGGTGGTAATTACCTATGTGGGGTGGCCGTGAATGATGGTACCGCCAATGCGCAGCATCGTACCTGCAGTGTGGATCAAGTGGCTGCTAGGCTTAGTTATGCCTTGGCTCATCATTATCGTCAGCCTGCAAATTTCTTTGGCGTGGGTGGCATGACCATCTTCCGAGACCTCATTTACCTTATGCGGGGCATGATGCGGGCCGACCACAAATTCTTCAAGCATCATGGTCAGTACAATTTTCCACAAAAACAGTGGCTCACCTCACTCAAGATGTACTTTGTGGGATGGCTTATGCATAACAAGAAAATCATGGCCAAAGCGGGAACCAAGATGAATGAAGGCATGGTGAAACCCTATAAAAACGCAATAGAGAGATAAACCATGTCGCAATTGTCTATCATTCAAAAACGGGGCAAAATGTCCATTGCCATTCCTCACAAGTTGTTCATTGATGGCCGATTTGTGGGCATTATGAAGGATAGTAGAGTTACACTTGAAATTCCTATGGGGCAATACTGTATCACGATACAAAGCATGATACCTTATTTCTCTGCATCCCACACAGTGGATGTCCTTCCCCATTCCAATCTTGTCCTCACATTTTCCGATCGTGAAAAATGGTGGGATGCACTCTTTATGTTGGATATCATCCTGTGGATTGCCAAACGATTCCTCTATCTAGCCGCTCCATGGACTTGGGTATATGAGATATTTACCAATGGCTATTTCATTCTTTGGATTGCCTATGAGTGGCGCATCCGCGACCGCTACTTCAAATTTGACACACAAACAATAAATAATTCATTATAAATTTCTACAAATGAAAAAAAATGTATTAATTCTTGCAGCGTGCCTCATGGCATTTGCTCTTAATGCACAGGACAAACCTTTCTATCGTACCGATGTGCATCAATTCAACCCTCTTCACACACAGGCTCCTAAAGTTGGCCACAATACCATGCTCGCAAGCATCTCTGCTAGCGACCACTGGGAGGGACAGGAATTCTCTTTCGATAATCATCACCACCTTGTTGCTGTCCACGACTGGGAGTTGAATAGCTATGATGTGATTGACTCTATTTTTTATGATAATGACGGCAATATTGAGCGCGTCAGCGGTTGGCAGCTTCTCAATGGCACTCGTCGCAATGTTTATTATGTTCAATTCACCTATGACCAAAACCACAATCGCACTTCTCGCACCAACTACAACTGGTACGATAATCAATGGACCCTTGGCGGTGTTTATAACTATACTTACAACGATAATAACCAGATTGTTCTTACCACACTCACTATGGCTGGTATGAACTATCAGCGCATAGAATACACCTACAAAAATGGCCTCCTCGACACCGAGATGTGGTTCGATTTTGATGGCGCAGGCCTTTCCGCTTCAACCAAGATTACCTATGAATATGAAGGCAACAACCTCGTTTGCAAGCGTGATAGTTCTATGAATCAGAATGGACAATGGGCATATCAAGGATACTACACTTACACCTATGATGAGTACAACAACGTGATCGAGTATCACTACTATGACTATACTTCTCAAGAGACAGAGCGTAGCATCTATCGCTACGATTACACTCTCCCCCTCAACGAATGCCTCATACCTTGGCATCCCGAGATGGGCACCCGTCCTGCTACATACAACAATACTCATGCTATGGCAAGTGAGGAATGGTACATGGTTGACGTAGATCACGTTCTTCAGTATGTGTGCGATTTCATCTACAACTATGAGGATTCTCCTCTTGGCATCAAAGCACCTGCCAGTGCTCCTCTTAGCCTCAATCCCAATCCTTCAACTTCCAATATCACTATAGCAGGTCTTCCGCAGCAACCTTCCACTTTGCAAGTGCTTGACATCACTGGTCGCCAGGTAATGTCCACCACCGTCAGCGCCGAGGTTGCTACTGTAGATGTTAGTGCTTTGCCCTCTGGTTGCTATGTCGTTCGTGTAATCAACAACGGTGAACTCCGCACCGCTAAACTGGTAAAAGAATAAAAGTATTATATATAATAATGTTTTGGCATTGCCAAGCGTTCTTTTCGAGGGCGAAAACGTCAATTTGGCGTTTCCGCCCTCTCACTTTGTTTTCTTTGATGATATATAATATTACCATGTGTGCTGTAAAGCAGGTGCTATTTCAATTGTTAGAATACATATTTGCTTCAACCATTATTCATTTTGTTCTAATATTCCAGTTTATTATGTGTTCCCAATTGATTGATATTCAGTTTTTATTATTTTGTTCTTGAAAAATAGAATGATGTAAGTAAGAGAAATTCAGCAATATACATGGATGTCCTGTTTTTTTGTTGACTGAGAATGATCGAATTTTGTATTATTTTCCTTTATTTAGGCTTTTTTGACGTGATTTTTCTTCCTATATAGCCCTTAATAGTAAATTTTTTTATTGTTGATAGTCATTTAATTAAATGAAAATTTACAGAAAAAATGAAAAAAAAATTTGGTAGTTTGAAAAAAGTCCGTATCTTTGCACTCGCTTTCAAGGACAGAACAGCGGTTCTGAAACAAAGCAAGAGAACATTGAAATTCTGGAACATGAGATAGCGTGTGTCACAGAGAGCCCGACAAGGTCGGGGGATTGGGACACAGATGAGTCAAAGGTTATGAAAATACAAGCAATTCTTACAATGAAGAGTTTGATCCTGG